>CAYUAO010000028.1:2938-18494 GCA_964442775.1 uncultured Halothiobacillus sp. | reverse complement strand
CCAGCGCGCGGTCGAGGAAAGACGCATCCTGCCGTACTTCCAGCCGATCCTGGCGACGGCCGCCGGCGAGGTCGAGGCGGTCGAGGTGCTGTCGCGCATCGATCTGGGCGAAACCGTCATGGGGGCGGGCGAGTTCATCGAGATCGCCGAGAAGATGGGCGTGATCGACCGGATCGACTACATCGTGATCGAGAAGGCGCTCGCCGAGATCGATCGCAGCGGGTTCGACGGCATGGTGTTCATCAACCTCTCGCCGCGGGCGCTGGTGCTCTCCGAGTTCCTGCCGACGGTGCGCGGTCTGGTCGAGCGCACCGGCGTGGCCAAGGAGCGGATCGTGTTCGAGCTGACCGAGCGCGACACGGTCAAGAACATCCAGGTGCTGGAGAAGTTCGTCCAGGAGTTGCGGCTCGAGGGCTTCAAGTTCGCGATCGACGACTTCGGCTCGGGCTTCTCCTCGTTCCACTACCTCAAGCACTTCCCGATCGACTTTCTCAAGATCGAGGGCGACTTCATCCTCAACCTGATGGAGGATACGCGCGACCGGGCCTTCGTCCGGTTGATCGCGGAGCTCGCGCGCGAACTTTCCATTCGCACGGTGGCCGAGTTCGTCGAGAGCGAGGAGGTCCTCGAGCAGGTGCGCGCCCTGGGCATCGACTACGCCCAGGGTTTCCTGATCGGCAAGCCCAACCCGTCGCCGATGCATTACCTGCCCGCCACTACGGCTTGACCCGTCCGGGCCCGGCGCGGCGTTGAGTCGACCCGGGGCGCGTGCGACAATCGCGCCTTTCCCCGCACGTGACACGTCCATGACTGCAACACTTCTCGACGGGCGAGCCGTCGGCGCCACCGTGCGCGACGGTCTCGCCGAGACCATCGCCGCCTTCACCGAGAACGGCCATCGCCCGCCGGGGTTGGCGGTGGTGCAGGTGGGGCATGATCCTGCCTCGTCGGTGTACGTGGCCAACAAGCGCAAGGCCTGCGCCAAGCTGGGCATCGTCTCGTTCTCGCACGACCTGGAAGACACGATCACCCAGGCCGAGCTCGATGCGCTGGTCGACGAACTCAACGACGACCCGCGCGTCGACGGCATCCTGGTGCAGTTGCCTTTGCCCGAGCACCTGAGCGCCGATTCGATTATCCAGCGCATCGACCCGGACAAGGACGTCGACGGCTTTCATCCCGCCAACATCGGCCGGCTCGTCATCCGTCAGCCCGAACTGCGCCCCTGCACGCCTTTCGGGGTGATGCGGCTGCTCGAGGAGACCGGGCGAGACCTGCACGGGATGGAGGCGGTGGTCGTGGGGGCGTCGAACATCGTCGGTCGCCCCATGGCGCTCGAGCTGCTGCTCGCCGGGGCGACTGTGACCGTCTGTCACCGGTTCACCCGGGATCTGGCCGAGCATGTCAGGCGGGCCGACCTGGTCGTGGTCGCCGCCGGCAAGCCGGGACTGGTCAAGGGCGAGTGGATCAAGGACGGGGCGATCGTCATCGACGTCGGTATCCATCGCCGCGAGGACGGCAGCCTCTACGGCGACGTGGATTTCGAGGCCGCCGCCGAGCGCGCCGGGTTCATCACGCCGGTGCCCGGCGGGGTAGGGCCGATGACCATCACCATGCTGATGCACAACACCGTCACGTCCTGGCGGCGTCGCCTGGGCCTGGATTGAGCGCCCGATGAGCGAGGCTCCCGCCGAACAGTCCGACTGGACCATCGCGCGCCGCTTTCGCGGCTTCGTGCCGGTGGTGGTCGACGTGGAGACCGGCGGGCTCGACCCGCAGGGTCACGCCCTGCTCGAACTGGCCGCCGTGCTGCTGGACGTCGACGAGCACGGGCTGCTGTATCCCGCCGAGGAGATTGCCGTCTCGGTGCATCCCAGCGCCCTGACCGTGGTCGATCCCGTCTCGATCAAGATCCACGGCATCGATCCGGCCGACCCGGAACGCGAGGCCATGGAGGAGCGCGCGGCGCTTGACGCCTTCTTCCGCCCCATCCGCCGCCAGGTCAAGGCGCTCAACGCGCGCCGCGCGATCCTGGTGGGGCACAACGCGCCGTTCGACCTGTCGGTGGTCAAGGCCGCCTGCGAGCGCACCGGTTACAAGCGCAACCCCTTCCATCCGTTCTCCACGCTGGACACGGTGACCGCCGCGGCGGTGGCCGTCGGCGAGACGGTGCTCGCCAGGGCCTGCACGGCCGCCGGCTTCGACTGGGACAACAGCCGCGCCCACGGCGCACTCTACGACGCGCAGAAGACCGCCGAGCTTTTCTGCCACATCACCAACCGGCTCTCCACCGACAACGGCCGGGCGGCGCTGCGGGTCCGCGAACCCCTGAAGTAGCCCGTCCCGGTCACTGGCTGCGCGTGATTGCCTCCTTCCCCGATTTACCTCGTCGGCCTTCGATGAGTCGTCGAATCTCCGCCCCTCTCGTCATGAACGCAGCGCTCGCCGATCGGCTCCGACAGGGGCGAGGTCTTCCGGACCGCGTGGGCGTCGCGTGGTGTGCGGCCATGATTTCCGCTCGAACGCTGTTCGCCTTGGTCGCGCTGTTCTTCACGATCTTCACGTGCTTCAGCAGCAGAGTATTAGCCAAGGCTAACTTTTATGGTATGGTTCGTTCCCTCGAGTTAGGCGAGACTAATTCAGGTTCGGGGCCGCGTCATGTATTGTCCTTCTGCTGAGGGGAGAAAAAGCGAATGAGAGCGAGGAACGTGCGAGACCCGCTGCGGTTCATGACCATCTGGCGGTCCGGGCTGCTGGCACTGGGATTGCTGCTTGGCGCGGGCGCCGCGCACGCCGGCGATCGGCTCGGGATCGTCGCGACCACCGGCATGATCGCCGATGCCGCCCGGGCGATCGGCGGTGACGAGGTGACCGTCGAGGTCCTGATGGGATCGGGGGTCGATCCGCACAGCTACCGTCAGACCCGTAGCGACATCCTCAAGCTTTCCCGCGCGGACCTGGTGCTCTGGCACGGCCTGTATCTCGAGGCGCAGATGGAAGGGTTCCTGCACCGCCTCGAGCGTCGCCAGACGGTGGTGGCCGTGGCCGAGGCGCTGCCGCGGGATCGGCTGATCGGTCACGCCGATTACGACGACAAGCTCGACCCGCACGTCTGGATGGACCCGGCGCTCTGGGCGGAGGTCGTCGACGGCATTCTCGAGGCAATGATCGAGGCCCGGCCCGACGCGGAAGACACGTTCCGCCGGGGTGCGGCGTCCTACCGCGAGGAGATCGCCGAGCTGGATGCCTATGCCGAGAAGGCGGTGGGCACCGTGCCGACCGAACGACGCGCGCTGGTCACCGCCCACGACGCCTTCGCCTACTTCGGCCGTCGGTTCGACTTCGACGTGATCGGCATACAGGGCATTTCCACGGAATCCGAGGCGGGCCTGCGGCGGATTCGCGACGTCGTCGACCTGCTGGTCGAGCGTGACATCACGGCGGTGTTCGTGGAAAGTTCGGTATCGGATCGCAATATTCGCGCGCTGGTGGAGGGGGCCCGTTCCAGGGGTCACGACGTGCAGGTCGCCGGGACGCTCTACTCCGACGCGATGGGAAAATCGGGTACCTACGAGGGCACGTACATCGGCATGATCGATCACAACGTCACCACCATCGTCTCCGCGCTCGACGGCGAGGTGCCGGCCGACGGCATGCAGGAAAAACTCGACGGGGAGAAATGATGCTTGGATTGCCGTTCTTCAGGAGCGAACGTGTCGAGTCGTTGCCCGAGAACCTCGGTGACCACCCGCTGGTCGTTCGTGGCCTGACCGTTTCCTACGGGCAGAAGCCGGTGGTCTTCTCGCTGGACATGACGGTTCGCGACGGGTCGATGACCGCGATCGTCGGCCCGAACGGGGCGGGCAAGTCGACCACCATCAAGGCGGTCCTCGGCATCGTGTCGCGCCTGTCGGGCGTGGTGTCCGTGTACGGCCGTCCGCTGGCTGCGAACCGGCATCGCGTGGCGTACGTGCCCCAGCGCGCCTCGGTGGACTGGGATTTCCCCACCCGGGTGCTGGACGTCGTCCTGATGGGGCTGGCCCGGGATCTCGGTCTGCTGCGACCGGTCCGCGCACGCCACCGGCAACGGGCTCACGATTGCCTCGAGCGGGTGGGCATGGGCGATTTCGCCGACCGGCAGATCGGCCAGCTTTCCGGCGGTCAGCAGCAGCGCGTCTTTCTCGCCCGCGCGCTGGCCCAGGGCGCCGACCTCTATCTCCTCGACGAACCGTTCGCCGGTGTCGACGCGGCCACCGAGCGTGCCATCATCCGGGTGCTCAAGACGCTCCGGGACGAGGGGCGGACCGTGGTCGCGGTTCACCACGATCTCTCGACCGTGAGCGACTACTTCGACCACGTCATGATGATCAATGTCCGCCGCGTGGCCGAGGGCCCGGTCGGCGAGGTCTTCACCGAGGAGAACCTGCAGAAGACCTACGGCGGGCGGCTGGAGACCGGACACGTCGATCGGTTGACCGTCGGGGCGGGCAATGTGGATTGAGGCGCTCACCCTGCAGCTGGGCTACAACGCCACGCTGGTGGCGATCGGTGCCACGCTGCTCGGCATCGCGGCCGGTGCGACCGGCACCTTCCTGTTCCTGCGCAAGCGGGCGCTGGTCTCCGATGCGATCAGTCACGCCACGCTGCCCGGGGTGGGCATCGCGTTCCTGGTGATGGCCGCGCTGGGCGGGGAGGGGCGGCATCTCGCGGGCCTGCTGCTGGGTGCGGCGGTGAGTTCGGCCCTCGGGGTGCTGGTCATGCTCTGGCTGACCCGGCGCACGCGCCTGAACGAGGATGCCGCGATCGGCGCCGTGCTGTCGGTGTTCTTCGGCTTCGGCGTGGTGCTGCTGACCGTGATCCAGACGGTCTCGATCGGGCGCCCCGCGGGCCTGGAGGACTTCCTGCTGGGGATGACCGCCGGCATGGTCTACCAGGACGCGGTCATGATTGCGGTGTCCGGCGCGCTGGCGATCATGGCGGTCTGGGCGCTCAGGCGGCCGATGACGATGGTCGCCTTCGACAGCGGTTTCGCCTCGTCGACGGGGATGCCCGTCCGCCTGGTCGACCTGGCCATCACCGGCCTGGTCCTGGCGGTGACGATCATCGGGCTGAAGATCGTCGGGCTGATCCTGATCGTGGCCTTGTTGATCATCCCCCCGGTCGCGGCGCGCTTCTGGAGCGACCGCGTCGATCGGGTACTGGTCATATCCGCCGCGATCGGCGGGGCGTCGGGCTACCTGGGCGCGACCCTGTCGGCCACCGCGCCCTCCCTGCCCACCGGGCCGATCATCGTCCTGGTCGCCTTCGCCCTGTTCGTGGGCTCGCTGCTGTTCTCGCCCCTGCGCGGGATCTTCTCGGTCTGGTTGCGTCACCGTCGGCAGCAGCGACGCATCCACCTGCGCCAGGGGTTGCTCGCAATCGCCCAGGACGTGCCGATCTACGAGCACTTCACCATCTCGCTGCTCGTCCGCGCCGGTTACGCCCGCGCCGACGGCGTGCCCACCGAGGAAGGGCGGCGCCAGGCGGATAAGGCCTGCCACGACGAGGATCGTTGGGCGGTCGCCCGCAACATGCACGCCCACGAGGCCGTGGTCTCGCGTTACGACGGCCTGCGTCCGCTCGAGTCGTTACTGACCGCCGACGAGATCGCGGAGATCGATCGGCAACTTGCTGAGAAGGGGGAGGGCGCCTGCCGTGGGTAGCGAATTCGTCATGCTGTCGCTGGTGCCGATCCTGATCGGCGTACTGGCCGCGATCGCCTGCGCCCTGCCGGGGAACTTCCTCATCCTCCGGCGCCAGGCGCTGATCGGGGACGCCATCAGCCACGTGGTCCTGCCGGGCATCGTGGTCGGTTTTCTCTTGAGCGGCACGGTCAGTTCCTGGGCGATGATGGCCGGGGCCGCCGGCGCGGCCGTGGTCGCGGTGGCGCTGATCGAGACGATCCGCCGGCTGGGGCGGATCGAGCCGGGCGCCGCCATGGGCGTGGCGTTCACCGCCATGTTCGCCTTCGGGGTGCTGCTGCTCGAGCAGTCGGATACCTCCTCGGTGCACCTGGACGTCCAGCATGCGCTCTACGGCAACCTCGAGAGCCTGATCTGGGTCGAGGCCGAGGGCTGGGGGTCGCTGCTCGATCCGGTCGCGCTTGCCGGTTTGCCGCCGGAGTTGCCCCGCATCGCCATCGTCGCCCTCTTGATGCTGGTGTTTACGGTCATCTTCTGGCGGCCGCTCAAGATATCGACCTTCGACGAGAACTTCGCCCGGGTGATGGGCATGCGCACCAACCTGATCGGTCTCGCCCTGGTGATCATGGCCGCGGTCGCCGCGGTCGCCGCCTTCGACGCGGTCGGCTCGATCATTGTCATCGCCATGTTCATCTGTCCGCCGGCCGCCGCCCGCCTGATGACCGACCGCCTGGAGCGGCAACTGCTCTGGTCGCTCGCCTTCGCCGTGTTCTCCGCGGTGATGGGCTATGTCCTGGCCGGCCACGCCCCGCTGTGGCTGGGTGCCGACGATGCGGTCAGCGCGGCCGGGATGATCGCCACCGTCTCCGGCATCGTCCTCGCGATCGCTGCCCTTTACGGCCCCCGGCGACAACGCAGCGGCGCTGCCACGGGCGACTGACCCGGCCCTGGTTGCCCTCGTTGCCGGGGGCTCCCGCTGGATGTCCTGTTCCCCGATCTGCATCCCTCTCCTCGTATCCTTGACCTGATTCCCATCTCTCACAAAGGTGGCGAATAGGGGTTGCAATCGCAACGATTCGCATTTAGTATCCTGTTCGAATTGATAGCCGGCACCTGCCGGCGACGCATCGAACGGGCAAGCCAGCCGCCGCGAGCCAGCCCTCGATATCACGAATCCCCGGAAGGCATTCCCTTCCGGCCGATCTTGCAATCGAGGAGCCGACATGAAGTCATTGCAGTCCCCCTTCCGGCTGGCGGCCGTCCCGCTGGCCCTGGTCGCCCCGCTGGCCGCCGCCGAGACCACTTCGGACACGTCCTACCCGGACGTCACCCTGGGCGGGGCGGTCGAAGTCGAAGTGTTCCAGTCCAGCCCGTATACCGGTGGCGACGAGAGCGACATCGTGCTCGCTACCGGGGCGCTGGGCCTCGAGGCGGCGATCAACCAGTGGGTGAGCGCGGAGATTTCCACGCTCTACGAGGAAAACGACACGCCGCTGGAGATCGACACGGCCAGCGTGATGCTCGGTCACGCCGACAGCCCCTGGTCGCTGCGCGCCGGCCAGTTCTACCTGCCGTTCGGCGTCTACGAGACCGCCATGGTCTCCGACCCGCTGACCCTCGAGTTGGGCGAGACCCGCGAGACCGCTCTCTCCGCGGGTATTGGCCAGGGCGGTTTCTCCGCCGAGGTCTTCGCCTTCAATGGCCATCTCGAGGACGAGAACCAGATCGACGGGTTCGGCGCGACCGCGGGCTATGCCGGTTCTGTCGGCGTGGCCGACCTGGCCCTGTCCGCCGGCTACGTCAACAGCCTGGGCGAGTCGGACGGCCTGGAGGGCGCAATCAAGGAGAACACCGGCGGCGGTGAAACCGACAAGGTAGGTGGCTGGACCGCGAGCGCGGTGCTCGGCGTTGGCGACGTGACGCTGGTGGGCGAGTACCTGGGCGCGACGGACTCCTTCGATGCGAACGAGATCGGCTTCGACGGCGCCGGTGCCCAGCCGAGCGCCTGGAACGTCGAGGCCAGCTACGCCTTCGATCTCATGGGCAAGCCGGCCAGCGCCGGGATCGGTTACCAGGGCACCGACGAGTCGGTGGCGCTCGGCCTGCCGGAATCCCGCGTGAGCGCCGCGCTGTCGGTCGAGGTCTTCCCGCTCACGTCGCTTTCCTTCGAGTATGCCCACGACGAGGACTACGACGCCGCCGACGGCGGCACCGGCAAGACCGCCGGCACCTTCCTCACGCAACTGGCGGTCGCGTTCTGACACGGGGTATCCTCCCGTCCAGGCCGGCTGTGTCGGCCGGTGTCGCCTCGCTCGACGCCGGTCGGGCCGTGACCCTCGTCGCCGCCGTTTTCCGGCGGCGTTTGCGGTTAGGTGTCGCGCCGTGGGCCGTCACGGCGGGCATAAGGCGTACAGGGCAGAATTTGCATCCAGCCAGGAGGTCATCTCCGAGATGATGCGGCGAGATTCATCGACACGCGATCCGTTACCGGGGAGGGCGGCGAGCCGCCGTTGCCCGGCGATCGTCTCCCTGTGCCTGGCGCTTGTCCCGGTGGCCAGCTCCCAGGTGGCGGCCGAGACGGATGTGGCAGTCTTCGAGACCCGAGCGGAACTCGGCGAGGCGCTGTTCCATGACCCGCGACTGTCGAAGGATCGCACACAGTCCTGTGCGACCTGTCACGATCCCGGCAAGGCCTTCATCGACGCTCGCCATGACGAGGACGGGCAACGGCGGCCGGTGTCGCTGGGCGATGACGGGCACTCGCTGGGCGAGCGCAACGCCCCCACCCTGACCTACGCGGCCCTGGCGCCCACCTTCGAGTCCGACGGCAAGCGGCGGCGGGTCAACAAGCAGAAGGCCTTCCGCGAATATCACGGCGCCCTGGGCGGGCAGTTCCTTGACGGCCGCGCGGCGACACTGGCGGAACAGGCCGGCGGGCCACCCCTCAACCCGGTGGAGATGAACATGCCGAGTGAAGCGGCAGTGGTCGAACGCCTCCAGGAGAACGACGCCTACGTCGCCTCCTTCGAGGCACTGTTCGGCGAGGACGTGCTCGACTCCCCCGAGTCGGGCTACCGTGCGATGAGCGAGAGCATCGCCGCCTTCGAGCGCGGCGAGCAGTTCGCCACCTTCGATTCGAAGTACGATCGCGCGCTCGAGGGCGAGGCCACCCTGAGCTTCAAGGAAAGTGCCGGCAAGTCACTGTTCTTCTCCCAGTTCGCCAACTGCGCGGTCTGTCACCAACTGCACGAGAACGGCGACCCGGTGAAGAAGTTCGAGGAGCCGTTCACCGGCTACGAGTTCCACAATATCGGCGTGCCCGCCAATCCGGCGGTGGAGATGGCCGAGCCCGATCCGGGGCTCTATGGTCATCCGGCGGTCGACGATCCCGCGACGCGCGGCCAGTTCAAGGTGCCCACCCTGCGCAATGTCGCCGTTACCGGCCCCTACATGCACAACGGCGTGTTCCGCGACCTGAAGACGGTGGTCGAGTTCTACGACCATTTCGTCAACGAAGAGCGGGACATCAACCCCGAGACCGGCGAACCCTGGCGTGAGCCGGAGGTGCCGGAGACGGTCGCCAAGGATCTGCTGTCGGTCGGCGATCCGATGAACGATTACCAGATCGAGGCGATGGTCTGCTTCCTGCGCACGCTCACCGACGAACGCTACGAGCATCTCCTGCCGGAGGATGATCTGGGCTGCGATCAGTAGCGATCGCCGCCGGCGGCTGTACCGGTTTGCGTCGTGTCAACCGATACCGGGACACGCCCCCAGGGCAGGGAAAGCTCCCACATGTTCCATGACGACTTCCCTGTGTGAGCGCGCCGCGGGCGAAGGCGGCGAACGTCGCCGTCCCCGTTTCCCGTAGGTATCAGGGCAACCGGGCACGACGGGTGATGACACCGTTGGTTGGGCTGAATGCAATGAAGCCCAACAGTCTGGGACGGATCGGGTACGCGATTGGTGGGCTATCAGCCGCAACCTGCGGTGGCTCATGCCTTGCGCGAGCGAGCCATGGGGGCGATGCCGGCCGGCTCCGTCCCGTCAATCGCCGTCGCTGAAATTCAGCCCCAGCTCCACGCCAAGCGCGTCGGGCAGTTGTTCGCGAAAGAGCTTCCAGAGGCGATGGACCTCGGCGGTCAGTGCCTCGCGGTCCTCGTCCGCCACCGCCCGGGAGGCGGCAGTCAGTGCCTCGCGGATGCCGGTGGCCGTCCCGGCGTGGTCCCGCGCCTCGGCCTCGGCGAGCAGCCCGTGCTCGCCGCCGACCAGTGTTTCGATCTCCTCGATCGTCGCGGCCACGTTGACGTAGAACCGTCCGGCCAGCCGCGCGTCCAGCGTGCCGTCGAGCTTGCGTCGTTTCAGGTAGTCGAGGTGATCCTGGACGGCGACCAGCAGCACCGCCAGCGGCCTACCCCCCTGATCCAGGTCACCGTCGACAAACAGGTCGCGGTAGGGCGTCTCGGTGTCCTTGAAACCTTCCGTCCAGCCCGACTCGACGTAGGCGGCGTCGTTCGTCAGCCGTTCACTGATACCCAGCAGGTAGTCGCATTTGCGCGGGTGGTCGCGGAAGTCCTCGACTACCGCCGCGGGCGCCTGTGGGCGGTCGTCGGCGGTCGATTCGAACAGCAGGATCTCCACCGGCAGCAGGCCGGTCTGGTCGTGACGCAGCGCCTCGAAGTGGGCGCTATCCAGCGGGTCGTCGATGGTGAGCTGGCGCTCGATCTCGTGGCGCACCTTGGCGGTGTAGTCGATGCCGCGCTGGCGCATGGATTCGACGTAGAGGATCTTCGGCGCGAAGAGGTCGTCGTTGAGCGGGCCGAAATTGTAGATCACGGCGCGACTCCAGCGGGTCGCGGCCTCGTTCCAGGCCGCGAGCGCCGACTCGAGTGTTTCCCTGCCGGGGTTCTCGCAGAACGTCTCGTTCGCGACGTCCAGCGCCCGCGCCGAGTCGGCGAAGGCCTCCACGCTCGGCACGATGGTGGTGTCCACGCTTCGCTCGACGGCGAAGTCGAGTGCCTCGGGGGTACCGGCCGGGGGCGCGTCGATCTGCCCGGCGTCGTCGCAGCCGGTGAGCAGCAGCGTGGCGGCCAGGGTTACGGTCCCGGCGGCAGCGGCGAGGCGCCGGGAGCGGGCGGCGGTCGTTTGCGTGTTCATGCGGTCACCGTGATCAGGTGGTTGTCCCAGTGGGCGTTCTCGAAGCGTCGGCGGGCGTCGCGGTCCTCGGTGAGCGTGCGTGAGTCGAGCTCGCGCATGTCGCCGAAGGAATTGGAGAGGATGAAGCGCCCGTGATCGGCGCTGGTCGCGATCCCGCAGACGTCCCGCAGGCGGTGGTGGCCGGCGAACTCGCCGGAATCGAGATGCCAGAAGCCGGCCAGGTCGCCACGCGGGCTTGTGAAGCCGGCCAGCCGCGATACCCGGCTGATCGCGACACTGCCCATGTAGTCGTTCATTGCCGCAACGATCTCCGCCGGCCGGTCCAGCGGTCGGAACGCCTCGCCGCGGCGGTGCAGGGCGCCCAGCGGCACCACTCGGTCATGGTCCATCGCCTCGCGCTGCAACTGCGTGGCGACCGCCACCGTGCCGTCCTCGGCGACGTCGAGGTGCCGGATGCTCGCCTTGGGCTCGTCCAGGCGCACCTGTTCCTCGATGCGCCCCGAGGCGATGTCGAGGTAGACCAGGCTGGAGTCCATCTCGTCGAGGTTGAGTTTCTCGCGCCCTGGTGCGACGGGGAAGTCGATTCCCGCCTCGGGGCCGTCGCTGCGCGATCCGGTGAGAATGCCGCCGTTGGCGACAACCAGCGTCCGTCGGTCGGGCATCAGCGCCAGCTCGTGCGGGCCGATCCCGCCGGTGGGTATTTCGCCGAGGCGCTCGTAGCTGTCCGCGTCCCAGACGCCCACCCGGCCCTGGCCGTCGGCGTTGACGATTTCGCTGGTGAACAGGGTCCGGCCGTCGGCGCTGAAGCAGCCGTGCCCGGCAAAGCTGTGTCCGGATGGTGTCGAGAACCGCCTGACCGGCTGCCAGTCGACGAAATCGGCTTCGATGCACTCGCGGCCGGGGCGGCGGGCGAACATCAGTACCGAATGCCGTCGAACGGGGTGCTGGGCCAGATCGTGACCGCGAAACCCCGCGGCGATCGAGCGCATGGCCTTGCCGTCGCTGCCGGAGAGCGCGTAGCGGCCCGTCCCCCCTTCGGCGGCCAGTTGCCATTCCGCGCTGGCCGCGGCCTGTCGGTAGGCGAGGATGCTTCCCGGGGCGACACCGGCGGCTGCCAGCAGGGCGATGAATTGTCTTCGTTTCATGACATTCCACTCCTTTTAGATTCTTGTTCAGCCGCGTGTTACAGCGAGCGCACGAACGCCTCGAGCGCGTCCCGCTCCTCGGGCGTGAGATGGATGTAACGCGCCTTCGCGCCCGCGGCCTCGCCGCCATGCCACAGGATCGCCTCCTCGACCGAGCGGGCGCGACCGTCGTGCAGCAGGTTCCGGCTGCCGTTGACCGCCCGGCTCAGGCCCAGGCCCCACAGTGGGGCGGTGCGCCATTCCGAGGGACCGGCCTCGAAGGCGGGGCGACCGTCCGAAAGCGCCTCGCCCATGTCATGGATCAGCAGGTCCGAGTAGGGCCAGATGGTCTGTTCCGACAGGGCCGGGTAGCGGTCGTCCGCCATGGTGCGGAAGGACGGCCGGTGGCAGTCGGCGCAGCCGGTCTGATGGAACAGGTCGCGGCCGCGTCGCACGACCGGGTGGTCGGGCTTTCGCCGCTCGGGAACGCCGATGTGGCGATTGTATTCGACCAGCAGGTCGAAGCGATGCGCCGGCACCTCCAGCCCCTCCAGGTCGGCGCCGTCGGGTGCCTGTCGGCAGGCGATCTGCATCGGTCTGCAGGGCTGTTCCGGGAAGACCGGGTTGGTCAGGCCCAGGTCCTGCTGCAAGGCCGCGCCCACCTGTTCGCGCAGGCTGGCGCGGTCGGCCTTCCAGCCGAAGCGGCCGGGCACGCGTTCGCCGCTTTCGGGGTCGATCACGCGGTTGACCCGCCCGGAGATGCCGTCGCCGTCGCGGTCGTCGGGATCGGCGAGGGCGGCCACGTCGGCCGGATCGACCAGGCTCAGCAGCCCGGTGCCGTGCAGGGCCGGGGCGTTGCGCAGGCTGGTCATCGTTTCCGGGTGCATGGGGCCGTAGCCGAGTTTCGTGATTTCCATGCGCGGTCGCCGCAGTTCGACCGTCTCGCCGTCCGGGTAGGTGAACGGTACGCTTTCCCACAGCACCTCGATGCGGCCTTCACCCACCAGCTTGCCGGCATCGCCACCTTGTGCGCTGCCGAAACGGTCGGCCAGACCGATGCCGCGCGTCTGCAACTGCTCGCCGTAGGTGGGTTCCGGCAAGGGCAGGCCGTTGTCCGAAGGCAGGCTCAATAGCACGATGCCGTGCGGCAGGGTGCCTTCGTCCCCGTCGGGAACGATGCCCCGACCGCCGTTGACGTGGCAGGTCAGGCAGGTGCGCGCGTTGTAGACCGGCCCCAGCCCGTCCCGGGCGTCGGTGGCGGTGGGTGCGATCACCCAGGGCTGTCGGGCCAGCGCCTTGCCGGCGTGAAAGCGGGCGACGGCCTCATCGTCGAGATTGGCCGCGGGCAGCGTCGACGACGGGGTCGGGTCGAACGCCACGCTGGCCTCGCCGCCGGGATGGCGTTCGTCCGGAGAAAGGGGGGGCACGCTGCCCTCGGCTGCCCAGGTCGAGCCGGCCGCGGCGCAGAGTGCCAACGTCAGAAAACCCGCCGGGAGCGGGTTGGTCGTAATCATCTGTCGTTTCAAACCATCATGGCCCGGGCCGCTCGGCCCGGGTGGCGGTTGGTGGCGATCACTCGCATTCGGCGACCGGGTTGGTGGTGTCGCAGGCCGAGGCGTCCGGGTCGACCACGTCCTCGATCGAGCCGAGATCCAGCACGCGCGCGATCTGACCGATCTGCGAGGCCTGGGCATTGAGCGAGACGATGGTCTCCTTGACAGGCGCGGCCCGCTCGGCGGCGATGTTCTCGATCAGCACGTCGAACGGCTGGCCGTCCCGGGCCATCGAGTCGATCCGGCGGTAACCGTCGGCTGTGCGATCGAAGGCCGACTCGACGTTTTCCGCCACCTCGGCGTGTCCGTGGTCGCGCAGGTAGTCGTCGATGCCGTAGCCGTTCACCGCGCGGCCATCCGCGTCGTCCTTGCCGTCGAGATCGCCGTCGTAGCCGGCGTAATCGCCGAAGTAGATGTTTTCCACGCCCTCGGCATTGAGCCAGATGTCGCGGTGGGTGTTGTCGGAGAAGCAGGAGTGCTCGTCTTCCTGCGAGTTGACCGACAGCGCGATCTGCATCCGCTCGCCGGCAAGCTCGCCTTCGGACAGCGTGCCCATGCCGGTGAGGATCTCCAGCAGGTGGCGATTCGCCTCGTTCATGTCCGCCGGCTGGGTAAAGCTCGCGTAGTAGTTGTCGCCAGCCTCGGGATCCCACTGGTCGCGGACGAAGGTCAGGTCGTCGACCAGCTTGTCGGTCACCAGTGCAAGGTACTCGCCGCGCCGTTCGCAGATCACCGCCTCGGCGGCCTTTTCGCCGCTGGTGCAGTTCTCCGGGTCGAAGTCGGTGACCGGACGCTGGCCGCCGTGGGCGAGGTTTGACGCGCTGTGGGTCTTGACCGAATCAACACGATCGTCGCGATTCGTGACCTCGCCTTCCTCGTTGAGATCCTGCCCCCACAAGAGGAATTCCACTGCGTGGTAGCCGGCGAGCACGTCGCGCTCGTCCTCGGCAGAGACGGTCTTTTCCAGTAGGTCCTCGTCGATGGCGATGTCGGTCGCCGTGATCAGGTTGTTGGACGGGATCGGGTCGTCCACGCCAGTCTCGTGGCTGGTCACGCCCACCTCGGCCGGGGTGAAGTCGCCGCCGGTCTCGACGTAGTCGATCAGCGCCTCGCCCAGCGGCCAGGCGTTGATCTCGCCTTCGGGGCCGTCCTCGGCGGCGGATGTCGACGGGTCGTCGTCGATCGGCGAGCTGCGGAAGCGATAGACCTCCGACTGGCCGTAGGGCTCGCGAGCGACCAGCCAGGCGACACGCGCGGCGTCGAGATTCTCCTGCGTCGGTGATTCGATCAGGCGATCGATCGCCTCCTGCAGGGCCTCGGCGGTATCGACCGAGTCGGCGTAGACCGCGTGGGCAATATCGGCGTTGGTGGTCAGTACCTTCTTCAGGTCGGCCATCTGGTCGGCCAGCGCGGGCTGCGTCACCAGGCTCAGGGCTCCCATGGTGGCGAGCAGGGTCGGTAAGCGATGTGTCACGTGGCAATCTCCTTATTCGTCGGCATGTCGGTGAAGGGTTCCGGGGAATTCTGCCTCGACGCGAAAGCAAGTGCAAATGCGAATGATTGCCAGAGCGTAACGCAAAGATGAGCCGGGCGCATCCCGTGCAGACCTTCCCTTACCCCGCCTGCCGTAAGGAGGGCGGGGTCCGGGGCGGGCGAAGGCCCCCCGCCCGTCGAACTCGCACCACATTGCCTCGCCGTCGGCAGTCTTGTGCAGGGTGTAACGAGGTGACCGTTGCGCGACGGCTTGTCGATGAACAGTTCGAGCGTTTCCTTCGCCGCCCGCGGGCGCTTCGTAACAGGTCCCCAACAGGTGCCCGACAATTTGTGGCTCACCTTCAGCACCGTGACGGGAGCAACGGTCTGTAACGCAGCCGAAACGCAGGGGACGTCCGAAGCTGCTTCAATCAGCCTGTACCGACCCGACATGCAAACCTGTAATGGAGCAATGCCATGAAATCGATCACCCAGGCCACCACCGCCATCCTCACCGCGTCGCTGCTGGCGTTTTCCGGCGCCTCGCTCGCCTCGCCGGGCCAGTGCG
>CAYUAO010000028.1:0-2838 GCA_964442775.1 uncultured Halothiobacillus sp. | reverse complement strand
CCGGTCATCACGGGGAGCGAGATGGAGGCGGCTACCGGCATGGCGATGGCGAACGTCACGAGCGCATGGCCGAGATGCTCGGTCTCGACGAGGCCCAGCGCGAGGCCTTCGACGAGATGCGCGAGAATCACCAGGCCCAGCGCGGACAGCGCCATGAGCGAAAGCGCGAGATGCGCCGCGAGATGCTGGGTGCGAGCACGCCGGACCAGATGCGCCTGAAGGCGGAGCACATGCGCTCGGCGGCCGAGCGCATGGAGGAACGCGCCGAGGCGATGGACGCCTTCTACCAGACGCTCGACGAGAACCAGCGGCGCATGATCGACCGGCTCAAGGGCTCGGGCATGCACGGCATGAAGCGCGGCGCGAAGGGCGGTCACATGAAAGGCAAGGGTGGCCCCCATCACGGTTGAACCGTTGCCGGCGCGAGGTCGCTTTCAACCCCGGCTGGCCCGGAGTTCGTTCGCCGGGCTGCTGCGAGACCTTCGCGGACGCGGTAGACTGGCTTCCCGAACCCATGACATGGACAAGAACGAATGGAGAAAACGACAGGGAAGGTTGCCGGCCTGACCGTGCTGGCGGGTGTGCTGAGCCTGGCGCTGGCCGGTTGTTCGAGCCCGCGGGACGACTTCGAGGCGGTCTGCGAGACGAACTCGGGTGACGCGGAAGGCTGCGCCTGCATGGGCGAACGGCTCGACAAGAACCTCAGCGAGGGTCAGCTGGCCGAACTGGTCGACCTGATGAAGAACGAGGACGCCTCCATCGACGAAGTCGGCACCCGCCTGGACGAGAACACCTTCCAGGAGCTGATGGTCGCCGCGAAGCAGTGCGAAACGCGCCCGTAGACCCACGCCTCTGGGTGCTGCTACTCGGCCTGTTCTCGCCTTTCGCGCTCGCCGGCCCCGCGGTCGATTCATTGCGGACGGGGGACATCGTGCTCACCGGCAACGACAGCGCCTGGGCGTTTCTCGCCCGGCGGTTCGCCGACAGCGATCCGCGCTGGAGCCACGTGGGCATGGTGATCCGCGACGGGAAGGGGGTCGCCGTGGTACACATGGACGGCTCGCCCATGGGCGGGCGCATCCGTCGCGAGTCGCCCGCCGCGTTCACGGGAGGCGCCGAGTACGTCCGGGTGGTGCGCCCGGCGCTCGACGCCGGAAGGCGCGCGCGGGTCGGCGAGTGGCTCGATGGCCACCTGGAGCGGCGCACGCCCTTCGACACGAGCTTCCGGCTCGATGACCGCGAGGCCATGTACTGCTCCGAGCTGATCTGGCGCGCGCTGGAGCACGTCGGGACGACGCCCGGTAGCGACAGCCTGCCGAGCCTGGCCGGGCGGGACTACGTGCCCGTCGACCGGCTCGCGACCCTCGGGCGTGTCCTCGACGAATCATCGCGCCGGTCGTCTCTCCTCGCCGGGAGTCGGTGAGCGCCCCCAGGACCCACGGAAACCGAGGAGTTGCGCGCATGGCCCGAGAAGCCGCCTTCGAGGCGCATCACCAGCGCTACGAGGCGTGGTTCGAGCATCACGAGACCGCCTATCTCTCCGAACTGCTGGCCCTGCGGGCGTTCCTGCCCTGGGAGGGCGAGGGCCTGGAGATCGGTGTCGGCAGCGGTCGGTTCGCCGGGCCGCTGGGCGTTCAGGTGGGCGTCGACCCGTCCCCGGCCATGCTGGGATACGCGGCCGAACGCGGCATCGAGGTGGTCGAGGGGGTCGCGGAGGACCTCCCGTTCGAGGCGGGCCGCTTCGACCACGCCCTGGTGGTCACCACGATCTGCTTCGTTGACTCGCCCGCCAGGATGGTGGCCGAGGCCCGCCGCGTGCTTCGGCCGGGCGGTCGGCTGGTGATCGGCTTCATCGACCGGGAGAGCACGCTCGGCCGGCACTACACGGCGCACCAGCACGAGAGCGTGTTCTACCGGGACGCCACGTTCTACTCCGCCGACGAGGTGGCCGGCTTCCTCGAGGGCGGCGGCTTTCGCGTCGACGCCTGGGGGCAGACCCTGGCCCATTCGCTGGCCGAGACGCGGGATATCGAGCCCCTGCGGCCCGGGCGCGGCGAAAACGCCTTCGTGGTCGTCTCGGCGATCCGCGGAGTTTGAAGGCGATGCCGGGCGGCCCGTTCCTGTTCGCCCTGTTCGGGCTGGTCTTCCTTTTCGTCCTGATCCAGGTCGGGGCGCTGCAGATCGCCTTCGACAAGCTCGGCCTCGAGCCGGAGGCGGGGATGACGCTCCTGTTCGCCTCGCTGCTGGGCAGCCTGGTGAACCTGCCACTGTTCCGCATGGAGGCCGAAGAGCCCGACGAGCCGCCGCCCGAACCGTTCCGCAGCCTGCTCAAGCACCGACAGATTCCCTTCGAGGGCTACACGACCGTAGCCGTGAACCTGGGTGGCTGCCTGCTGCCGCTCACGTTCTCCACCTACCTGGTGCTCAATGCCGGCGCGGCGGTGTTCGACTACGTGCTGGCGGTGATCACCGTCTCCGCCGTGTCGTACTACGCCAGCCGCCCCCTGCCGGGCATCGGCATCGGCATGCCGATCATCATCGCGCCGCTGGCCGCGGCCATTGCCGGGATCGTGATCGACCCGGAGCACAGCCCGGCGCTGGCCTATGTCGGCGGCACCCTGGGCGTGCTGATCGGGGCCGACCTGCTGCGACTCAAGGACATTCGCAAGATGGGCTCGCCGGTGGCCTCCATCGGCGGGGCGGGGACCTTCGACGGCATCTTCATCACCGGCATCATTGCCGTGCTGCTGGCCTGAGCGAGGCTTGGGTGGGGCCACGACTTGCGCGGGCGGGGCCCGCTCGCACAAGAGGGGACGGCCAGGATGCCTTTCTGACCTC
>CAYUAO010000027.1:0-19259 GCA_964442775.1 uncultured Halothiobacillus sp. | reverse complement strand
ATCGTCGTCACCGGCTGGAGCCCGCACTGGAAGTTCGGCGCCTGGGATCTGCGCTACATCGATGACCCCAAGGGCGTCCTGGGCTCCTGGGAGCGGATCCACGCGATCGCCCGCCAGGGCTTCTACCAGGAGAACATCGACGCCGCCACGATGCTGGGGCGCATGTGGATCCCGATCGACGATCTGCAGGCCGCCATGTACGAGGCGCGCGAGACCAGCTACGAAGAGGCGGTGACCAAGTACATCGACAACAACGGCGACCGCGTCGAGTACTGGGTCTCCGGCGACATGTAAGCCGGGCCCGGTTAGCGGTACTACAGGCCCGGCCACGCTCCGCGTGGTCGGGCTTTTTTATGGGCGGGTGACAGGGTGCCGCGCCCCCGCGGGGGTCGTGCGACCCGCCGGGGGCTGTGCCATAATCCCGCGGCACGCAGTCAGGGGAGCCGCAAGCGTGAGCATCAAGCCCGACCACTGGATCCGTCGGATGGCCGACGAGCATGGCATGATCGAGCCCTTCGAACCGGGTCAGGTCCGGGCGAACGACGGGGGCAAAATCGTGTCCTACGGCACGTCGAGTTACGGTTACGACGTGCGCTGCTCGCCGCAGTTCAAGGTCTTCACCAACATCAACTCGGCGTTCGTCGACCCCAAGGGCTTCGATGAGCGCAGCTTCGTCAACGTCGAATCGGATGTCTGCATCATTCCGCCGAATTCGTTCGCGCTCGCGAGTACCGTCGAGTATCTGCGCATCCCGCGCAATGTACTGACCATCTGCCTGGGCAAGTCGACCTACGCCCGCTGCGGCATCATCGTCAACGTCACCCCGCTCGAGCCCGAGTGGGAGGGGCACGTGACCCTCGAATTCTCCAACACCACCCCCATCCCCGCCAAGATCTACGCCAACGAGGGCGTGGCGCAGATGCTTTTCCTCGAGTCCGACGAGGTCTGCGAGACCTCGTACCGGGATCGTGGCGGCAAGTACCAGGGCCAGCGGGGCGTCACCCTGCCGACCGCCTGAGATCGCCGCGCGACGGCCGGCTGCCTCCTTCGAGCCCCCGGCGACACCGGGGGCTTTTTCGTTCTACTCCGCCGTTTCCTCGACCGTGTTGAGCGCCAGTATCTTCCAGCCACGTGCCTCGGCCTCGCGCCGCAGCACGGGGTCGGGATCGACCGCCACCGGGTGGTCGACCTGCTCGAGCAGCGGCAGGTCGTTGCGCGAATCCGAGTAGAACCAGGTCTCCTCCGGGCGCGCCTGCTGCGCCTCCAGCCATTCCTCCAGCGCCAGGATCTTGCCGTGCTGGAAGGTCGGCGTGCCGGTGTAGCGCCCCGTGTAACGCCCGTTGCGCCGCTCGGGCTCGGTCGCCAGCAGGTGCGGGATATCGAACAGCTCGGCGATCGGGCCGGTGACGAAGGCGTTGGTCGCGGTGATCAGCATCAGGGTGTGATCGCGACGGCGATGGGATTCGACCAGCTCGCGGGCCGCCGGCGTGATCATCGGCCGGATGGCCTTCTCGATGAACTCGCCCCGCCACGCCTCCAGGTCCTCGGCCGGGTGCTCGGCCAGGGGTGCCAGCGCGAAGCGCAGGTAGGCGTCGATGTCGAGCGTGCCCTGCTGGTAATGGCGCAGGAACTCGTCGTTGTGCCGGGCGTAATCGTCGGCGTCGACAATACCGTGTTCGGTCATGAAGGCGCCCCAGGCGTGGTCCGAGTCACCGGCGAGCAGGGTGTTGTCGAGGTCGAAGATGGCGAGTTTCACGAATGGCCTCCCGGCGGCAGGACCCGAATCGCCTGCCGTCATGATCGCGTTGTATCCCGGCCATGGCCGGGTCGACGGGCGCGCATGATACCCCATACCGCATCGATCGTGACCGGGGGTCTCTTCCGCCCGATTGGTCGCGGGGTTGCCGGCCCGTGAGAAAGTGCCGGCGCGAAGGTGGTTGGCGGTTTTCCGCGCCGCGACCACCGCCCGGTTCGATTCCTGTGCCCCGTCGCTGGCGCGCCTGCCGTCATGGCCGGTGATGTCGGTTTATCGGTTGGGGCTTTTGTGAAAGAATCAATGACACTTGGGTGACTGCCGGCGGCCTCCTGTTGGCTTGGCGGTCTGCCCCTGCGGGGCCGCGCGTCCCGCCATTTCTGGCGACTGACTTTTGCAAGAGTGGAATCGTGATTGACCGTAGCGGCTTTCGACCCAATGTCGGGATCATCGTGTGCAACCAGCGGGGCGAGGTCTTCTGGGGCAAGCGGGTCGGGCATCGTTCCTGGCAGTTCCCTCAGGGTGGCATCAACGCCGAGGAGCGGCCGCTCGAGGCCATGTACCGGGAGCTGCGCGAGGAGGTGGGACTGCTGCCCGAGCACGTCTCGGTGATGGCCTGGACCCGTGGCTGGCTGCGCTATCGCCTGCCGCGCAACATGGTCCGTCGCCACCTCCACCCGGTCTGCATCGGCCAGAAGCAGAAGTGGTTTCTCCTGCGCCTGCGGGCCGACGAGAGCTCCTTCGACCTGAACGCCTCCCACAAGCCCGAGTTCGACGGCTGGGAGTGGCGTCCGTTCTGGTCGATCCTGCCCGAGGTGATCTACTTCAAGCGGACTGTCTATTTCCAGGCCCTGCACCAGCTGGCGCCCTTCATGGAGGGCGTGCCCGCCGAGTGCCCGGAGGACTGCCTGCCCGAACAACTCGAGCGACGTGGCGGTCGAGACGCGTCGGTCGATCCGGCCGTGACGGGGAAACACGATGCTCGATGAACTGCGCCAGATCGTCACCGAGGTCTCCAAGTCCGCCGACCTGCGGGCCGCGCTCGACCTGATCGCCCGGCGGGTGCAGTCGGCGCTCGACGTCTCGGTCTGCTCCGTGTACGTGCTGGGTGGCGACGAGGCCGAGGCGGTCGAGCCCAATCTGGTGCTGCAGGCCACCGAGGGCCTGAACAAGTCCATGGTCGGGCAGGTCTCGCTCGCCCTCGACGAGGGCCTGGTCGGGCTGGTCGCGCGTCGGGCCGAGGTCATCAACCTCGAGGACGCCTCGGTCCACCCCGCCTTCAAGTTCGTCACCGACATCGGCGAGGAGCCCTACCACGGCTTTCTGGGCGTGCCGATCATCCACCGTGGCGACGTGCTGGGCGTGCTGGTCGTCCAGGCGCGCGAGCGGCGCCGCTTTTCCGACGACCAGGAATCCTTCGTGGTCACCCTGGCCACGCAGCTGGCCTCCGCCATCCGTCACGCCCGGGCCAGCGGCGAGTTGATGCGAACCGGCAACGAGACCAGCGGCTTCGATTCGGCCTTCTCCGCGCGCGGTCTGCCGGGCTCGCCGGGCGTGGTCTTCGGCACCGCGGTGGTGGTCGCCGATGGTCAGTCGCTGGAGATGGTCGAGGATCGCGAGGTCGACGATACCGACCACGAGCTGGCGGTGCTCGACAGCGCCATCGAGGCGGTTCGCCAGGAATTCGAGCAGCTCAAGATCGACTTCGCGCGCGCCTCGGGCAGCGAGGAAGAGAACCTGCTGTTCGACGCCTACATCCGCATGCTCTCGGGCGGTTCGCTGGTCGAGGCGATCGAGCAGCACATTCGTGCCGGTCAGTGGGCCGGCGCCGCGCTGCGCGACGCGATCGCCGAGCACGCCGCGGTGTTCGAGCAGATGAGCGATGCCTACCTGCGCGAGCGTGCCCAGGACATCCGCGACCTCGGCAACCGGGTGCTGCACAAGCTGCACGCCGAGAGCGCCGGGCCGACCGAGTGGCCCGAGCAGATCGTGCTGGTGGGCAACGACCTGTCCGCCTCGCACCTGGCCGAGGTGCCCACCGAGCGGCTGGTGGGCATCGTCTCCTCGACCGGGTCGGGCTCCTCGCACCTGGCGATCCTCGCCCGCGCGCTGGGGGTGCCGGCGGCGATGGGGGTCTCGGACCTGCCGATCTCGCGCCTGCGCAACAAGGAGGTGGTCGTCGATGGCTACCGCGGCCTGGTGGTGGTCCGCCCGCGCGGCTCGCTGCGCGAGGAAATGCAGCGCCTGGCGCGTGAGGAAGCCGAGCTGACCGAGGAACTCGCCGCGCTGCGCGACGAGCCGGCGCTGACCAGTGACGGCGTTCGCGTGGCCATGCACGTCAACATCGGCCTGCTCTCGGACATGGCGCCGTCGCTGACCGTGGGCGCCGAGGGTATCGGCCTGTACCGCACCGAGGTGCCGTTCCAGATCCGCAAGCAGTTCCCCGGCGAGGAGGAGCAGGCCCACATCTACCGCGAGGCGCTCGAGACCTTCGCCGGCAAGCCGGTGGTGCTGCGCACCCTCGACGTGGGTGGCGACAAGCCGCTGTCGTATTTCCCCATCCGCGAGGACAACCCATTCCTCGGCTGGCGGGGCATCCGGCTGGTGCTCGATCATCCCGAGATCTTCCTCACCCAGATCCGCGCCATGCTCAAGGCCTCGGCGGGCCTGAACAACCTGCATATCCTCCTGCCGATGATCTCGGCGGTCGACGAGCTCGACCAGTCGCTGGCCTACATCGCCCAGGCGTTCGACGAGGTCTCCGAGGAGATCGGCGAAATCCGGCAGCCCAAGATCGGCGTGATGATCGAGGTGCCCTCGGCGGTCTACCAGGCCGACGCGCTGGCCAGCCGCTGCGACTTTCTCTCGATCGGCACCAACGACCTCACCCAGTACCTGTTGGCGATCGACCGCAACAACGAGCGCGTCGCCTCGCGCTACGACGCCCTGCACCCGGCGGTGCTCGCCGCGATCCGCGATGTCTGTGCCGCCGGGGCGCGCCAGGACTGCGAGGTTGCCGTCTGCGGCGAGTTGTCCGGCGACCCGCTCGGTGCCGTGCTGCTGCTGGGGCTGGGGATTCACTCGCTGTCGATGAGCGCCGGGTCGCTGCCGCGCATCAAGTGGGTGATCCGCAGCTTCTCGCATGCCGACGCCGAGGCGCTGCTCGAAGAGGCCATGCGCTGCGAGCGCCCGTCCGAGATCCGCACCCTGCTCAACCGGGCCCTGGACGACCGCGGGCTGGGTGGCCTGATCCGCGCGGGGCGCTACTGACGACGGGGTTGGGCGGGGCGATTGACTTGGCCCCGGTCGATGCCTATCATGGCGCACCTTCGTCACCGGCACGGGTCGAGACCGCTCCGGCGGACGAGGCGCGTTTGCGTGATGACGGCGAACGGAGTGTAGCGCAGCCTGGTAGCGCACCTGGTTTGGGACCAGGTGGTCGGGGGTTCGAATCCCTCCACTCCGACCAGTGAATCAGCCGAAACTTGCGCCTGTAGCTCAACCGGATAGAGCATCGGCCTTCTAAGCCGAGGGTTGCGGGTTCGAGTCCTGCCGGGCGCGCCACAAGCGCACCTGCACGAACGGCAACCGCCTTTCGATGGTGACTGTAGCTCAGTTGGTAGAGCCCCGGATTGTGATTCCGGTGGTCGTGGGTTCGAATCCCATCAGTCACCCCACCACAGCGTCGAAAAAGCCCGCCTCTCACGGCGGGCTTTTTCGTGCCCGGTCGCCCGTGGCCGTCAGCGGCGCATCAGTCGCTGGCCTGACCGCCACGTCGTTCATCCACCCGCTCGCGGGCCCGGCGCAGGACCTCCTCGTGCCGGTCGTTGACATAGAGCGCGTAGCTGAGTACCTCGGCTACCGCCCGGAACAGCGTTTCGGGGATGCGCTCGCCGAGGTCGATCTCGGCCAGTGCCCGGGCGAGCATCGGGTCCTCGACGGCCGGGACGTCGCTTTCCCGCGCGATCTCGATGATCCGGCGGGCCAGTTCGTCCTGCCCGGTTGCCACCACTTGCGGCACGTCGGTGCCGTCGTAGGCCAGGGCGATGGCCCGGCGAGGCCCGGACTGCCTGCGCTGCGGGTCATCCGACTCCTTCATGCCTGTTCACTCAGAAACCCCTGCGGGGCGGAGGTGCCGACAGCGCCGATGGTGTCGGGCTCGAGCCGCGCTTGCGCACTTGCTGGCGGCGGGCCGGGGTGGGCGCCCAGGCGCCCGGGCGTGAGCCCGGAATCCGACAGCGCGCGGGCCAGCGTCGGTCGCGTGGTTTCCAGCAGGGTGACCGTGGTGGGCTGGTCGGCGAACAGGTCCACGTCGACGCGCTCGCCCTGCATGACCAGCGCGGCGTGCAGCGGACCGAGATGGGGCCACTCCATGGCCAGGTCGATGCGCCAGCGACCCCCGCCATCGCGCACTTCGCCCGATTCGTCCTCCTCGCGGATTCCCAGGCGCAGGGTATGGGCCTGGTTGGCCAGTTGCAGCGGGATCTCGAGCAACCAGGTGGGCGTGTTCGGGCCGGTCTGGGTCCCCGCCGCCGCGCCGGCCGCCCCCTGGGACAGGGCAGTGTTCAGCTGGCTGCGCTCGACCTGTTCGCCCAGGCGCTGCATGAACTCGAGCGTGGCCTGCCGCGCGGCCGGGTCGCGCGGGGCCAGGTCGGGGTGGGCGCGCAGGCTGCGTGCCGCCTGCTGCAGCAGGCTACCGAGCGGGGTTTCGGTCAGCCCCTGTCCGCCGCTGGCGGGTATCGGCCCGCCGCCGAGACCCGCCAGCGGATTCGGCTGTCGGGCGGGATTGTCCGTGGTGGCCAGCCAGCCGCCGATCAGCCCCTGGATCAGCCGGGGTTCACGCAGCGCGGAAAGCAGGGGCAGGAGTCCGTTCAGTCCCGGCGGGACGGCCTGAGTCGCGCCGCCCGCCGCGGGTTGCCCGGCCGCCGATGGAGCCTGCGAGATCGGTTGGTTCGTCTGGGTCAGCGCGGCGCGCATCAGCGACTCGGTTGCCCGGGCCTCGCCGCCGGAACGGGCGGCCTGCAGGAGCGAGGCCGGAATCGATTTCTCGGCGCCCGCCGCGGTCGGCCGGCTGGCCGCCTGTTCCGCTGGGGGAGGCGCCGTTACGTTTCCCCCGGTCGCGGCGGCCGTCGCCTGTGGTGCGGGTTGTGCCTGGACGGGGCTGGCCGCCGCGGGCGCGTGGGTCGGGCCCGCGGTGGATGCCGGTGTCGCCGTGGCCGGGGTGCTGCCGGCCCCCGTCGTTCCCAGTCGGGCGAGGGCCTGCAACAGGTTGCGGGTCAGCTGTGCCTGGTCGAGCTGGCGGGGATCCGGCGGTGGGCCGAGAGGGCGCAGATGAACCTGTTTGCCCAGCCGGGTCACCTCCAGGTCGATGGCCTGGCCGGCCTTCAGGGGGTGTTGCGTGGTCACCTGAAGCTGGCCGCCGGCGATCGACAGCGTGGCGCGATCGCCCGGACCGGCATCCGACAGCGAGATGGCGGCGAGGCGTTGTCCCGTCTGCAGGCGCAGGACCGGTCCCGTGGTGGATGCCTGCCCGGGCTGTTCGACCTTGAGAATCTTCATGCAGGCTCCGGTCGGTGGCGGTTGCCGTCGATGGTAGGACGAGCCGGTGTCGCTCACAAGCTACAAGGGCTCTCACGGTATTTCACGCTGAGTGACAATGTTTTGACATGTTGCGACGGTCACGCTAGTTTTCCCGGGAACTTTGCTCCTTCGTGACTGTCGTGCCTGCGCTCGCACGGGCGTGGCCGGTGGAGGGCGACAGTTTGCTCGCAACGAACGGCGAAAAACAACAAGAAGTGGCGGCGCCCCCGACCGCCGCGCACCCAGGAGAAGAGCATGCCGCGGCCCCAACCTGTTTGCTGGATCGACAGCGAGGCGCCCCGGGCGTCATTGTTGAACGAGCAACTGATGCTGCTCGGTTTCGACACCAGCCTCGGCGAGGAGCCGGCCGGATCCGGCGGGCCCTTGTGCCGCCTGACCTTCGCCGCCGACGGGATGCCGGAGGAGAGTGGCGCGATCGGCCGGATTCCCTGGGTGGTCCTGGGGGAGCCCCAGGGTTCGCCCCCCGTTCCGCCGCACGCGCAGCTTCCCTGGCCGGTTTCCCTGGAGACGCTGCAGGCGGTGCTCGCGCCCATGAAGAGCCGCTGGCACGCCGAGCGACTCCGACAGGAAAACCGGGGCCTGATCGGCAGCAGCCCCGCACTCGAGGGCGTGCGTTACGAGGTGGCCCAGGTCGCGCCGACGGACGCCACGGTGCTGATCCTCGGCGAGACCGGTACCGGCAAGGAAGTGGTCGCGCGGATGATCCACATGCTCTCCGAGCGGGCCGACAAGCCCTTCGTGCCGGTCAACTGTGGCGCGATCCCCGGCGAGCTGCTCGAGTCCGAGCTGTTTGGTCACGAGAAGGGGGCGTTCACGGGCGCGATCACGCAGCGCAAGGGACGTTTCGAACTGGCCCAGGGAGGCACGATTTTCCTCGACGAGATCGGCGACATGCCGTTCTCCATGCAGGTCAAGATCCTGCGGGTGCTGCAGGAGCGCAAGTTCGAGCGGGTGGGCGGTAGTGCCTCGTTCGATGCCGATGTGCGGATCGTGGCCGCCACGCACCGCGACCTGCTTTCCATGGTCGACGAGGGCAAGTTCCGCCAGGATCTCTATTACCGCCTCAATGTCTTCCCGATCCAGACCCAGCCGTTGCGTGCCCTGCGTGACGATCTGCCGGAGATCGCCGGAGCGCTGGTCGAACGCCTGCGCCGCGACGGACGCCCGGCGCCGGAACTGACCGACGCGGTGCTCTCGGTGCTCAAGCGGCACGACTGGCCCGGCAACGTGCGGGAGCTGGCGAACGTGCTCGAACGCATCGGCATCCTCGCGGCCGAGCGTCCCGCCCGGGTCGCCGACCTGCCGCCGCATCTCCAGCACCTGTCGCCCGCCGAGCCGGAACCGGAAACGCCGGAGCGACGGAGTGCCGAGGCCCCTTCCGATCGGCTGGACCCCGATCCGCGCAGCATCTGGTCGCTGACGGAGAACATCGGTCCCCGGCTGCCGCTCACCCCGGAGGAGGTGGGGGACTGCGACCTGACCCTGCCGGAGGACGGCATCGAGCTGAAATCGCAGCTCGAGGCGATCGAGCAGGCCTGGATCCAGGCGGCGCTGGCGCAGGCCGATGCCGTGGTCGCCCGGGCTGCCCGCCTGCTGGGGATTCGTCGCACCACCCTGGTGGAGAAGATGCGCAAGTACCAGATTGGCTGAACGCCGCCTTCAGGCCTGATTGGCACGCCTCCTGCAAGTGACTGCGCAAACCAATTCGCGACAGTCAACGAGGTGGGTCCATGAGCGGCAACGACATGTCCGTCGATCAGATCCTTTCGCAGATGCAGCAGCTGCGCAGCTCCGCCACCCAGCGCCCGGCCGGCCCGGAGGCCGTCAATCCGGCCGCGCAGGGCGTGGGCGAGGCCGAGCGCGGCAATTTTGCCGATGCGCTCACCCAGGCGGTCGGCCAGGTCAACGAATTGCAGCAGACGTCCGGCGATCTCAGGAATCGCCTCCAGTCGGGCGACGACCAGGTGACGCTCACCGAGGTCATGCTCGCCTCGCAACGATCTTCCGTGGCCTTCGAGTCGACACTTCAAGTGCGAAACCGACTCGTGCAGGCCTACGAGAAGGTCATGAACATGCCGTTGTAATGGCCGAAAGCCGTTCGTCCCCCGCACTCTCTATGATTCGGAAATAACGTCATGGCCCAAGGATCCGCTATCACCACCACCCCGACCGGCAGCGGCGAGAGCCCGCGCTGGGTCCGGCAGATGGACGCCTTCACGCAGTCGTCAAGTTTCCGACAGTTGTTGCTGCTGATCGCGCTGGCGGCGGTGATCTCGTTCATGGTCGGATTCTTCTTCTGGGGCAGCGGCAAGTCGATGGTCCCGCTGTACAAGTCGCTGGACGCGGAGTCTTCCGCCGAGGTGGTCGATGCGCTCAAGGCGGCAGGCGAACCCTACGAACTGGGTGACGACGGCACGGTACTGGTGGGCAGCGACCGGTTGCCCGAGATCCGCATGATGATGGCGGAGCAGGGGCTGCCCGGGAGCGAGGGCGTCGGCTTGGAAATGCTCGAGCAGGACCAGTCGCTCGGGACCAGCCAGTTCATCGAACAGGCACGCTACCGTCGAGCCATCGAGACCGAGCTGGCCCGGTCGATCCAGACCATCGGCGCGATCCGCGCCGCGCGCGTGCACATCGCCCAGCCGGAGAAATCCGTGTTCGTGCGCGACCGGGAGTCGCCGACCGCCTCGGTGGTGGTCGACATCAAGGGCGGTAGCGATCTCAGTCGCGGCCAGGTCAAGGGGATCGTCAATCTGGTCGCCTCGAGCATCAACGATCTCTCGCCCGACAACATCAGCGTGGTCGACCAGGGCGGCAACCTGCTCACCAACGACGGCGAAGATGCCGCGGGCATGGGGCTGACCAGTCGCCAGTTCCAGTACCGTCAGAACCTCGAACAGGCCTACGCGCGGCGGATCGAGTCGCTGCTCGCGCCGATCGTCGGCTCGGGCCGGGTGCGGGCCCAGGTGGCCGCGGAGATCGATTTCTCCCGGCGCGAGGGCACCAGCCAGACCTACGGGCCGGACGAGGGCATCCTTCTCAGCGAACAGATCAACGAGACCACGCGTGCTCTCGGCGGTGGCGAGGGAATCGTGGGAGTCCCCGGGGCGATCGCCAACCAGCCGCCGGGCGGCGGCGAGGTGAATCCCGAGGGCGGCGAGGGCGGCCTGGTCCCGCCGCAGGACCTCACCGTGGAGGAATTCCAGACCCTCGCGCAGACGCCGATCGACAGTGATCGCAACGAGACCCGCAACTACAACGTGGACCGCAACATCGAACACACCCGCTTCGCCAGTGGTCAGATCCAGAAACTCAACGTCGCGGTGCTGCTCGACGAGGCCGCCGCTGGCGGGGGCGCGGGCGACGAGGCCGAGGACGAGGAAGCGGCGGAGGCCGCCGCCGAGGAACGAACCGAACGCCTCGACGAGATCCGGGCGCTGGTCGCCCAGTCGGTGGGGATCGACGAGGCGCGCGGTGACGAGGTGACCCTGAGCGAGTTCCCGTTCGTCGACGAGGACATCGAGCCGGTCAGCACGCCGGTCTGGGAACAGGGCTGGTTCTGGGCGACACTGAAGAACGCCGGCATCGGCCTGGCGATGCTGCTGGTCTTCCTGCTGGTGGCGCGTCCGCTGCTCAAGATGCTCGCCGAAAGCCGTCGCGAGCGTCCTGCCGGCACGGCCGAACTCCCCGACCAGTCGGGGCAGCAGGGTCCGCAGTACACTATGCCCACGCAGTACCCGGACGAGCGTCGCGCCCAGGCCGAAGGCGAGCAACATGACGAGGATGATCTCTCCAACGTGCCCGAGCTGATCGGCAACGCCAGTTACACCGACAAGCTGCGCCAGTTGCGCAAGAGCGTCAACCACGATCCCAAGGCGGTCGCTGCCGTGATCAAGCAGTGGACCCACGAGGAGAGCTGATTTTCCCATGGCCCAGGCACCCGACAGCAACCTCCCGCAGGAAAGCCCGCTTTCCGGTCTCAAGGGGCCGGAAAAGGCCGCCATCCTGATGATGGCGCTGGGCGAGGAGTCCGCGGCGCACATCTTCGGTCACCTCGACCCGCGCGAGGTGCAGAAGATCGGCCAGGCGATGGCGGTACTGAAGAACGTAACCCGTCCGCAGATCCAGGCGGCTCTCGACGAATTCACGGACGACCTCGAGAACCAGACCGGCCTGGCGCTGGGCTCGAACGACTACATCCGCAACGTGCTCACCCGCGCGCTGGGTGAGGACAAGGCCTCCGGCCTGCTCGAGCGGATATCCTCGCAGGGCAGTCGCCGCAACCTCGAGTTCCTCAAGTGGATGGACGCGCGCTCGATCGCCGAGATCATCCGCTACGAGCACCCGCAGATCATCGCGATCGTGCTTTCGCACCTGGAGAGCGACCAGGCCGCCGAGATCCTGCAGATGCTGCCGGAGAACACCCGTACCGACATCGTCCTGCGCATCGCGCACCTCGAGGGGGTCTCGCCGCAGGCCCTGGAGGAACTCGACGACATCATGGAACGCCAGGCCTCCGGCACCCAGGGCGGCAAGTCGTCCAAGGTCGGTGGCGTGAAGATCGCCGCCGGCATCATGAACTTCCTCGAGTCCAACGTGGAAGAGGAACTGATGGGCAGCGTCAAGGAAACCGACGAAGAACTGGGTACCCAGATCGAGGACCTGATGTTCGTCTTCGCCAACCTGGTCGAAGTCGAAGATCGCAGCCTGCAGGTCCTGCTGCGCGAGGTGCCGGCCGACAAGCTCCTGCTGGCGATGAAGGGCGCGGATACCGAGCTCAAGGAGAAGATCTTCGGCAACATGTCGCGTCGCGCCGCCGAGATGATGCGCGACGACCTCGAGACGCTCGGCCCGACGCGGGTGGCCGACGTCGAGGCCGCGCAGAAGGAGATCCTGCAGGTCGCCCGTCAGCTGGCCGACGAGGGCAAGATCGCACTGGGTGGCGGAGGTGGCGATGAGTTCATCTGACGACGCACCGACCCTGACCCGACCCCTGGAGGCCGCCGACTGGCAGGAATTGGTCGACGCCTGGGAATTACCGGATTTCAGCGCCGAGCCGGATGAGGAGGCGAGCGACGAGCTCGATCCCGCCACGGTCGAGGAGCTGGCCGAGGCGCGTGCCGAGGCCGAGCAGCGCGGTTACGAGGAGGGTCTGCAGAAGGGTCGCGATGCCGGTTACCAGGAGGGCATGGCGGCCGCGCGGGAGGAAATCGAGAATATCGAGAACCGGCTTCGGGGCTGGCTTTCTCACCTTGAACGTCCCCTGGCCTTGCTCGATGACGAGGTCACCGAACAGCTCACGGCACTGGCGACCCAGATCGCCCGGGTGATGGTCGCCCGCGAGGTGCAGGCGGACAACGGCGGGCTGGTGTCGATCGCCCGGGAGGCCCTTTCCGCCCTGCCGGTGTCGGCACGCACGGTGACCCTGCGTTGTGCGCCCGCCGACGAGGACGCGCTGCGCGCGTTGATCGACGGCTCGCGGTTCGACAGCCTCGACCTGCGCGCCGATGCCACCGTCAGTGCCGGCGGCGTGGTGGTCGAATCGGGTGACGCCCGCGTCGACGCCAGCCTGGCCAATCGCTGGGCGGCGACGCTCGATCATCTTATCGGCCGGGTCTATCCCGGTCCCGACCAGCCCGTCCCGGAGGCGCCAGCGCCGACAGCGGGAGCGAAGCGGTCCGAACAAGGGGAGGCTCTCGCCGAGGCGACGTCAGCTGACACGTCCGCCTCGACGGAGACAAGTCAAGTTTCTGACGCCGACGAGGCACCGGCAGCCGATGCCCCACGATCCGAGGAGCGTGACGATGACTGATCCCGGGTTGCGCGACCCCACCGCCGACGTTTCCCTGAACTGGGCGCGGCGGCTGATGGGCACGACTGCGCGAGTCGACCCCCCGGCGGCGGCCTCCGAGGGGCGGATCGTGCGGGTGGTCGGGCTGGCGCTCGAGGCCCGTGGCCTGTCGGCGCTGATCGGTGACCAGTGCGAGGTCACCGACCCGCAGGGGCGGCGCTTCGAGGCCGAGGTGGTCGGTTTCGCCGAGGAGGCCACCTACCTCATGCCGCTGGAGACCACCCAGGGCGTCGGGCCGGGCTGCCGGGTCAGGAACCTCGGCGCGGCCAGCCGCGTGCCGATGGGCGAACAGTTGCTCGGCCGCGTGCTCGATGCGCGCGGCCGCCCGATCGACGACGGCGAGCGCCTGACCGGGGACGCCTCGGTCAACCTGCACGGCCGACCGATCAACCCGCTCAAGCGCCGCGAGATCACCGAGCCGCTCGACGTGGGCGTGCGGGCGATCAACGCGTTGATGACGGTCGGTCGCGGCCAGCGCATGGGCATCTTCGCCGGCTCGGGCGTGGGCAAGAGCGTGCTCATGGGCATGATGACCCGCTATACGCGCGCGCAGATCATCGTGGTCGGCCTGGTCGGCGAGCGGGGCCGCGAGGTGGCCGAGTTCGTCAGCGAGATCCTCGACGAGGAGGCGCGAGCGCGAGCGGTCGTGGTCGCCGCGCCCGCCGACAGTTCCGCGCTGATGCGGCTGCACGGGGCGAACCTCGCCAGCTCGATCGCCGAGCACTTCCGCGACCAGGGTTTCGACGTGCTGCTCTTGATGGACTCGCTGACCCGCTACGCGCAGGCTCAGCGCGAGATCGGGCTGGCGATCGGCGAGCCGCCGGCGACCAAGGGGTATCCGCCCTCGGTGTTCGCCCACCTGCCCAAGCTGGTCGAGCGGGCCGGCAACAGCGAGAACCGCCGGGGGAGCCTGACGGCCTTCTACACGGTGCTGGTCGAGGGCGACGATCTCAACGACCCGATAGCCGACGCCGCGCGGGCGATCCTCGACGGACACATCGTGCTCTCGCGTGAAGTTGCCGAGCGCGGCCGATTCCCGGCGATCGACGTCGAGGCTTCCATTTCCCGCCTGATGCCCAAGCTGGTCGAGCCGGAGCATCTATCCTTGATGAGGCGGTTCAAGGAACTGGCGTCCACCTACCGTGAGAACCGCGACCTGATCGCCGTGGGGGCCTATCGGCGCGGCCAGGACGCGCGTCTCGACCGGGTGATCGATATCCAGCCCGATCTCGAGGCGTTCCTGTCGCAACCGATGGACGAGCCGGCCGACATGCCCTCGAGCATCGAGGCGCTGGTCGACCTGTTGCATTCGGATTGACGGGGTGAGCGAGCATGAGTGACACGCAGCGACTGAAATCCCTCGGCAATGCCGGGCGCGTGATGGGGCACCAGGCCGACCTGGCCAGCCGTCGCCGTCGCGAGGTGCAGCGTGAACTGGACGCGCAGCGCCAGCGCCTGGCCGACCTGGAAGGCTATTTCACCGAATACACCAACAACCTCGGTTTCGCTGCCGAGGGTCGTAACCGGGCGTTCGCACTGCAGAACTACCGGCAGTTCATGGCGCGGATCGAGGAGACCATCGAGCATCAGCGCAAGGTGGTCGGCGATCTCGAACAGCAACTGGAAAAGCGGGCGAACGACGCCCGCGAGGCGCACGTGCGCAATGAATCGGTCGACCGCCTGAGTCAGCGTTATCGCGACTCGATTCGCCGGCGTGCCGACCGGGCCGAGCAGCAGGTGATGGATCAGCATGGCGCGGCGAAGGTCGCGCACGGGGGAGGAACAGGGGGCATGCGATGAGTCAGATCGGCGAGGGCAAGGCGACAATCGAGGGGCTCGGCCGCCCGCTGGGTGCGAGCGACGGCAAGGCCGGCCGGCTGGCGGCGGCCGGGGGGAGTGCGCGCGAGGAGTTCGCACGGCTCATGGCGTCCGCCCAGGGGCGCTTCAAGACCGGCGGTGACGGCGAGGGCCCGCGCGCCGAGAATGCTTCCCCGGCTAACCTGCCGGCCGGCGGAAAGGCCGGAGGCGATGGCGAGGGACTCCAGCGAGCGTTGGCAGAGTTTGCCGACCGGCTGACGACCTTGCGCAAGATGCTCGATGATGGTGGCGGAGGCAAGGGCGGCCCCGGGGCGAGCGCGTTGTCGAAGGCCGAGGAGTCGTTGCAATCGGCACTGAAGGACCTGGTGGCCGCACTCGAGGGGCGCGGTGGTGATCGTGTCGAGGGCGTGTCCGGCGGCGACGCCGGGGGAGAGAGCGATCTCGAGCACCTTTTCGGTGAAGGCGGGTCCCGGGAGTCGTCCCTCGAGCAATCCCTGAAGGAGCTTGACCCGGACTTGGTTGCGCAGGCCGGCTGGCGTGACGCCGGTTCGTCGCGCGCGAAAGAGACCGGCGAGGGGCCCGTCGACGACCTGTCATCCACGATGAAGGAGCTGGGTGAACAGATCGAAGCGCTGGCCGATGCCCTGGCCCAGTGGCGGGATGCCATGGATGCGAAGCGCCAGCCCGACGCGGCGCTGGAGGAAGTCGTCGACCGTCTGGCGGCCTTGCGTGAGGGTTTGGGCGAAGGTCGATCAGATGCCGAGGCGCTGGGTGAGGGAATGAACGGAGGGCTGGTGGGGCAGTTGCAGGCGCTGGAGCAGGCGCTGCGCCGTGCGGAAACGGCGGCGGGCGGCGAGGTGCGAGTCGCCCGCGGCATGGCGCCCGCCCGGGGTGAGGGTGGTCCGGACTGGGAGGCGGGCTGGCGTTTCGCCGAGATTGGAAGGCGTCAGAGCGCAGCGGGTGACGGTGCGCGACTGGGCGGTGGCGGCGAGACGAATCGTGACGTCGACTGGTCCGGCGGTCCGGTCAGTGCCGCGCTTGGCCTGACCGGGCGAGAGGCCGGCGCGGTCGAGCGCGCCCCGTTGACTCGCTGGTCGGCCCTCAGCGGCCTCGAAGGCCGTCACGCGGCTTCCGGCGAGGGGGATTCCGCCCTGGGCGGCAACGCGGGCACCCCGGCCACGGCGACGGGGTTCGGTGGCAACCCGGCGTCGCTGTCGGCAGGCGGCGGCTCGGCCAGCGGGGTCTTTACCGGGCAGTCGGCGACCGGGGCTCCCAATCCCCAGATGCCCACGCAACTCGGCCAGCAGATCCAGTGGATGGTCGGCAAGGGCGTATCCAAGGCGAGCATCGAGCTGCGACCGGCTGACCTGGGGCCGCTGAAGATCGCCATCGAGACCCAGGGTGACGAGACGCGCATCGCCCTGACCGCCACCAATCCCACCGCCCAGGGTTTGCTTGAACAGCAGTTGCCGCGACTCAAGGAATGGTTGCAGGAGTCGGGGCTGGCCAATAGCGAAGTCGAGGTCGGCCTCGGCCAGGAAGGCGATTTCGGCGAGCAACTGGCCGACGCCGATGACGGCGGGCAGGCCGACGCCGGCGGCCTTGGCGGAGAAGCCGCCGATGAGTCTGCGTCCGGCCAGGCGGGGATGGACGCCGTCGGGGAGGACGATGCCCCCGGCGAATGGGCCGAAGGACGACTGGTGCTGGACCTGTTCGCCTGACCTCGGGGCAGGCGCCGCGCGAATCCGGCGGGGGCGAATCCGCGAAAGGGACCGTAATTGGGTCCCTTTTTGTTTGGGAAACTCTGCACGGTTCGATGGCATCTCCGGCTCGCGGGTTTGTTCGCTTTTCCCGGCGCCGGACCGAAGACGGGCTCATTGCCCGTCGAGGGACGGCTTTGCTGCGTGCGGGCAAACCCGCGAGCCCCGTCCGGGCGGGCCTCCAAGGGGCCATCAGCGGCGTCGCGGGGTTCGTCCGTGAACCGCCCTTCGGACCGGCTCGTGCCGGCCGGATTGGTCTCCTGCCGATCCGGTTCAGCCCTTGTAAAGGACGACGGCCCTTCAAGGCGGACTGCGCCAAGCATCTGGGCCCTTGGAGGTCCCGCTTCAGATGCCATCGAATCGTGCAGATTTTCCTTTGGCTTCCTTGGAATGATGGGCGATGCGGACTTTTTCATGTTCAGGGAAAGGGAAAAGCGAATGTCCGTTTATTAGTTATTGGTAACGTAATCGCGTTAGTCGGATAAACCGGCGGGATTCGGTGAAACAGAGCCTATTATCGAAAGAGCGTTGACCTGTCCGTTTCGATAGGCTAGATTCGCGATCATTGAATCAGGCGCCGCATAAGCCCGGCTTTGACCGGCTGGAATGCCGATTCCCCCGAATCCCGTTTCTCCGATTGCTTTTACAAGAGGTGTTATCGATATGAGCAATTTTGACGTGAAGAACCTTTCCGCTGACGAACTCAAGAAGCTGGTCAATGACGCGGAGGAGGCACTGCGCGAGCGCAGCAAGCAGCGTGTCATGGAATTGCGCCGCGAGGCCGAGGAGCTGGCCAAGGAACTCAACACCACGGTTGCCGATATCTTTGGCCTGGAGAAGGGAGGCAAGCAGTCGGGCAAGAAACTGCCGGCGAAATACATGAACCCCGCCAATCCGTCACAGACCTGGTCCGGGCGTGGCAAGCGCCCCAACTGGCTGGTCGACGAACTCAACAAGGGCAAGAAGCTCGAGGACTTCCGTATCTGATTCGGGTTTCGGTCCGTGGCCGGGGCGATTCAGTTCCGCGCCTCGAGCCAGCGACGAGACATGGCAAGAGGACGGACGCGGGTCGCGCGTCTCGACCGAAATCGGGTGGCCTGAAAAGGTTTTCCGGACGTCCTGAAATCGAAAACCCCCGGAATGGGGCGCTCCCTGAAGTCCGGCTACTCATTCCGCTGACGGGAGACGGCTCGGGATCGCGGAGTCTTTCTCCTTGCCCGTCTTTTTCACTCTTCGTTTTTCTGCACCAGACGGACCAGCCATTCCGGTGGCTGGTCCATTTCGTTTAGGCACTGGTGCGCGGCACGGTCGATCACTCCCTGTTCGTGATACAGCCCCTCCTTTTCCGCCCAGTCGCGGACTTCCTCCTCGAGAATACCGTGGTGCTTCGCCACGCTGATTAACTGAACCACGCCGTCACGGTGCCACTTGGCCTGGGAGTGGTTTTTCTCTTCCTGGCTTTCGGCGACGGCGACCGACGCGGCCGCGATCAGGGGCGCACCCTCTTCCCGGCGGGCCGCTTCGCTCGCCAGCAGCCGGGCGGCCAGCGGACAGGTCACTTCCGCCGGTGCGCGCAACGCGAGCGCCGCCGTGAAGGCGAGCCGCAGTCGCCCCGGGTCGTCGCCGGCCTGGTCGACGAGCAGCTTCAGTACCGTGCGATAGTCGCCGGCCTCGACCATCAGTGCTATGCCGCGTTCGCGCAACGCCGGGTCGATATGGCTGCCCAACGCGTCGAGTACCCGACGCCACAGGCCCAGGCGGCGGTCGTCCAGCCAGGGGGAAAGGATCTCCACCGCTTCCTCGGCGCCCCCCTGTTCCACCAGTTGCTCGATCAGCATGTCGGCCGCCTGTTCCAGCCACGCCGGGTCGTCGCAGCCGGCGGCGGTTTCCACGGCGGCGGTCATCGGTCGGATCGCCTTGAACAGGCTGCCCTGGCGGCGCAGCAGGGTAGCCAGATCGAGGTGGACCTGGGTTGTGATCTCACCGGGCAGGTCCTGGAACCGGGGATGATCGACGATTTCGCGAAGGCAGGAGATGGCCTCGTTCACCTCGCCGCGTGCGGCGAGGACCAGACCCAGGGTGTGGGCGAGCCCCGGATCCCACGACTCGCCCAGCAACTCCTCGGCCAGTTCCTTCGCCTCGTCCAGTCTCCCCTCGCCGAGCAGGGTCACGGCCAGCCCGTCGGCGATCTCGAAGCGGCGCGGATCGTGGCAGCGGCGCATCCAGTCGAGCAGCCAGGGCAATTCATCGCGCTCGAGGCGATCGGCCTGCCAGGCCTGTCGGTGGTACCAGTCGATCACGTCTCCGGCCTGGTCGCAGTCCACGGCGTTCGTGGCGGGGTGATCCATCCGGCGGCGCAGGCGGTCGAGCGGGGGAGGGGGCGTCTGGGGCATGGTGGGTCCGTCGTCGATTCGTCTTTTTAGGAAACTCTGCACGAATGCCATGCCACTGAAGGCTTGGCGAGTCGTTCGTGATC
>CAYUAO010000026.1:0-19614 GCA_964442775.1 uncultured Halothiobacillus sp. | reverse complement strand
CGGCTTGCGCCGGCCGGATCGGCGTCCTGCCGATCCGGTTCAGCCCTTGTAAAGGGCGACGGCCCTTCACGGCGGGCTGCGCCTTGCAGCTGGGCCCTTGGAGGTCCGGCAGAGACGACATGGAATCGCGCAGGGTTTCCCGAGCAATCCGTCCGCTCCTGCTGCTGGCACTGCTCGTCGGCAGCCCGCTGGCCACGGCGGTCGATACCGAAACCGAATCGGTGACCTACGACCTCGGACGGGAGTCGTCTCTCACCAGGCTCTACCCGGACGCATCCTGGCTCCCGGACATCTACGCCAAGCACTATTCCGACCTCGCCGAGACCATTGAACACTACACCGAACAATCGCTGCGACGTGATGGCGTGACCGATCCGGCGGTGTCGGTCGACCGGACCGGCGAGCCGGGCGACCGGCGGATACGGGTACGCATCACGCCGGACAACGAGATCACGCGACGCTACGCGACCGCGCACCCGGACTTCATGGACACCGCGCATGCCGGACAGGCGCTTCGCGGCGTGAAAGCGTGCAAGGCCGACAAGGACTGCTGGGACCCCGCCCCGCGCGCCGACCAGCCCTGGGCGATGTTCCTGCCACTGGGACTGCCCATGGCGACTCAGCGCACGGTGCTCTTTCTCGACTACCCGCCCATCCCGGCCCTGACGGGCAAGGACTACCTGCACAACTACACCATGTGTCGCTGGGGCCGGGTGATGGGCGCGGCCGGCGCCGAGACGCCGACAGCCTTCGAGACCATCGTCGACGCGCGCCCCATCGCCGCGCCGGGCAGCGGCGAGTCGCAGTACCTGCCGGACCCGATCACCCGGTTCGACACCACCGACGATGACGGCGGACACTACCTCACCCCCATGCTACGCCTGCTCAACGAGATCGACGGCCAGTCACGCCCCGTGGCCGTGTTCGGCTCGGACGCCCGCCACGCCTGGGCGGAGATGGTCGACCGAAAATGGGTGGACGTGATGGATACGGGCACCACCCGGCTGGACGATGACGCCCCGGTCACGCCATGGATCGCCACCAATCACCCCGACGTCACCTCCTACAGCTGCTGCCCCGGCGACCCGGCGAAAGGCTGCGACGACGCCGACCTGCTGCCCGACGAGAAGAAGGACTTCGTCTCCGCCTGCTGGCTGCTGGCCATGGACGACGATCCCGGCGAGGCCCCGGAAACGGTCAAGCAGGAATGCGAGAAGCGCTGGATGCATGAGCCCTCCGAGGGCGCGCAGCAGACCCTCTGCGTGCAGGCGAAACTGGACAACAACAACCGCGACGCTGCCTGCGGCTCCTGGAAAGAGGCCTGGAACTACTGCGCCGCCCACGACGCCGACCCCTGCGCGACCTACGACTGCGACTACGATCCGGCGAAGGTGACCAGGCCAGCGCCGCCCGTCTCCCGTCGTCCGGCCGGCTGGGGCCAGACCTGCAACCACTATCGCTGGGGCGAGGCGGCGACCGCTGAATAAGAACTATCGGGGAGCGTCCTCAATGAGCCCAGCCGTTCCTGCCGGCCGGGTGGCCAAGCTGAAGACCGAGCTTCGCTGTCCGCACCCCGATTTTAAAAAGTGCCTTACCTGAATGTGTGCTTTGGCCTACCTTTATCCGCAGTCTTGGGCGCTACTGCCAATCAAACCAGGCTCCAAACAAACAACCCCACCAATCCGACAACCCCCAAGAAAAACCCAAGGGCAAGCAAAAACCGGATCTGACGGTGCATAATCGCAAACAGTGTCCCAGTGGCAAGAGCGGAAAAAATCACGACCAAAAAGCGCAACCACTTGGGCCATTCAAGTGCGGACACCCCCTGAAGCGCTAGAAATCCTGCCAAAGCCGCACCAACAAAGAAGAGACCAAACGCCCAAGAGAAGTCTTTGTCCTCTTCATATTCTTTCTCGCTGAGAATGCGATCATCCTTGTGATAGTGAACCATAATGCTTTCCCTCTGAGTCCTTTTTGATTAAAACATTAGGCAACATTTCGGATCATGCACGCCAATAACGTTCCGGAAATAATATCGAAAGATAATAACTGCAAGAGGATTTGGACGACTCCCGATCGCAGTGCTGAACCCGAGTGGCGTTGGATTACTCCAACACTCTACCGACTCCCCAATCCGACACTATCTCAAGAGCACTCGGGACCGACACCCGGTTCATGCCGGGTTTCTCCTGGCTATCCGCTACTCCGTCGGACCGAAGTCAGTCACCCTTCCCGTCACGCGGAAACGACTTGTCATACGGCGGCGTCAGCGTCGGCGCGTCCCGGCGCGGCTCGGTCGCCTGGAAGACCACTTCGAAACCGGGGGCGGCATCGATGCGGTCGCCCAGCTTCCAGGTGGCGCGCGGGATGCCGTACCAGCGCAACAGCGTGTTCGCGAAGGAGGTGGAGTCGAACGGCACGTCGCCCTCGGCGCGGAAGACGGTGTTCTCACGAACCCACGGCGAGACCATCACGGCCGGCACCCGCGGGCCCATCAGGTCGTAGGCGAAGCCGTCGTTCCGGTCGTTGGGCCAGGGCTTGCGCGCGTAGGGCGGCGCGACGTGGTCGTAGGTGCCGCCGTTCTTGTCGAAGGTGATCACCAGCAGGGTGTGCTCCCAGCCCGGACCGTTGCGGATGGCGTCATAGATCTCGTTGAGGGTACGCTCCCCGGGGACGAGATCGCCGCCCGGGTGGTAGGACGTCGACCCGTCGGGCGCGATCCACGCCGGTTCGAGGTAGCTGAAGGCCGGCAGGTCGCCGTTTCGGGCATCCTGCTTGAACTGATCGATGTCGGCGATGAAGCGCGACGGGTCGGCGTCGATCGACGGCACCTGGCCCTTGAGATAAAGCTGGTAGGTGAACACCGCCTCCTGCCAGCGCACCGCGTTGTAGATCTTCCAGTCGGTCTCGCCGTGGCTCCAGAGCAGCTTCCAGATGGACTGGCGATGGGGCGAGTACGGCCAGTACTTGTAGGCATTGCCCCCCTCCCAGGTCCCCAACCGGTCGAAGGCCGAGCCGGTGACCGAGAAGGCGCGGTTGACGTCCGTGCCGCCCGGGATGGAGGAGAACCAGCGGTCGGAGACGGCGAAATGCCGCGCCAAGCCGTTGAGCACCGGCAGCTGTTCCGGGCTGAAGGTGCGCATCACCTGGTCGTTGGCGTTGTTGAGGATGAAGCCACCCATGTCCGGGCGTTCGCCGCGCTCGTAATAGCCGGCCGGGTCGACGAACATCTGCTGGATGCTGTCGGTGGTGTTGTGGAACGGGTCCTGGTCGAGCGCGATCAGGTCCCAGTCCTCGCTCAGCCGGCCGTCCCTGAACCGGCTGACGTGGACCTTGCGGTCGCCGTCGAGATTGAAGTCCTCGGTACTCGCCCCGTCGAAGGGACCGGTTGGCCCGATCGTGTGGTAGCCGCTCTCGCCCCGCTCGTAGAGCCAGCCGCAGACATTGTCGAAGGAACGGCTCTCGAGCATGTAATAGACGACATGCCGTATCTTCGAGCGCATGAAGTCGAGGGTGCCAGGCGTTTCGGCCCGGCGGGCGTCGATCGGCACACGTGCCTGGAAGGCCGTCAGCATGGCATCCCGGCCGATCCCCTCGGGCAGAGTCCCCTCTCGGACCGGGCCGACCAGCACGGCGGCCGATCGGGGATCGAATCGCCACAGGCGGTAGCGGCCGTCCTCGGGACACCAGTCGAGCACGTGCTCGCCGATCACGGTCAGCTGGTGCACCGCGTCGATCTCGTCCCAGCACCCCTCCTGCACGGCGGGCATCGAGAGCGGCACGTCCTGTTGCGGGTCGAAGCTCCACAGCCGGTAGCTCCGCCGGTCGGGCAGACGATCGAGCACGTAGTTGCCCACCGCCAGCAGTTCGTGGCCGGCGCGGATCGTGGGGAAGCCTCCCTGCTTGGTGTACGGCGCCGGGAGCGGATCGGCCGTGCCCGGCGCGTCGGGCGACGGGTCGAAGTTCCACAGCTCGAACGTGCCCCGCCCCCTCGCCGGAATGAGGTGCATGACGAAGCCGCTTAGGGGCAGGAGATCCAGCTCGCGGCCCTCGTCGGGATGCTCGCTGTAGTACGCGCGGTACCCCCAGAACTTCTTCTGCTTCCAGAAACCGTTCTGCACGATCGGTCCACCGAGCGGGTCGGGGGCCCCTGGGTCGAACTGCCTCAGCACGTAATCGTACCCCGGGACGCCATCGACCTGCCGACGGGAGCTCCATTGCAGAAGGTAGCCGCCCGCTTGCGCGAGGCGGCAGCCACGATCGACACTCGCGTCGGGGGCCAGCGGCACCTCGGTGAACGGGGTCGGCGCGGCCGGATCCACCCGAAAAATGCGATATGCGTCATCCATCGGATGCCGGCAGATCAGATAGTCGTGAGCAGGTGTTTCGTCGTGGCGACTCGTCATCGCGATACCTCTTCCCTGTGGTCTCGATATCTCAGGATGTCAGCCGCCCTCGAACATGGCAACGGTGCCCCGGGGACGCGCTGCATGGAGCGATGGCTTTGCTGGCTCGCCGGCTCGTCCGATATCTCGCTGGAAGAAGCGCCTGGTGAACGAAAAAGCCCGGATCCATCCGATCCGGGCCTCGTCGTCGCGTGGCCGCGCCAAGGCGGCCCGCCTGGCCGTCAGCCCGCCCTGGCCAGATCGCGGGCGCGGTCGACCGCGTCGTCGAACACCGTGGTTTCATAGAGGGTTTCCATGTCACCCGGCACCGTCATGCGGCCGTTGGTCGATCCCTTGCGGGGTCGGCGCGTAGGGCGCTGCACGAGGTACATGCCGTCGGTGGCCTGTTCAACCTGGATGTTGCCGTTGCGGTAGAAACCGCGTTCCGCGTCCATCTTCTCTGCCATGAGCATTACACCTTTGTCGCGTTCGGGCCGTGCCGCGGGAAGACGGTCGGCCGTGGTGAGTGACAGCCCCGGAACACTCCGGGACGACCACCCGTTCACTGTAGGTCACTCGTCATGGTTGTGTCATTGAAAATCATCGAAGCGATCGAGACCCCCTTTCCCGCGGCGAACGTTTCTCGTCGCCCGCGCCGGAATGCGGCGAAACCACCCCCAACAGATTTCGATTTCATCGAACCGCCGGTCGGCCGACCCAGTCGGGGCGCCCATATGACAGCCTCTGGCCAAACGCCTACAATGCACACACCACGACCCGACGGAGAGTGACCAGTGACCGACAGCCATCGCCCGCGCATCAGCGGCACACGTTTCATCGGCGCCGACGACGCCCCCAGCGCGCGGCTGAGCCTTGGCGCGTCGCACCGCGACCCCTATCGCCCGGTCACCGGCACGGGCAACGACGCAGCCTATCGTCCGATCGACGTCCCCGCCGACGAGGGCTGCGTCATCTGCGCCCCGGCCACCCGCCGGCTCGCCGAGGAACTGTTCGACGAGTGGAACGCGGCGCTGCAGACCGGGGACGCCGCCCGGGTCACCGCCCTTTACGCCGAGGACGGCGTGCTGTTGCCCACCGTCTCGAACGTGCCGCGCACCAACCACGCCGAGATCCAGGACTACTTCGAGCACTTCCTGGAAAAGCATCCGGTCGGCACCGTCAATACCCGCAACGTCAAGATCGGCTGCAACAAGCTGACCGACGCGGGCACCTACACCTTCCGTGTCACCGACGGCGACGAGACCCGCGACGTGCCCGCCCGCTACACCTTCGTCTGGGAGAACCGCAACGGCCGCTGGCTGATCGTGCATCACCATTCATCGGTGATGCCGACCGACTGACGCGGGATCGCCCCCCCGAAGACGCGTGAAGACGCCCGCCCTCCCGGCGGGTGTTCTGCATTGGAGGACAGCAACGAGCTGCATCGATCAGCGAGCGACGTCGATCACTCGACCCACAGCTCCTCTTGGTCCAGCGCGCGGGCGCAGCGCATCCGCCCTCCGACCCGATCGAGGACTCCCGGCCGCAGGGCCTTCACCATCCAGGCGGCTGCATGTTCGTGGGCGATCGGATACGGCGCGGCCAATCCGCGCGCGCCGGCCGGCTCGAAGCCGAAACGCGGGTAGTAGCCGGGGTGGCCGAGGACGAACACCAACCCGACTCCCGCCTTTTCCAGCCGGTCGAGCCCCGCCGCGATGAGGCGCCCGCCGATTCCCTGCCCCTGCACGTCGGGATGCATCGCTAGTGGCGCGAGCAGGCTGGCCGCGAGCAGTTCGCCCCTCGTCTCGACCTCGGCGTGGGTGAACAGGATATGACCCACTACCCGTTTCCCGTCCACGGCCGCTAGCGACAGCAGCGGGCGGGCACTCGAGTTATCGAGCGCCTCGTCCACCAGTTGGACGATCCGGGGCGCCTCCCCGGCGCCGAACGCGGCCGTCAGGACCGCGTGAATCGCAGACAGGTCGGCGGGTCGAGCCGCACGGTTCCCGATGGATTCCGGGTTCACGGAGCAATCTCCTCGGCGGGCCGGCTCCCGGCTCGGTCGTAATGCACCGCCAGCCAGACCGTGTCCTCGTCCGGATCGGTCCAGGCCACTCGGTGGCGGGTGTGGGCAGGGATGTTCAGATGGTCGCCCGGGCCCAGGGTGACCTGCTCGCCGTGCTCGAATGCCACCACGCCTTTCCCCTTGAGGATCACCACCCATTCGTCGCGGGACTGGTCGTACCAGCCGGTTGCCGGCGAAGTGTGTCCGCACGAGACGATGCGCTCGATCGTCACGTTTCCGGCCTCGACGAGCGTGTCGAAACGCTCGTCCTCAAGGCGTTCGGGCAGGTTCTCGAACAGATTAAGGATCATGCGGTACCTTCCCAGGAATGCAGCTGCGCGGCCCAACCCGCGGTTGCAAGCCACCGATGACGCGCCGGCGAACCGGCACACCGGCGGCCATGCCGCCGACCTACTCCCGCGACGGCGAGTTCGCGGATTCCTTCAACCGCCGGGTAAAGTCCTCCAGGCTCATGGGCCGGGCCAGCAGGAAGCCCTGGATTCGGTCGCAGCGATGGGCCCGCAACCAGTCGAGTTGCTCCTCGGTCTCGACCCCTTCGGCGACCGTGCGCAGGCCCAGCGCCTGCCCCATGACCAGGATGGCTCGGGCAATGGACTCGTCGTTGCGATCCTTGCCACCCAGTCCATCGACGAACGACTTGTCGATCTTCAGTTCCGCCAACGGCAGGCGCTTGAGATAACTCAGCGAGGAGTAACCGGTGCCGAAGTCGTCGAGCGAGAACGGAATGTGGGCTTCGCGAAGCTTCTCGATATTGCCGATCACCACGCTGCTGCGGTCGACCACGGCGCCCTCCGTGATCTCCAGCTGTATCCGGTCCGCCGCCACCCCGTAGTACTCGAGCCGCCCCATCAGGAAGTCCGGCAGCCGCTCGTCCTTGAGGCTTCGAGCCGACAGGTTGACCGACAGGGTCACGCCGGGAATTCCCTCCATGTCCCAGCCGGCAATCGCGCGAATCGCGCGCTCCATCACGTACCAGTCGACGCTGGAGATGAGCCCGCTCGACTCGGCGACGGAAATGAAATCGACCGGCGAGATCGCACCAAGGGTGGGATGGTTCCATCGCAACAAGACTTCCGCACTGCACATCGACACGCGGTCGGCCAGCTCGAACTGTGGCTGGATGAACAGCTGCAGCGATTCGTCTCGCAGGCTGTCACGCAAGGCCGATTCCAGCCGGGCATGCTTGATCAGCTGGGCCTGGAGCTCCTTGCGGAACACCTCGAACCGGTTGCGGCCGTTGTCCTTGGCCCGATACATCGCCATGTCCGCGGCCTTGATCAGGCTGGTCGCATCCCTGCCGTCATCCGGGAAGAAGGCCACCCCGATGCTCGCCGTGATAAACAGGCGATGCTCCTCGACGACCACCGGCCGGCCGAGGGCCTCGAGCATTCGCTTGGCGGCATGCTCGGCCCCCATCAACGACATGTCGGGCAGGATGATCGTGAATTCGTCGCCCCCCAACCGGGATACGGTGTCCACCTCCCGCAGCAGACCCTCGAGGCGGCGAGCCGTCTCGACCAGAAGGGCATCGCCCACGTCGTGCCCGAGGGTGTCGTTGATGGTCTTGAAGTCGTCCAGGTCGAGGAAGACCACCGCCACGAGATGCTCATGACGCCGGGCGGAGGCCATCGCCAGTTGGAGGCGGTCGTAGAAGACCGAACGATTGGGCAGACCGGTCAGCTCGTCGTGGGTCGCCAGGTACTGGGCCTTCTTCTGCGACTCCTTGAGCGTGGAGATGTCGGAAAAAACGGCCACGTAGTAGCTGTCGAGGTCCCCTCCGACCCGGTTGATGGTCAGCCACTCCGGGTAGGCCTCGCCACTCTTGCGCCGATTGACGATCTCGCCCCGCCAGACGCCATTTCGCTTCACCTCCTCCCAGAGATCCGCGTAGATACTGGAGGAAGTCTCCCCGGAACGCAGCAGGTCATCCACGCGCGTGCCCACCGCCTCCTGCGCCGAATACCCCGTGATCTCGCTGAACGCGCGGTTCACGGTGGTGATTTCCGCCTCGGCGTTCATCACGATGATGCCTTCACCGGCCTGCTCGAACACCTTGCCGGCCACCTGCAGTTCCTGCTCGGCACGTTTTCTCGCCGTGACGTCGTCCGCCTCGACCAGCAGCCGCTCGGGGGCGCCATCGGCGTCCGTGAGCAGTTGATGGGTGGTGCGGTAGACCCGGCGGGTCTCGCCGTCGACGCAGTCATGCTCGACTACCCTCGCCCGCCCCGTGCGCAACACCTCCAGGTCGGTCGTCCACATGCTGCCGGCAAAGGACGATGGAAACAGATCGTGGTCGGTTCGCCCCACCACCTCGTCGAGGCTCAGCCCGAAGGCCTCGAGGAAGGCCGGGTTGGCGAACTGGTAGCGGCCGTCGATCCCCTTGCTGCTGATCAGCACCGTGCTGTGGCTCATCAGTGCATCCAGGTGGGCGCGCGACGCGGCCAGTTCGTTGCGGGCGCGCCGGATTTCCGTGACATCCACCAGGGTGACCACGAGCGATTCCACCTCGCCGGTCTCGCTACAACCCGGCGTCACCATCAGCTGCCACTGCCGGTCCTGGAATTCGACCAGTTGCTTGCCGGTCTCGGCCTCGCGTCGCGCCTGTACCATGTCCGCGTCCAGGCCGTTCAGCGCGGCGGGAAGTCCCAGCCGGTCGACGGGCCAACCGAGGTACTCCGAGCGCAAGCCCAGCACCTCGCGCGCGACGAAATTGAAGTGCCGCAAGGAGCCCGCGCGATCGAAGACCAGCACGGGGAACTCGATCGCATCGTAGAGATGGCGGTACTCGTCGGCCAGCGACTGCAACTGCAACGTCTTCTCGTTGAGTTCGTCGTTGAGCGTATTGAGTTCCTCGTTCGACGCCTGGAGCTCCTCGTTGGCGGCATGCAGTTCCTCGTTGGTCGCCTGGAATTCCTCGTTGGAGGCCTGGGCCTCCTCGCTGAGCGACTGCATTTCCTCGTTGGTCTTCGCCAGCTCCTCGAGGAGCGACTCGACGTCGCAATCTTCCGGTGCCAGACCGACCCCGCCCCCTTCCCCCGGTTCGGGGCGCTCGCGCGAATCGGGGAATGTATCGACCCGCTCGATGCTCACGAGCACACAATTGGTGCCGTGGTCGGAGACCGGCCGCAGCGAGAGCCGCCAGCGATGACCGGCGTAATCGTGCACGCGTCCGTACAGCGACCCGGGCGACTGCTTGATCCGGTGCATCAGCGAGAACAGATCCGAACGAAACGGCTGGGCGATCACGTCGGTGATCTGGTGGACCGCCTTGCCACGCGGGAAATGAAAGAACCGTTCAACCTCGCCGGCGGTGTAGCAGATCTCGCCGTTGGGCTCGCAGAAGGCCACCGTGGCGTTCAGCTGCGAGACCACCGCTTCGAGCAGTTTCTGTGTCTCCGTCTCGCTGGTTTTCGGGAGAAAGCCCGGGGCGGACTTGAGTGGCTGCGGGGCCAGCCGGGGCGAGGCGCCACCGCGCTTCCGGAACAGATGCTCCCGGGTATCGATCGGGGTGTAGAGCTGTTCGGCGGCCGTGGTCGTCTCGGACTGGCCGAGAAACAGGACGCCCTCCGAGCGCAGCGCGAAGTGGAACCGACCCAGAATCCGCGATTGCAACTGGCTGTCGAAATAGATCAGCACGTTCCGGCAGGCGATCAGGTCGAGCCGCGGGAAAGGCGGATCGGCGATCAGGTTGTGCTCCGCGAAAACGAGCATGCCGCGCAGTCGATCACGCACTCGGTAGACGTGATCCTCGGCGACGAAGAAACGCGCCAGCCTTGCCTCCGATACCGCCGCCATGGACGCGGCGGGGTAGACACCCCGGCGCGCGGTCGCCAGTGCCTCGACATCGACGTCCGTCGCGAAAATCTGGATCGGCGGACGGCGTTCTGCCCGGTCGAACGCCTCTTCGAACAGGATGGCGACCGAATACGCCTCTTCACCCGTGGCGCAACCCGCCACCCAGACGCGGATTTCCCGGTCGTCGCGACTCGCCTGATCGACGATCCGGTCGACCTGTTCGGCCAACGCCTCGAACGCCTGGGCATCGCGGAAGAACGAGGTCACGGAAATCAGGATGTCCTTGGCCAGGGCATCCAGCTCGGCCGGTTGGCGGGCCACATATTCGAGGTAACTTTCGACGTCGGCGCAACCCGTGGCGACCAGGCGTCGCTGCAGCCGGCGAAACACGGTCCCCCGCTTGTAACCGGAGAAATCCGTGCCCCGACGTTTCTTGAGCAGGACGAGCAGACGGCTCGGCAGGTCCACCTCCGACTCGTCATCCGGGTCGTGCACCTTCCGATACAGGCGCGCCAGCTCGCCGAGTTTCCCCCCGATTTCCGCCGGCGGCAGGACGAAATCGGCCAGCCCGGCATCGATGGCCGACTGCGGCATCGAGGCGTATTCGGCGGTCGACGGCTCCTGCACCAGCGTGGCCCCACCGACGCCCTGAATGGCCTGCAGGCCAGCCGTTCCATCCGTGCCGGTACCGGAGAGGACCACCCCGATCGAATCCTCGCCCAGCTCCGCGGCCAGGGAGGCGAGGAAATGGTTGATCGAGGGGCGAGCACCCGACTCGGTTGCCGGGCTGTGCAGGCTGAACCGACCGTCACGCATGACCGCGTCGGCATCCGGCGGGACCACGTAGATCGTGCCGGCCGCCGGGCCCACGCCGTCTTGCATGGTCTCGACCGCCAGCCGCGTCCCGTGCCCCAGCAGTTCGGTCAACACGCTACGGTGGGTGGGAGCCATGTGCTGAACCACGACGAAGGCGAAGGGCAGCCCCGGCTCGAGCTCGTCGAGCAATGCCTTCAGGGCGTCCAGACCACCGGCCGACGCCCCGATACCCACCACGGGCACGACTTCCCTTTCCTCCGACGAGGACTCCTCGCTCATTGGCATCTCCGATTGACTGGCCTAACGCGCGACAACGCTATCACATGGCCGTGCAGTTCGGTGGGCTCGATTTCGGTCGTGACGGCGGCAGGAGTAGCGTTCGTGGTGCATCCCGCACCGGCGACATCGCAGCCGGGCGCATCCCGTCCCCGACCAACGCCCGGTCGCAACTTGACTGCCAACGGCCCGGGTGTAACGCTCCGAACGAATCCAAACAGAAGGCAGGCCACAGCCATGATCGAACCGCACATCGCCAAACTGCTCAACGAGCAGGTCAACGCCGAGTTCTACGCCTCCAACGTCTACCTGCAGCTCAGCGCCTGGTCCGAGGGCGAAGGGCTCGAGGGCGCGGCCAAGTTCTTCCGCGCGCACAGCCTGGAAGAGCGCACCCACATGGACAAGATCTTCGACTACATGGCCGAGTGCAGTGTGCCGATCACCATCGACAAGATTCCCAAGGCGCCCACGAAACACAAGAACCTGATGGCCGCCCTCAAGGCCGCGCAGGATCATGAATACAAGGTCACGGCCATGATCAAGAACATCGCCAAGCAGTCCTTCGAGGCCGAGGACTACACCACCTTCAACTTCATCGAGTGGTTCATCGCCGAGCAGCACGAGGAAGAGGTCCTGTTCGACAAGATCATGGACAAGGCCCGCATCCTCGGCTTCGAGGGTCAGCCCGGCCAGGCGCTCTACATCATGGACGACTACCTGGGCAAGGTTCAGCACTGAGCCACGCGCGCGCCGGTGCGTGCCACGCCCCCGACCAACGCCCGGCCTCCAACGCGGCCGGGCGTTTTCGTGACAGCGCCTGCCCCGAACACGGCTCACCCACACGCACGGACGAGACGTTGTCACCTTCATTCCGACGAAGGGAGTTCGCCTGGACCTGTGACCAGAAACGCCTGGTGGAAGGTGACCCGGCCACGCGGGACGCGGCCGGCAAAGGTCAGGGCGAAGACGGCCTCGGGCGGAACCCCCTCGATGACGAGATCGTCCGGATTCTCGAAACCGAAGCGTGGGTAGTAGCCGGGATGGCCGACGAGGCAGCAACCACGTGCGCCGAGGCGGCCGAGGCAATCCAGCCCCTCGCGGATCAGCGCCGAGCCGATCCCCAGGCGCTGATGATCCGGTAACACGGATACCGGCCCCAGCCCGTACCAGGCGGGCGTGCCGTCGGACATCGTCACCGGCGAAAAGGCGATGTGGCCGACAACCCGTCCCTCCCACTCGGCGACCAGGGATAGACTCAGGGCGCCCGCGGCGCGCAAGGCATCGACAACGTGTTGCTCGCTGTGGTTGCTGATCTCGAGCGTCGCGAAGGCAGCACGGGTAACCTCGGCGATCGCCTCGATGTCGGCGGGTGTCTCGGGACGGATTACGAGTTCTCCATGCACCGGATCGGCCACTCCATCGTAAAGGCCCGGGGAGAACCCCGCGTCATGCAACGGGCAGGCAAACGCCGGGACCGACGACGAGAAAGACTCGACCGGCGACCGCCCGTGCGAGCACTCCTTTCAGGTCCTCCGCCCTTCCGCCCCGGCTCGTCGAAAGGTCGTCGATCGCTTTCTGTCAGCTCCTCCACCTCCCCGGCGCCCTTCACTTCCCACCAGGCCCAGAACGCGGTGCCCTCGATGGTGCATCCCAGCCGGCGCAACCAGTCGGCGACCTTGTGGTTGGAGTTGTGCCAGAACGCGTAGGCCTCCGGGTACTCGACGAAGGCGAGATCGTAGGTGGCGTTGTACTTGACGCTCGAAAGGTTCTCGCGGTGGCGGGCCTCGAGCGAATCCCGCAACGCGGTCACCCGGTCGGCATCCACCTCGACCGCGTGAATCTCCTGGATGCCGACCCGCAGGCCCTCGCGCAGCCCTTCCCGGGTCGCCGGCCGGTCGGTCTGGCGTCGCCCCAGTCCCGCCCGGGTCGGCCAGAACACGGCGCGGAGGGCCTCCGCCGGGCCGGTATCGACCTCGGCGTACCAGCCCCAGTCACCGTAGGCGTAGCGAACGAAGCCGTCCGGATGCGGCAGCACCAGGCTGGAATGACGCCCGTGGTCGAGCACGAACACCGATTGCGGACGATCCACCGAATCGGGAGGCACGATGGTCGTGGCACATCCACCCAGCAACAGGGAAGCGCCGCCAGCGACGGCGAAGGAAGCGAACAAGCCCAAAAAACGCCGGAAACTTCCCGTCATATCAGCTCGTCGTCCTCTGGACACTCGTCAGGAAAATCACAGGATGCCGATGATTAGAGTAGGCCAGGTGGAGATTCTCGGCCGCCCAGGCCACGACCGGCGGCATCGAGAGACATGGCAGAAACACCACCTCAACGCAGGAACCACCAACCCGGCGACGAAGCCACCAGCTCGGCAATACGCTCGTAACCCGCGCTGTTCGGATGCGCTCCATCCCCATGCCGCACGGCACGCCGGTATTCCGCGTCGTCGATCAGCGGCGCGAAGAGATCGACGAACGGAATGCCTCGCCGCGACGCCGCCTCGGCAAAGGCTTGGGAAAGGGCGGCGATACGCCGGTTGTGGGCATCGTCATCGACCGGCGGCGGGCCAACCACCACGCACGAGTAGCGGGCGGCGAACGCAAGCATCTCCCCGAGATTGGCCAAGGATTCGTCGAAGGGCACGCGCGTCGCCCCGGCCTCCCACATGGTGTCGTTCACGCCGCAGGAGAGCACGATGCGCCCGTCACAATCCGCAGGCAGCCTCGGGCCGCACTCGGCCTCCAGGCGCCGCAGCAGATCGCGGCTGGTGTCCCGTCTGACACCGAGGTTGTAATACGTCACCGGAATGTCCCGGGCATAAGCATCCCGGCAGAGCCGCCCCGCCCAGCCGAGGGCGGTTTCGTCTCCCGTGCCGTTGACGAAGGAATCGCCCGCGAAGCAGATGCGGATATCACTCACCGCTACGCCTCATGCCCGGCTGTTGAAGAACTGCCGCGCGACCCGGCCGCTGCGCACGCCGCGTGCCTGGGCAAAGCGGATGGCTTCGGCGTGCAACTCGTTGCGGTCCCCGGTCCAGTCGTGGAAGTAAAAGTCCACGATCTCCAGGTACTCCGGCTGAGAGATCGGATAAAAGGAAAGCCACAGCCCGAAGCGGTCCGAGAGCGAGAGCTTCTCCTCGACCGCATCACTGTGGTGCAGTTCCGTGTCGACCAACCGCGTGTCCCGGTTGTCGCTCGCCTGCTCGGGCAGCAGGTGCCGGCGGTTGGAGCTGGCGTAGACAAGCACGTTCTCCGGCGGCAGCTCCAGCGAACCCTCGAGGACGCGTTTCAATCCCTTGTACCGGGAATCGCCCTGCTCGAAGGAAAGGTCGTCGCAGAAGATGACGAAGCGGAAGGGAAGGTCCAGCAACGGATCGATGATCTCCGGCAGGTCACCCAGGTCAACGGCGTCCACCTCGATCATGCGCAGGCCCTGCCCGGCGTAGGCATTGAGCATGGACTTGATCAGCGACGACTTGCCCGTGCCGCGCGATCCCCACAGCAGCGCGTTGTTCGCGCCGCGGCCATGTAGGAAGCGTTCCGTGTTCTCCATCAGCGCCCGCTTCTGGCGCTCGACGCCCAGCAGCTGGTCGGGCACGACGGGGTCGACGCGATGCACCGGGCGCAATCGTTCGATTCTTGTGCGCCAGAGGGCGGCGCGAGTGGTCTTCCAATCAATATCCGACATTAGCCAGCAGGCACGAAGGTGAGTGAAGGCACGAATATACATGCCGCAGAACAGCCGGGGGGCCCACTCGCCCTGCCGACAGGGCGCCGCCTATCCGGATCGTGTCATTCGACGCCCCGCGTCGCCCGGCACTCGGGAAAGGCCGAACAGCCCAAGAAACGCTTGCCGGTGTTGCTGCCACGTTTCACGGTGCGCAACACCATCTCGCTGCCGCATTTCGGACAATGCCTTTTCGCATCGGGGTCGGAGCGTGTTTTCAACCGCGCGACATGCTGCCGATGGGTGGCACGCGTCGGCGCGAGTCGACCGGACTCGATCGCCGTGATCGCGTCTTTCACCTGCTCGTCGCTCAGGACAGGGGTCTTGAACGAGCGGATGTATCGCACGTACCCGCCACCGGCGGTGACGTTGGGTGGCATGGGCGTCTTGAAGCTGCTTTCGCCGGTGAAGGCGACGACGGAATGGATCACCTCGGACGGCAGAACCAGCATCGCCTCCAGCGCCTTGATGTGCCTGTAGTTCTGCCGGAGCGGGTTCTGGAAGGAGACCGTCTTGCGGTAGAGCTTCTGGGTCCAGTTCGGCTGCTTTTCGCCACCGAAGATCCAGCCCCTCATGTGCTTGGTCTCCACCACGAAGATCCCGAACGGCGAAACGAAGACGTGATCGATCTGCGTGCTCCCATCGGGCGTGGGCACGGTCACGTCGTGCAGCGGGTGATAGACGGCAGAGGGCAGCCGGATCCGCGCCGCGAGCTTCACCAGGAACTCGCCGAACATGCCCTTGAACCAGGGCGTCTTCACCAGGGCGAGAACCACTGCAAGCGGGATCAGCCACCACAGGCTGCCAAACGCGCTCAAGATGGCGGGGAACAAGTCCAATGATATCGCTCTCCTGAAAACCCGAAGCCTATACCGCCACCAGGAAACGGAGAACTATGTCTCGGTTCGGGCGGCATGGGTAATCAAGCGCCGGTGCGCCAGCCATGTCCCCGCCACCAGCAGCGTCACGTAGGCGAAAAGTTCGTACACCATGATGATGGTGGTGAAGCCGTACAGCGTCGTGTCGAACAGCGACGGGACACGAAACACCAGCACCGGAGTCGCGGCGGCAAGCGCCGCCCAGAGGGAATACCGGCCCGCAAGCCAGGCGATGGGGTAGCTCATCACCCCACCCACCACCAGCGCGGCCAGGAAGCCCTGCAGCAGCAACAAGGCAACGACCGAAGAAAGACCCTGCGCCCGGGGGAACAGGACGGGGAGATACTCGAGCAGGTATCCGTAGCCGATAAAGCCGATCACGGCCAGAACGATCAAAAGCGCAACGCGCACGAGAACAAGCATCGCGGAATCCTTCCCTGAAGTCCGTTAGAAAATGGGGTCCTTCCCCCGGCTTATTATGCCAATGCCATCTGGGGGCGCTCACTCCTCGTCAACGCCGACCCTCGGCGTCACGTCCATCGTTTCCGAGTGCGGCGACCGCCGAATGGATGGTCTCGACGATTTCCCGCTCGTCGCGGCCGTAGCTCTCCGGGGGGACAGGATCGCCGACGATCACGCGCACCCGGCCGGGGCGCGGCAGGACCCGCCCCGGCGGCATGGCCTCCCGGGTCCCTTCGATCCATACGGGAATCACGGGCACCGGCTGGGCCCGCAGGACGAGGCCGATGCCCGGCCGGAACCGTTGCAGGCTGCCGTCGGGAGAGCGCCGTCCCTCCGGGAACCAGACCAACGTGTGACCGCGCTCGAGGACGGTGGCCGCCAGTGCCAGGCTGCTGCGCGGTGCGGAGCCCGGATCGATGGGCAGGACACGCGCGACACCGCTGAACCAGCGGCTGAGACGACCGGAAAACATCAACCCGGTCCAGCCGGCCCAGTACAGCGATTCCAGCTGGCGCGTGGTCAGGACCCGGGTGAGCACGACCGAGTCGAGGGCGCTCAGGTGCCGTGGCGCGATCAGGTAGGGGCCGCCCTCGGGGAAGCGACCGCGAATCTCGACCTTCAGCAGGAGGCGGGTCGCCAGTCTTGCAAGGCTCAGCAACACGCGACCGGTGATCTTCCGCGCGCGGCCCGGCGGCACCAGCGCCTGTTCGAGTTCGGGTTTCAGCAACCGCTCCGGCGTTTCGAGCGCCTTGGCGAGATCCTCGGTTTCCTCGCCCGCCTCGGCGGAACCCGCCGCCTCGCGCAGCAGGTCCCGCACGCTGCTCACGCGGGCGATGGCCGACTCGTCGAGCTCGATCCCCACGTGCTCGCGCAGGGCGAGGCTCAGGTCCACCCAGCCGAGCGAGTCGATATCGAGATCCTGGCTCAGGCTGCTGTCCGGGGTGAGCCGCAGGTCGCGATAGCGCTCCGCCAGGTAGTTCCAGGTGCCTTCGGCAGACGGGTCCGACAGCAGTTGCTGGTCCTCGGGGGACATGGATTCAGGCGAGATCGGTTCCGGGGGCGCACCGGGAACGCCGCCGCTTTCACCCAGCTGCTCGAACAGCTCTTCGAGCTTGTGGCGGCGCAGCTTGCCCAGCCGGGTGCGCGGCAACGGGTCCACGGCGATGCGTATCCTGCCTGGCCGATGGTGACTGGGCAGTTCGCGCGCCGCTTGCTCCACGGCCCGTTCCACGCGCTGGCGGAAGTTCTCGTCGCCGGCCTCGCGCAGCAACCCGGCCTCCGGCACCACCACCGCCGCCAGGCGATCCCCGTGCTCGAGGACCCCGGCCTCGCGGATGCTAACCGATGCCGCCAGGGCCTTCTCCACGCGCTCCGGGTCCACGTTCTCGCCGCCCGGGAGAACGATCATGGTGGACTGGCGGCCATGGAGGTAGAGATACCCGTCCTCGTCCAGCTCGCCGAGGTCCCCGGTATGAAACCAGCCGTCATCGTCCAGGTCCTCGGCGGTCTTTTCGGGCAGGTTCCGGTACCCGGTGAAGACGTTCGGCCCCCGCGCCAGGACCTCGCCCTTCCCCTCCTCGGCGTCGATGCGCAGTTCCACCCCGGGCAGCGCGACGCCGGCGCTCTCGAGTCGTATCCGCTCCGGCGCGTTGAAGGTGAGAATCGGCGAGGTCTCGCTCAGCCCGTAACCGGTCGCCACCTCCCAGCCCAGGCCCTGCAGCCTGCGCCCCAGGTCCGGGTCGAGAGCCGCGCCGCCCGCCACCATCAGGCGCAGATCCGGGCCGAGACGATTGCGTATCGGCGCGAACAGCCGCCGTCCCAGTCGCCAGCCCAGGCGGCGGCGTGCGGCCATGGACAGCCTCAGCAGGCCATGGAACAGGGCGGCGGCGAGCCGGCCCCGCCCGGCGATGCGTTCCTCCAGCACGCGGTACATCGCCGCGTAAAGCCCCGGCACGCCGAGCATCACCGTCGCCTCGCCCTCGCGCAGGGCCCGGACGATCTGCGGGCCCACCAGGGAGAAGGGGATGATGATCGTCGCCCCCAGGCTCAAGGGGATGAGGATGCCGACGGTGAAGGGATAGACATGATGGAACGGCAACGGCACGAGAGCCCTGTCCCTGTGGTCCGCCAGGTCCTGTTCGTCCAGCGCATCGACATTGCTGGCGAGATTGCGGTGAGTCAGCGGCACGCCCTTGGGCGGCCCCGTCGTGCCGGAGGTGTAGAAAATGGCGGCGAGATCTTCGTCCGACCCGACGGGTTCGGTCGATTCAGAGGCCAGCAGGGCGCTCCAGGCTTCCGTCTCCCCTTCATCGTCGCCGAACAGGCGGACCTGCGCCGGCAGGCCCAGCTCCAGGGCATCGATACGCTCGCGTAACCCGGCGGTGGTGAAGAGAAAGGCCGGGTCACAGTCGCCCAGCGCGTGCGCCAGATCCTCGCCGGGCATCTGGACGTCCAGCGGCACCACCACGCCCCCGGCATGCATCACGCCGAGCGCCGAGACGATCCAGTCGGCGCTGTTGGGGGCCATGAGCACCACCCGGTCACCCCGCTCGAGCCCGGCTTGCGCGAGCCCCGCAGCCAACCGCCCGGCCCGCTCGAAAAGCTCGTCGCGGGTGGTCGTCTCGAACGAATCGCGACCGAACCTCACCACGGCGGGCTGGTCACCCGGCACGGAACATCCTGAAATCAGTTCTGAGAGATTCATTGGTAGGGAGCGTAGGACTTTTTATGCGGTTTGCGCATCGCCTGTGACGTCAGGACGTTTTTGTAAACGCGGCGAGTCACAACTAATCTCGATCGGCGGTTCACGCTGCGGGCTCAATGACCCGTCTTCCCTACCAGTCGGAGGAAAACCCGATGGACCCAGAGCAGATCAAGGGCAACTGGAAGCAGTTAAAGGGCAACATCAAGAAGCAATGGGGAAAACTGACCGACGACGACCTCGACGAGGCCGAAGGTCACCGCGACTACCTGATCGGCAAGATCCAGGAGCGGTACGGCATCGCCAAGGACGAGGCCCGCAAACAGGTCGAGGAATTCGAGAAGAACCTCTGACTGCCTGTCCGACGGAGCCGTTGACCCTAGATACAGCGGCCCCTTGGCTCTGCCCTCCCCGGCTAGCGCCGGCAGGCCAAACGACCACGGGCGCGTGAGCCATCAACCCGGCCGTACCCACCGACCAACTCGC
>CAYUAO010000025.1:7573-20060 GCA_964442775.1 uncultured Halothiobacillus sp. | reverse complement strand
CAAGTCGATCACCGACTTCGGCATCTTCATCGGGCTGGAAGGCGGCATCGACGGCCTGGTTCACCTCTCCGACCTGTCCTGGAGCGAGCCGGGCGAAGAGGCCGTGCGCCAGTTCAAGAAGGGCGAGGAGCTCGAGGCCGTGGTCATCGCCATCGACCCGGAGCGCGAGCGCATCTCCCTGGGCCTCAAGCAGCTCGAGGACGATCCGCTGTCCAACTGGGCGGCCGACCATCCGAAGGGCAGCATCGTCACGGGCACGCTGCGTGAAGTCGACGCCCGCGGTGCAGTGGTCGACCTGGGCGACGGCATCGAAGGCTACATCCGTGCCTCGGACATCGCCCGCGAGCGTATCGACGACGCCCGCACCGTCCTGAAGGAAGGCGAGGAAGTCGAGGCCAAGTTCATGGGTATCGACCGCAAGAACCGCATGATCAGCCTGTCGATCCGTGCCAAGGACCACGCCGAGGAAGCCGAGGCGATGGAAGAGCTGAGCAAGGCGCCGAGCACCTCGTCGCCGACCCTGGGCGACCTGCTCAAGGAACAGCTCGGCCGCTCCGAGTAACCCGGCACCGTCGTGCCCGTAAAACGCCATCCCTCGTGATGGCGTTTTTTGTGGCCGGGACCGGCCGCCCGTATACCCGGCGAGCGCTGACCGACAGCGCTTGCCACCCGATGACAGCCGTGCCCAGCGCGGGACGGCAAACGGAGAGTGACCGATGACCAAGTCGGAACTGATCGAACGGCTGGCCGATCGCCAGCAGTACCTGCCCATGCGCGATATCGAGACCTCGGTTCGCCTGATGCTCGACGAGATGATGTCCGCCCTGGGTACGGGCGAGCGCATCGAGATCCGGGGTTTCGGCAGTTTCTCGCTCAACTATCGCCGCCCGCGCCTGGGGCGCAACCCGAAGACCGGTGAAACCGTGTCGCTGGGTGCGAAGTACGTGCCGCACTTCAAGCCGGGCAAGGAACTGCGTGAGCGCGTCAACGCGGCCGCCAGGCAGGGCGACTGAGGATGGGCCGCCACCGCCCCCAGCCGCGCGTCTACGTGGCGCTGGATGCCGCCGAGGAACGCCGGGTGCGGGCGCTGCTCGGGGCGCTCGACCCCTCGCTGTGCGGGATCAAGATCGGCAAGGAGGCCTTTACCGCCTTCGGCCCGCCGGTGGTCGAATGGGCGCGGGAGCTGGGTTTCCCGGTGTTCCTCGATCTCAAGTTCCACGACATCCCCAACACGGTGGCCCGGGCCTGCCGGGCCGCGGCGGACCTGGACGTGGCCCTGGTCAACGTCCATGCCAGCGGCGGGCGGCGGATGCTCGAGGCGGCCCGTGAGGCGATCGGGGAGGGTGAGGCCGCGCCCGGGCTGATCGCCGTGACGGTACTGACCTCGATGCAGGATGCCGACCTGGCCGAGATCGGGGTGACCGACGGTGCGGAGACCCAGGTCGCTCGCCTCGCTCGCCTGTCCGCCGAGTCGGGATTGGACGGGGTGGTCTGCTCCGCCCGCGAGGCGGCCTCGATGCGCGCACTGTTTCCGGGTGAATCAGGTTTGGTAGTGACGCCGGGGGTGCGGCCGGCAGGCAGCGCGCGCGACGATCAGCGCCGCGTGGTCACGCCCGCCGAGGCACTGGCAAATGGCGCGACCAGCCTGGTGATCGGCCGTCCGATCACGGCCGCCGTCGAGCCGGGCCGGGCGCTGGAGGTGATCGTCGCCGGGTTGTGAGCCCGCCGGGAAGCGGTTGAACCGGAAAGGGGTGAGCCGGAATGTGCGAACGCCCGTCTCGTTGGACGTGACGGGCGTTCTTGCAGGAAGGGATCGACGACGGGGCGCGTCACTCGCGTTCCTCGAGCAGGTCCTGGCGAGTCGCGACCCAGATCATCAGGTCATGGAAGGCGCGGATGTTTTCGACGTAGTTGACGGTCTCGCTGCCGCGGGCGTAGCCGTATCGCATCTCGCGATAGACGGCCGGATCGGAGAGTTGCGGCAGGCGTTCGCGTACGTGCGCCCATTGCGTGGGGTCGCCGCCCTGTTGCCGGGTCAGTTCGACCGCGTCGTTGAGGTGCCCGATGCCCACGTTGTAGGCGGCCAGCGCCAGGTAGGTCCGATCGGGCTCCTCGGCGTCCTCCGGCACCAGTTCCCGCAACTGGGCGATGTACTTGGCGCCGGCCATGATGTTGGCCGTGGGGTCCGCCGGGTTGCTCAGACCGAGGTCACGTGCCGTGGGCAGGACGATCTGCATCAGCCCGTAGGCGCCCTGGTGAGAGACCGCGTCCGGCCGCCATTTCGACTCCTGGTAGCCCAGCGAGGCGAGCAGGCGCCAGTCGATCTCGTAGCGTTCACCGGCCTGCCGGAAGGTAGGCAGATAGGGGCGTGCACGAGTTTCCAGGTCCTGCAGGAATCGGCGGGAGAGCGATTCGTCGAGCCGTTCGAACTGGGCGTAATGGCGGTCGACCAGCATCTCGAGTTGCTGGTCGCTGCGCACGTCGGTGAAGAAGCCTCGTGCCTCGCGATGCAATGACTTGTCGGCGTGGCGCGAGAATACCCAGGCCAGGGCGACCGGCGGCCCGACGGTCGGCCCGATCTCGACCTCGTCGGACAGCTTGTGCGTCAGCAGGGCGATATGCGACAGAACCAGGGCGTAATCGATCTCGCCCTCGCGGATGCCCTCGAGGATCGCGAGCTTGTCCTGCGCCTCGATAACGTCGAGGCGCACCTCGTCGTCCTGCGCCATGACGCGCTCGAGCCAGGCATGGCTGGCCGAACCGGTGGGCAGGGCGATCGTGCTGCCGTCCACGGCCGCGAGTCCGTCGCTGGGCGGTCGGTCGGTGGCTTGAATCAGCTTGCGGCTGACCGTGAGGTAGGGCGGACCGAAGCGGAATCGTCGCATGCGGGATGGATCGACGGCGAGCCCCGCGGCCGCCAGATCGACGCGGTTGTCGGCCACGGCCTCGTAGGCTGCCTCGATGGTCGGCACCACCAGGTATTCGACCTCGACGCCGAGGCGGTCGGCGAATCGCCCGGTCAGATCGTACTCGAGCCCCTGCGGCCGGTAGCTGTCCGGGATGTAGAGGGTCGGTTCGATCAGGGTGGCGACCCGCAGGACGCCGCGCTCGCGCACCTGCTCGAGTTGCGGGTTGCGCTTGAAGCTCTCGGCGACGTCGATCGCGGCCAGTCGGTCCGGCCGGTCCGCCGGCGTCCAGGTATGGATCCACCAGGCCAGCGGCGCGGCGAAGAGGGTGCCCACGCCGATAAGCGGGATCAGCCAGCGGCCGCCCCCGCGTTGCCGCGGGCCCTCGGTCAAAACCGGAAGCCGACGTGGATGGCGACCACGCCGAAGGTCAGGTTGTGCACGTCGACGTGATCGAAACCGTTGTCGAGCATCATCCGCTCCAGGGTTTCCTGGTCGGGATGCATGCGGATCGACTCGGCCAGGTAGCGGTAGCTTTCGGCGTCCTTGGCCAGTAGCTTGCCCATGACCGGCAGGGCGGAGAACGAGTAGGCGTCGTAGACGCGCTCGACGACCGGGTTGGTGGGCTTGGAGAACTCGAGGATCACCACTCGCCCCCCGGGCTTGACCACGCGGGCCATCTCGGCCAGCGCCCGGGCCTTGTCGGTGACGTTGCGCAGGCCGAAGCCGATGGTCACGCAGTCGAAGCGGTCACTCTCGAAAGGCAGGTCCTCGGCGTTGGCCAGGCTGTATTCGACGTTGTTGAAGATGCCCTGTTCGTCGAGCTTTTCCCGGCCGATCGAGAGCATGCTGGCGTTGATGTCCGAGAGCACCACCAGACCCGTGTCGCCGACCATGCGCGCCATGCGGGCGGCGAGGTCACCGGTGCCCGAGGCCAGGTCCAGTGCCTGCCCGCCGCGCCTGAGGCCCGTGTATTCCAGCGCGATGCGCTTCCACAGCCGGTGGATCCCGAACGACATCGCGTCGTTCATCAGGTCGTAGCGCGCGGCCACCGAGTCGAAGACTCCCCCCACCAGCCGGGACTTCTCCTCGCGCGGGACTTCCCGGTAGCCAAAGTGCGTCTTCTCGGTCATGTCGGTTCTCTCGTCAGCGAATCGGGGTGGAATCACTCCGGCCGGGCCGGTCCCTGGGACGATAATACATCGTAGGGACCGGCCGGTTCCTCGCGGTCGGGATCGCGTTCGACGCCCGCGGCGGACAGGCGCTGGATGTAGTGGTTCCAGTTCTCGTCGCGCTGTTCGCCCAGCTCGCGCAGCAGGCCCCAGTCGTACAGGCCGGAATCGTGGCCGTCGTCGAACACCAATTTGACCGCGTAGCGGCCGACCGGTTGCACGTCGATGATCTTCACCCGCTCCTTGCCCAGCACCAGCATCATTTCGCCGCCGCCGTGGCCGCGCACCTCGGCCGACGGGCTGAACACGCGCAGGTATTCGGCGGACAGGTCGAAGGCCGTGTCGTCGGGGAAGACGAGGTGCAGCGAGCGACGGTCCTTCGCCAGGCGGATCTGCTTCGGGGCGGGGTGATGTGTTGCCATGGGCGGATACTCCGGCTTACAGGATGTAGCGGCTCAGGTCCTCGTCGCGCGCCAGTTCGCCCAGGCGCTCCTCGACGAAATCGGCGTCCAGCGTCAGGGTCTTGTCCTCGCCGCTGGCCTCGAAGCTCAGCTCCTCGAGCAGGTGTTCCATCACCGTGTGCAGGCGCCGCGCGCCGATGTTCTCGGTGCGGTGGTTCACCTCGTAGGCGATCTCGGCGATCCGGCGGATGGCATCGTCGGTGAACTCGATCGCCAGCCCGTCGGCGGACAGCAGGGCGGTGTGCTGGCGCGTGAGTGCGGCGTCCGGCTCGGTGAGGATGCGCACGAAGTCGTCGCTGGAGAGTGCCTCGAGTTCGACCCGGATCGGCAGGCGGCCCTGCAACTCGGGGATCAGGTCCGAGGGGCTGGCCACGTGGAAGGCGCCCGAGGCAATGAACAGGATGTGGTCGGTACGCACCATGCCGACCTTGGTGTTCACCGTCGACCCCTCGATCAGCGGCAGCATGTCGCGCTGTACGCCCTCGCGGGAGACCTCGCCACCGCCGTGTTCGGCACGCTTGGCGACCTTGTCGATCTCGTCGATGAAGACGATGCCGTTCTGCTCGACGCGGTCGGCGGCCTCGGCACGGACCTCCTCCTCGTTGACCAGGTTCGCGGCCTCCTCGTCAGTCAGCGCGGCGAGCGCCTCGGCCACCGTCATGCGCCGGGTCTGGGTCTTGTCCTGGCCCATGTTCTGGAACACCGAGCGCAACTGGCTGGCCATCTCCTCCATGCCCGGCGGGGTCATCACGTCGATGCCGGCGGGGGCCTGGCGCAACTCGACCTCCACCTCGCGGTCGTCCATCTCGCCGTGGCGGATCTTGTCGCGGAATTTCTCGCGGGTGTTGCGGTAGGCCTCCTTGCCGTGGCTGTCGTCGTTCTGCCACGGGTCACGCGGGGCGGGCAGCAGGGCGTCGAGGACGCGGTCCTCGGCGGCCACCTTGGCCCGGTCGCGCACCTCGACCATGGCTTCCTGCCGGCACATCTTGAGCGCGTATTCGGCGAGATCGCGGATCATCGACTCGACGTCGCGGCCAACGTAGCCCACCTCGGTGAACTTGGTCGCCTCGATCTTGAGAAACGGCGCGTTGGCGAGCTTGGCGAGACGACGGGCGATCTCGGTCTTTCCCACGCCGGTCGGCCCGATCATCAGGATGTTCTTCGGGGTGATCTCGCTCTTGAGCGGCTCGTCGACCTGCTGGCGACGCCAGCGGTTGCGCAGCGCGATGGCCACCGCCTTCTTGGCCGCGTGCTGGCCGACGATATGCTTGTCGAGTTCGGAGACGATCTGTGCAGGGGTCAGGTTCATCAGTCGAGTTCTTCGATGGTGAGCTTGTGATTGGTGTAGATGCAGATGTCGCCCGCGATGTGCAGGGCGGTCTCCACGGTCTCGCGTGCCGGGAGGTCCGAGTGGCGCATCAGGGCGGTGGCGGCAGACTGGGCGTAGGCGCCGCCCGAGCCGATGGCGATCAGGGCATCCTCCGGTTCGATCACGTCGCCATTGCCGCTTATGGTGAGCATGGCGTTGCGATCGGCGACCACCAGCATCGCCTCGAGGCGGCGCATCATGCGGTCGGTGCGCCAGTCCTTGGCCAGTTCCACGGCCGAGCGCAGCAGGTTGCCGCTGTATTTCTCCAGCTTGGCCTCGAAACGCTCGAACAGCGTGAAGGCGTCTGCGGTGGCGCCGGCGAAGCCGGCGAGTACCTTGCCGTCGTAGAGGGTGCGTACCTTGCGCGCGTTGCCCTTGACGACGGTGTGGCCGAGCGTGACCTGGCCGTCGCCGCCGATGACGGTCTGACCGTTCTTGCGCAGGCAGAGGATGGTGGTGCCGTAGAGGGTGTCTTCGTGGTGAGCCATGGAAGCGATCGGGTCCGGTTGATGGGTGGGCCGATAGGGCGATCTGAACGGAGGACAGTGTAGGCGATGGCCGCGCTTTTCAACCCGGCTCGTCGCTGCCCTTGGGATCGTCCACGGTCTTGTCACGGACTTGTCGCATGGCGCGAGGGTGGGCGCGTTCGTAGACGCTCATCAGGTGCTGGAAATCGAGGTGGGTGTAGATCTGGGTTGTCGAGAGGCTTTCGTGACCCAGCATCTCCTGCACGGCCCGCAGGTCGCCCGAGGACTCGAGCAGGTGAGTGGCGAAGGCGTGGCGCAGTTGGTGGGGGTGCAGTGGCGCCTCGAGACCCGCCTGGCGCGAGGCGCGGTTGAGGCGCAACTGCACCGAGCGGGCCGACAGCCGCCGTCCGCGGTCGTTGATGAACACCGCCGTGCTGCCGTGACGGTCCCAGTGCCGCCGGGCGGAGAGCCAGGCCCGCATCGCCTCGCTGGCCTTGCGGCCGACCGGCACGATGCGCGTCTTGTCGCGCTTGCCGGTCACGCGCGCCTGCCCGGCGGGCAGGTCGATGTCCGTGAGATCGAGCCCGACCACCTCGGCCAGTCGCAGGCCACTGCCGTAGAGCCACTCGAACAGGCAGCGGTCCCGCAAGGCTCGGATTTCCGCGGCGTGCCGTCGCGCCGGGCTCATCCCTTCCTGGTCCGCGGGATTGGTTGCCGACGCGCTCGGGTCGTCGAGCAGGCGGGAGAGGGTCTCGACGTCGGGGGCGTAGGGGAGGCGCCTGGGCGCTTTCGGCGCCTTGAGCAGCAGCGGGTCGGCGGGGCAGTCGAGGTCGAGACGTTGCCAGAACCCCAGCAGACGCTTGATGGCGCTGACGTGGCGGCCGATGGAGCGGGGGGACTGGCCGGCGCGCGCCAGTTCGGCGAGGAATCGTCGCAGCATTCTGTCGTCGATCGCCGCGGTGGACTCGACGGCGTGGTTCTCGAGGTGCTCGGCCAGCCGCGACCAGGAGGCCCGGTAGGCCTTGCGGGTCAGTGGACTGAGCCGGTGATCGGCGGTGAGGGCCTCGACCGCCCGCTCGAAGGCCGTTGTCAGGTCGTCGGGCACGGCGAGTCAGCCATCGGCACGGTCGCTCGCGGGCTGGCCCAGGAAGGCGTCGGCCAGTTCCCCGATCTGCTCGAGAAAGTGCGTGCCCTGGGCGGGATTGAAGCCGTCGGGCAGGCGACGACCCATGGCGACGATGTACCGGGCCGAGGCGGGCGCCCGCGCCGGGACCGCGATCAGCGCCGCCGAGCCGGTCTGCGGCAGGGCGTCGCCGAACAGGGCCTCGCGCACGGTGTCGTGCGGTCGGCCGCAGAAGGGGGCGGGATTGTCCAGCCAGCCGGCGAGCAGGCCGCGGGTCTCACCATCGAGTTCGGCGACAGGGACCACGCGGCAGGCATCGATGTCGAACTGAGCCCGGAGCTGGTCCTCGAGGGTGGTCGGGGATCGGTCCGCGGCGCCCAGCAGACCCTCGCAGAGGCGGTGGAGCAGGCGGTCGGCCGCGGCATTGTCGGCGGCGACCTGGTGGAGTCGGTCGAGGGCGTCGCGGTGGCGGATGGCCTGGCCGCGCCAGCGTCGCAGCTGCCAGTGATGCAGTGAGACGGCCGGCTGTGGCGGCCCGGGCAGTTCGATGTGATCGAGTACGTCCGGGTGGTCGAGGAACAGGTCCGGGTGGGTGCGCAGGTAGGCAAGAACCGCCTCGGCGTTCACCTCCCGGTCGTTGTCGATCTCGGCATCCCTGTCTTCAAGTTCGAAGGCCACGTTCTCGCTCATGCGTAATCCCTGGTTTGTCGTTGGGCGCCTCTCCCGGAAGGGGGCGCCAGGTCCCGGTTCCGGCGCCGCCCTGGCCGAGCCTGGCGGGGCGGCGCTGAAGCCATCACCATACCGCCGCGTGCCGGGCTCGGCAATGCGTTCAGCCGGCGTCTTCGACCGGGATCTCCCCGTCGAAGACAAAGTTCGCCGGGCCGGTCATGTACAGCGATTCGTCCTCGCGACCGGACCATTCGATCTCGAGCGTGCCCCCGCGCAGATCGACTCGGCAGGGGGATTGCAGGCGACCGGCATGGATCCCTGCCGCGACCGCCGCGCAGGCCCCCGTCCCGCAGGCCAGCGTCTCGCCGGCGCCCCGCTCGAACACCCGCAGGACGATGTGATCGGGACGACGCTGCTCGACAAAGCCCACGTTGACCCGGCGCGGAAAGGCCGGATGCGACTCGAGGGCTGCTCCCACCGCCGCGACCGGGAAGCGTTCGAGGGCGTCGACCTGGACCACGGCGTGCGGATTGCCCATGGAAACCGCCTCCAGCGTGATGCGATCGAGTCCGCCCGGCTGGTCGCGGAGCATCAGGGTGTAGGGCGATTCGCTCGCCGTGATCGGGGGATTGAACGGGACGACTTGTGGGGCGAAGCGGGGCCTACCCATGTCGACCCGGACGCGGTCCTCGCCGGCCAGGTGAAGCACGATCGGCCCGCCGGCGGTCTCGACGCGTATCTCGCGCCGGTCGGTGAGGCCGCGTTCGGCGACGAAGCGGGCGAAGCATCGCGCGCCGTTGCCGCACTGTTCCACCTCGCCGCCGTCGGCGTTGAAGATGCGGTAGCGGAAGTCCGCGTCGGCGGTCAGCGGCGGCTCGATCAGCAGCAACTGGTCGAAGCCGATGCCGAAGTGGCGATCGGACCATTCCCGGATGCGGGCGGGCGTCAGCCAGTCGTCGACCGGCAGGGGGCGACTGACGGCATCGACCACCATGAAGTCGTTGCCCAGTCCCTGCATCTTGGTGAAAGTCAGTCGTTCGGCCATCGAAGCCCCTCTTTCGCTGTCGGATCAGTGTGAAGGCAATCCTACCATCCGGCGGCGGGGCCTTCTGTGCGGCCCTCGCGGTTACCGCCGATGGAAAGCTGCCCGCCTTACGCCGAAGCAATTTTGACCCCCTGGGCGAAGATGGCGGCTCATGGTCCTCGCGAGCCGAGACCGCCAAGTCTCGACTCGTGCAAGCGCTATCGACAGCAATGGATCGAGGCACTCCCATAGCCAACACGACAACCGCCGTGACAATCAACGCTCCCCGGGATTTTTATAGATTATGATCTATGCCTCTTTCGGAAATTATCGATTTAACTTTTTGAATGCCATCACCTAGGCTGTGATCAGCCGTTCCTGCCCGACTTCCGGACGCTTTCTTCCTGTACCGGAATAAGGATTCACGTTCGACAGCTTGGGCAGGAGGGTCTCGTTGGCAGATGCCGCAAGAGTCTGTGTTGCGGTTGAGCATATGCGCGCTCATGCGGCGATCGGCACCTGCGATTCTCGCAAGACCGATGTGCCCATGGTGCGCGTGTAGGACGTCGGTGATGGACAGGACGAGGTATGCCTGACCGGACCCGGGGGTGGACCCGGTCAGGCCGATGACGAGAAGGCAAGCCTACAGGCAGTGACGGCGTGTTCTTAACGCCTTGATGAGCCCAATCAGGAAAGAGGTTGAGTGGAGATGTTCAGTATCGAGAGCTTACTGATTCCGGCCGTGCTGTTTTTCGCGCTCGGTTTGTTCGCCCGATGGATCCGGTCGGATCTGAAATTCCCGGAAGGGATGTCAAAGGGCCTGTCGATCTACCTGTTGATGGCGATCGGCCTGAAGGGTGGCGTCGCGCTGGCGGATGTCGAGCTGAGCAAGGCGTTCCTGTCGATATTCTGGGCGCTGGTTCTTGGCTTCGCCATGCCTGTGGTCGGTTACATGATCCTGCGCTGGCGTGATCGCATCGACCGGCTGAACGCCGCGGCAATCGCGGCACATTATGGTTCGGTGAGCGCCGCGACGTTTCTGACCGCGGTCGCGTTTCTCGAGGCGTCCGGGGTGGACTACGAGACCTATCCGATCGTGATGATGGTGGTGATGGAGTTCCCCGCCATTGTCGTGGGGCTGCTGATCGCCGCTTTCGCCCGCAAGCAGATCCAGGCAGCGGGCGGGGCCGGTGGGGACGGCTCCAACCAGGTGGAAACCAACTGGAAGGAGCTCGCGCACGAAGCCTTGACCAACGGTTACGTGATCCTGCTGCTCGGTTCGCTGCTGATCGGTGCAGTCGCGTCGCCGGAGGCCATGGAGAAGGTCTATCCGTTCTCACACGAGATCTTCATGGGCGTGCTCTGCCTGTTCCTGCTGGACATGGGCATGGAGGCAGGGCGCCGGATGTCGGCTTTCAAGAGTGTCGGTCCCGTGCTGCTGGTGTTCGGGGTCGTCATGCCTCTGATCGGGGCGACGGCCGGTATCTTCGTGGGGCACACTCTGCTGGGCTTCGGTGTCGGCGGCACGCTGCTCGTGGCGATTCTCGGCGCCTCGGCTTCCTACATTGCCGTCCCGCCGGCCATGCGGTTCGGGGTGCCGGAAGCCAACCCGTCCTTTTACCTGACGCTATCGCTCGGCGTGACCTTCCCGCTGAACGTGGTGTTCGGCATTCCGCTGTACTACGCGGCCGCCGGCTGGTACATCGGGCTGGGCGGTTGACGGATACCCCGTTGTTGGCAATCGTGTAGCACCCTGAATGCCTGGGGTCTTCCCGGCGCGCCATGCCGGGGTATCGTGCAGGAATGGTGCAGAGAACTTTGAGGAGCAGGTCGAGATGACAGTTGAGCTTTATCCGGAAAAGATGGTCACTATCGTGGTTTCCTCAGCACTGGAGGACCGCATGAAGCGGACGATCCGGTCGTCCGAGGCCTCGGGGTTCACCTATTTCACGGTGCGGGGGGAAGGCGAGAGCGGGCCGCAGACCGGGCATCTGGCGGGCGACTCGAGCACCATGTTCATGGTGGTGCTGTCGAAGCACAAGCTCGAGACCTTTCTCACCTCGGTCAAGCGCCTCAAGGAATCCGGACACCATGTCTCCGTCTTCGTGAACGACACACAGGTGATGAGTCAGGAAAAGTACTGAGACCAGCGCTCAGTCCCGGGTAGCCTGCCCGGGCCTGGATGGTTTCTGACCATGGGCCGACTCGTTCGTCGGTAATCTCTCGGAGTTCCGGATCTCGTTGGATTGAGCCTGCTGTTTGTGTCTCTATGCCCCCGCTGTTGATAGCGTCGGACCGATGTGTGAAGGCGGTGCTCGGAAACGCCGAGATGCTTGGCCAGCTCGTTCAATCGCTGGGCTTTTTCCGGTCACCTGCTCGAGCGCATCGGCGCTGAATTCATCTGGATCTCGTCCAATGCTCATGGCGCCTTCTCGGAACCCTCCGTGTGAGGCCCTTGGTGTGTCTGGAAACGTCGGTTCGACTCGCTTCTTCCGTGGTCTTGGATCCGCGCAAGATTTGGGCCGCGCATTCATGCTTCGACGATTCATGCTTAAGTTCTGATCAATCTCTGTACAATACTCCCCCTTCAAACCGGACATGCCGCGACAAAAACATGCGCTGCCCGGCGATCGCTCGTGAAAATCTTTGTGCACGCATTGATGTGCATAACAACCCGGAATTCGAATGTCAGACCAGAATAAGTCCAGCGATGTCAAGAACTTGAGAAACATCGCAATTATCGCCCACGTCGACCATGGCAAGACCACTCTGGTTGACCGTCTCCTGCAGCAATCCGGCACCCTCGACGCCCGCGCCGACCACGGCGAACGGGTCATGGACTCCAACCAGATCGAGAAGGAGCGGGGCATCACGATCCTGGCCAAGAACACGGCGATCAAGTGGCAGTCCCCCGAGGGTAACGACTGGCGCATCAACATCGTCGACACGCCGGGACACGCCGACTTTGGCGGCGAGGTCGAGCGCGTCATGTCGATGGTCGACTCGGTGCTGCTGCTGGTCGACGCGGTCGACGGCCCGATGCCGCAGACGCGCTTCGTTACGCAGAAGGCCTTCGAGCACGGTCTCAAGCCCATCGTGGTGATCAACAAGATCGACCGCCCGGGCGCGCGCCCGGACTGGGTCATCAACGAGGTCTTCGACCTGTTCGACCGTCTGGGCGCGAGCGACGACCAGCTCGACTTCCCGATCGTCTACGCCTCGGCGCTGAACGGCTACGCCAGCCTGGAAGACGACGTTCGCGAGGGCGACATGACGCCGCTGTTCGAGGCGATCGC
>CAYUAO010000025.1:0-7563 GCA_964442775.1 uncultured Halothiobacillus sp. | reverse complement strand
GTCGAGCATGTGCCGGCGCCGGATGTGGAAGTTGACGGCCCGTTCCAGATGCAGGTCTCCAGCCTCGACTACAACTCCTACGTTGGCGTGATCGGCGTGGGCCGGATCAAGCGGGGCCGGGTCAAGACCAATACCCAGGTCAAGATCGTCGGGCGCGACGGCGAGGTGCGCAGCGGTCGCATCCTGCAGATCATGGGCTTCCATGGTCTCGACCGCGTCGAGGTCGACTCGGCCCAGGCCGGCGACATCATCGCCTTCTCCGGCGTCGACCCGCTCTACATCTCCGACACGCTCTGCGATCCGGAAAACGTCGAGGCGCTGCCGGCGCTCACCGTCGACGAGCCGACCGTCTCGATGACCTTCCAGGTCAACACCTCGCCGTTCGCCGGCCGCGAGGGCAAGTTCCTCACCAGCCGCCAGATCCGCGAGCGGCTCGAGCGCGAGCTGGTGCACAACGTCGCGCTGCGCGTCGAGCAGCTCGAGGATCCGGACAAGTTCCGCGTCTCCGGTCGCGGCGAGCTGCACCTGTCGGTGCTGATCGAGAACATGCGCCGCGAGGGCTACGAGCTGGGCGTCTCGCGCCCCGAGGTCATCGTCCGCGAGGTCGACGGCGAGAGGCAGGAGCCCTACGAGCAGCTGGTCGTCGACATCGAGGAGCAGCACCAGGGCGGCGTGATGGAGAAGATCGGCCTGCGCCGCGGCGAGATGCGCAACATGGAACCGGACGGCCAGGGACGCGTGCGCCTCGAGTTCATTATCCCGTCGCGCGGCCTGATCGGCTTTCGCACCGAGTTCCTGACCGCCACCCAGGGCAGCGGCCTGCTGTTCTCGGTGTTCGATCACTACGGCCCCTACCAGTCGGGCATGGTCGGTCAGCGGAACAACGGCGTGCTGATCGCGTCGGACACCGGCAAGGCGCTGGCCTACGCCCTGTACAACCTGCAGGACCGCGGCCGCCTGATGATCGGCCACGGCGACGAGGTCTACGAGGGTCAGGTGGTGGGTATCCATGCTCGCGACAACGACCTGACGGTCAACGTCCTCAAGGGCAAGAAGCTGACCAACGTCCGTGCCGCCGGCACCGACGAGGCACTGACATTGACCCCGGCGGTCCGCTACACCCTTGAGCAGGCGCTGGAGTTCATCGATGATGACGAACTGGTCGAGGTCACGCCCGAATCGGTCCGGATCCGCAAGAAGCACCTGACCGAGAACGAGCGCAAGCGCGCTGCCCGCAGCGCTTGACGCGCGCCCCGGTCGCCCCCACGTTCCCGGATCGTCACGGGCAGGAGTGGATGACGCATGTTTGACAATCTCTCCAAGCGCCTCGGCGGGCTGCTCGATGGCCTGAAGGGCCAGGGCCGTCTGACCGAGGACAACATCAAGGATGCCCTGCGCGAGGTGCGCATGGCGCTGCTGGAGGCCGACGTGGCCCTGCCGGTGGTGCGCGAGTTCATCAAGGACGTGCGCGAGCGGGCCGTCGGCGCCGAGGTGGCCAAGAGCCTCCAGCCGGGCCAGGTGTTCGTCAAGATCGTCAACGACGAGCTGACCCGCCTGATGGGCTCGGAGAACGCCGAGCTGGATCTCGCCGCCCGTCCGCCGGCGGTGATCCTGATGGCCGGCCTGCAGGGCGCGGGCAAGACCACTACGGCCGGCAAGCTTGGCCGCTGGCTGAACAAGCAGAAGAAAAAGAAGGTGCTGGTCGTCTCCACGGACGTCTACCGCCCGGCGGCGATCGACCAGCTCGAGACGGTGGCGAAACAGGTCGGCGTCGACTTCTTCCCCTCCTCGAGTGACCAGGACCCGGTCGAGATCGCCCGGGCCGCCCGCAAGGAGGCCGAGCTCAAGTTCTACGATGTGCTGATCGTCGATACCGCCGGTCGCCTGCACATCGACGAGGAGATGATGGGCGAGGTCGCCCGGATCCACGGGGCGGTCGACCCGGTCGAGACGCTGTTCGTGGTCGACTCGATGACCGGCCAGGACGCGGCCAACACCGCGCAGGCCTTCCACGAGCAGCTGCCGTTGACCGGCGTGATCCTCACCAAGGCCGACGGCGACGCCCGCGGCGGCGCGGCGCTGTCGGTGCGCCACGTCACCGGCAAGCCGATCAAGTTCCTCGGCGTGGGCGAGAAGCTCGACGCGCTCGAGCCGTTCCACCCCGACCGGGTCGCCTCGCGCATCCTCGGCATGGGCGATGTCGTCTCCCTCGTCGAGAAGGCGCGCGAGACGGTCGACGAAGAGGAGGCCGAGAAGCTCGCCGAGAAGGTGCGCTCGGGCAAGGGCTTCACGCTCGAGGACATGCGCGACCAGTTCAACCAGATGCTCAAGATGGGCGGCATGGGCGGACTGATGGACAAGCTGCCCGGCATGGGCAAGCTCGGCGCCGATGCGCAGAAGCACATCGATGACAAGGACATTTTGCGCATGATCGCGATCATCGACTCGATGACTCCCGGCGAGCGCCAGCGCCCGGACATCATCAAGGGCTCGCGCAAGCGCCGGATAGCGAACGGCTCGGGCATGCAGGTGCAGGACGTCAATCGCCTGCTCAAGCAGTACCGCGACATGCGTGACATGATGAAGAAGCTCTCGGGCGGCGGCATGAAGAAGATGATGCGCTCGATGAAGGGGCGCATGCCGGGCCTGCCGTTCTGAGGAGTGGCGGGTCTGGGCCGCGCTTTGGGCGTGCGTTCGGCTCCGGTATACTGGCGCGCTTTGATCGTCTGGGAACTCGGCAGCGGTGCCGGGGTTTCCCGGTTTGCGAGAGTGGCGGAATTGGTAGACGCACTGGTTTTAGGTACCAGCGCCTGACGGCGTGAGAGTTCGAGTCTCTCCTCTCGCACCAGATTCCCGTGATACATGCCCGGTCGTGAACGGCGGCCGGGCCGGAACATCTAGACATTCGTTTCTTTTGAGGTATGACATCCATGCAGGTTGAATTGCAGCCGGCCGACGGCCTGACTCGCCGTCTGGCGATCGAGGTTCCCGCCAACGAGATCGACGAGCAGGTCGAGAAGCGACTCAAGGACATGCGCGGCCGCGTTCGCATCGACGGCTTCCGCCCGGGCAAGGCGCCGTTGTCGGTGATCCGCATGCAGTACGCCGGCCGGGTGCGTGACGACGTCATCGGCGACGTCATGGGGCAGAGCTTCCAGAAGGCCGTCGAGGAGCAGGACCTGCGCGTCGCCGGCCAGCCGAACATCGAGTCGGTCGAGAACAACAAGGCCGGCGAGCCTCTGAAATTCACCGCCGCGGTCGAGGTCTACCCGGAGATCGAGCTGGGCGACCTGTCCAAGCTCGAGGTCGAGACCCTGACCAGCGAGGTCACCGACGAGGATGTCGACGAGATGATCGACACCTTGCGCAAGCAGAACGCCGACTGGAAGACGGTCCGTCACAAGGCGCGCAAGGGCGAGCGAGTGACCGTCAACTTCGTCGGCAAGATCGACGGCGAGCCCTTCGAGGGCGGTTCGGCCGAGGGCGTCGAGGTCATCATCGGCGAAGGCCAGATGCTCCCCGAGTTCGAGAAGGGCCTCAAGGGCATCAAGCCGGGCGAGCCGGTCACCATCGAGGTGAACTTCCCGGAGGATTACCAGGCCGAGCAACTGGCCGGCAAGACCGCCGAGTTCGAGATCGAGGCGACCAAGGTCGAGGAGCAGGTGCTGCCCGAGGTCGACGACGAGTTCGCCGAGAAGTTCGGCGCCGAGTCGGCGGAGAAGCTGCGCGAGGACGTGCGCGAGAACATGGAGCGCGAGCTCAAGCAGACCATGCGTCGGCGCAACAAGGATCGCACCATCGAGGCGCTGACCGAGTCGCTGGAGTTCGACGTGCCCTCGACGCTGGTCGACGACGAGGCCGTGAATATGCGCGATCAGTTCGTTCGCAACCAGATGCCGCAGGCCGACGCCTCCAAGCTTGACCCGTCGCTGTTCCGCGAACAGGCGGAGAAGCGCGTGCGCATGGGGCTGGTGATCATGGAATTGGTCAAGGATGCCGATCTCAAGCCGGATGATGCCCGCGTCGACGAGTTCATCAACGAGATCGCCGCGGCCTACGACGAGCCCGAGCAGGTGGTGGCCCACTACAAGGGCGACCAACAGATGATGAGCAACGCCCGTACCGTGGTCCTTGAAGAACAGGCGGTCGAACATATTCTCGACCAGGCCAAGGCCAGCGAGAAGAAGGTTCCGTTCAAGGAACTGATGAACCCGCAGGGCTGAGAGCCGGCGGGGTCCGTCTGACAGCCGACTGGAATCTGGCCGCCCTCGAGGCGGCCGAACCGTATATACCGAGGTGAGGAATGAAAGAGGCGTTTGAAAGCCACAATGGCGGCCAGGCCGAGATGAATGCCCTGGTGCCGATGGTCGTCGAGCAGAGCTCCCGCGGCGAGCGCGCCTACGACATCTATTCGCGCCTGCTCAAGGAACGGGTGATCTTCGTCGTCGGTCCGGTCGAGGACCAGATGGCGAACCTGATCGTCGCCCAGCTTCTGTTCCTGGAGTCGGAGAACCCGGACAAGGACATCCACCTCTACATCAACTCGCCGGGCGGCGTGGTCACGGCCGGTATGGCGATCTACGACACCATGCAGTTCATCAAGCCGGACGTCTCGACGCTCTGCATCGGCCAGGCGGCCAGCATGGGCTCGTTCCTGCTCGCCGGCGGGGCCGAGGGCAAGCGCTACGCGCTGACCAACTCGCGCATCATGATCCACCAGCCGCTGGGCGGCTTCCAGGGCCAGGCCTCGGATATCAAGATCCACGCCGAGGAAATCATCAAGCTGCGCGAGCGCCTCAACGGCATCCTCGCCCACCACACCGGCAAGAGCATCGAGCAGATCGAGCGCGACACGGATCGTGACTACTTCATGACGGCCGAGCAGGCTTGCGACTACAATCTGGTGGACAAGGTGCTCACCAGCCGCAAGGAAGCCGGCAAGGCGGACTGATCCGGGCGGATCGAGTTCGCCTTCGCGGCCGGCCCCCGGCGGCGATCCATTGAGCCGAACGGCCGAGCCGGTTGCCGCTCGGCCGCACCGACCCACGAGGTTCGACGAGAACAGCCATGGCTGAGAAGACGAAAGACACGCAGGATCTGATCTGCTCGTTCTGCGGCAAGAGCCAGGACGAGGTCAAGAAACTGATCGCCGGTCCGAACATCTACATCTGCGACGAATGCGTCGAGCTGTGCAACGACATCCTGCGCGAAGAGGTAGAGGCCGAAGGCGAGAACGCCCCCGAGCGCCTGCCCACGCCGCACGAGCTGGTCGACGCGCTCGACGAGTACGTCATCGGTCAGGTCAGTGCCAAGCGGGCGCTGGCCGTAGCCGTCTACAACCACTACAAGCGGCTGAACCTGTTCGGCGATCATCGCCGGGATGCCGAGGACGACGACGTCGAGCTGTCGAAGTCGAACATCCTGCTGATCGGCCCCACCGGCTCGGGCAAGACCCTGCTCGCGCAGACGCTGGCCCGCGTGCTGGACGTGCCGTTCACCATCGCCGACGCCACCACGTTGACCGAGGCCGGCTACGTCGGCGAGGACGTCGAGAACATCCTGCAGAAGCTCCTGCAGCGCTGCGACTACGACGTCGAGAAGGCCCAGCACGGCATCATCTACATCGACGAGATCGACAAGATCACCCGCAAGTCGGAGAACCCGTCGATCACCCGCGACGTCTCGGGCGAGGGCGTGCAGCAGGCCCTGCTCAAGATGATCGAGGGCACCACCGCCTCGGTGCCGCCCCAGGGCGGGCGCAAGCACCCGCAGCAGGAGTTCGTCCAGATCGACACCAGCAACATGCTGTTCATCTGCGGCGGGGCGTTCGCCGGGCTGGAAACGATCATCCGCCAGCGCGTCGAGAAGGGCGGCATCGGCTTTTCCGCCGAGGTGAAGTCCGAGCTCGATCGCAAGGCCACAGACCAGCTCATGGAGCAGATCGAGTCGGAGGACCTGACCCGTTTCGGCCTGATCCCCGAGTTCATCGGCCGCCTGCCGGTGATCGCGACGCTCACCGAGCTCGACGAGGACGCCCTGATCCGCATCCTTACCGAGCCGAAGAACGCGCTCACCAAGCAGTACGAGCGCCTGTTCGAGATGGAGGACGTCGAGCTCGAATTCCGGGAGGACGCGCTGCGCGAGATCGCCAAGAAGGCGATTCGCCGTCGGACCGGCGCACGCGGCCTGCGGACGATCATGGAGCACATCCTGCTCGACACCATGTACGAGGTGCCGTCCCTCTCCAACGTCGAGAAGGTGGTGGTCGACGGGGCTGTTGTGCGGGCCGAGTCTGAGCCGTACATCGTCTACGGCAAAGGGCGTGATGGCTCGAACGGCAGCGCGGCGAAGGACGACGAGACGACCGCCGAGCACGACAAGGCGTCGTCGGATCGCTGATCTGCCGCCTTCCGGTCTCGGCGAGTCCCACACCCCGGCCTTATCCGGGGTGTTTTCATGTCGGGCGGCGCCGTCCCGGTCGTGCGCTTTCTGACAGGACCGGGTTGAAAAGCTATTCTCCGGTCATACGTCAGGGGAAACCCCACTGGCTTCCGACCGCGCATTTCGACGCGGCCGATCATCCGCATACACCGCCATCACGGTGCTACAGGTATACCCCTATATGAGTCACAGCGAACATACTTCCGCCGTCATCCCGGGCTCGCCGCGTCAGGTCGACGTGCTGCCCCTGCGCGATGTCGTCGTCTACCCGCACATGGTGATCCCGCTGTTCGTCGGCCGGCCGAAATCGGTCGCCGCGCTCGACGAGGCGGTCAAGGGCAGCAAGCAGTTGCTTCTGGTCGCGCAGAAGGATGCCGAGAACGACGATCCGGGCGTCGGCGACCTGCACCCGGTCGGCACGCTCGCCTCGATCCTGCAGTTGCACAAGCTGCCGGACGGCACCATCAAGGTGCTGGTCGAGGGTATCGAACGCGTCGATCTCGACCGGGTGCACGACGTCGACGGTCACCTGACCGCCGAGGTCCACTCGATCGAACCCACCGCCGAGGTCGATGAGCGAGAAGTCGAACTCGAGGCGCGCGCGCTGCTCAACCAGTTCGAGAGCTACGTCAAGCTCAACAAGAAGACCCCGCCGGAGGTGCTGACCTCGCTGTCGGGCATCGACGACGTCTCCCGGCTGGCCGACACCATCGCCGCACACATGGCGCTGGGCCTGGAAGAGAAGCAGGCGATCCTCGAGACCATCGACCTGCATCAGCGCATCGAGCGCCTGATGATGCTGATCGAGTCCGAGATCGACACGCTGCAGGTCGAGCGCCGCATTCGCGGTCGCGTCAAGCAGCAGATGGAGAAGAGCCAGCGCGAGTACTACCTCAACGAGCAGATGAAGGCGATCCAGAAGGAGCTCGGCGAGCTCGAGGATGGCGGCAACGAGCTCGACGAACTCGAGAACAAGATCGAGAAGGCCGGCATGACGAAGGAGGCGCGCGACAAGGCGCGCTCCGAGCTCAACAAGCTCAAGATGATGTCGCCGATGTCCGCCGAGGCCTCGGTGGTGCGCAGCTACCTCGACTGGATGGTCGCGGTGCCGTGGAAGAAGCG
>CAYUAO010000024.1:0-20099 GCA_964442775.1 uncultured Halothiobacillus sp. | reverse complement strand
GTCTGCGGCGACGTGGGCTTCGGCAAGACCGAGGTGGCCATGCGCGCGGCCTTCGTCGCGGTGGAGAACGGCGCGCAGGTGGCGGTGCTCGTGCCGACCACCCTGCTGGCCGAACAGCACATGCGCAATTTCCGCGACCGCTTCGCCGACTGGCCGGTGACCATCGAGAGCCTCTCACGCCTGTCAGGGGGCAGGAAGACCGCCGAGCTGCGTGAGCGCATCAAGGCCGGTCAGATCGACATCGTCATCGGCACGCACAAGCTGCTGCGCGACTCGCCCGAGTTCGCCAATCTCGGTCTGGTGATCATCGACGAGGAGCAACGCTTCGGCGTGCGCGACAAGGAACGCCTCAAGGCCCTGCGCGCCGAGGTCGACATGCTCACGCTCACCGCCACGCCCATCCCGCGCACGCTCAACATGGCGCTCTCGGGCATCCGCGATCTCTCCATCATCGCCACCCCGCCGCGCGAGCGCCTGGCGGTCAAGACGGTGGTCCTCCGCTGGGACGAGGTGCAGATCCGCGAGGCGATCCAGCGGGAACTCAAGCGCGGCGGGCAGGTGTACTTCCTGCACAACGAGGTCAAGAGCATCGACCGCATGGCCCGCCTGGTCGAGGAGATCGTCCCCGAGGCGCGGGTGAACATCGCCCACGGGCAGATGGGCGAGCGCGGGCTCGAGCAGGTGATGTCGGACTTCTACCACCAGCGCTTCAACGTGCTGGTCTCGACCACGATCATCGAGTCGGGGATCGACATCCCCACGGCCAACACCATCCTGATCCACCGCGCCGACAAGTTCGGCCTGGCCCAGCTCCACCAGTTGCGCGGCCGGGTCGGGCGGTCGCATCACCGCGCCTACGCCTACCTGATCACCCCGGAGCCGGGCCAGCTCACGCCGGATGCGCAGAAGCGTCTCGAGGCGATCGCCGCACTCGAGGACCTTGGCGTGGGCTTCACGCTCTCGACCCACGATCTCGAGATCCGCGGCGCCGGCGAGCTGCTCGGCTCCGGGCAGTCCGGGCAGATGCACGAGGTCGGCTACCGCTACTACATGCAGCTGCTCGATCGGGCGGTCGCCGCCATCCGCCAGGGACGCGAGCCGGCACTCGACGCGCCGATGCCGACGTCGAGCACCGAGGTCGACCTGGGCGAACCCGCGCTGATCCCCGAGGATTATGTCGCCGACGTCCACACCCGCCTGACGCTCTACAAGCGCCTGTCGACCGCCGAGAGCGACGAGGCGCTCGACGAACTCAAGGTCGAGCTGATCGACCGCTTCGGCCTGCTTCCCGAACCCGTCATTGCCCTGGTCGAGACCCATCGGCTGCGCATCCGGGCCCGCCGCCTTGGCATCAGCAAGATAGAGCTCACCGCCCGTGGCGGCCGGCTGATCTTCGGCGAGCACGCCCGCATCGACCCGGCCAAGCTGGTCGCCGCCGTGCAGGCTGCCCCGGACACCTATCGCCTGTCGGCCGACACCCTGCGATTCACCCGCGAGATGGATACGCTCGACGCGCGCCTGAAGACCATCGAGGCGATCCTGGCCGACATTGCCCTGCCCGAGCGCGAGGAGGCCACCGCATGACCACCGACGAGACCCCGAAGCGCCCGGCGCGCACCGCGCCCCTGTGGCGACGCGCCGCCGCCCTGTTCTACGACACGCTGTTCGTGATCGCCGTGGTGATCCTGGCCACCTTCCTCGCCCTGGTCTTCACCGGCGGCGAGCCGGTCCCGCCCGAAGGCCCGATCCAGTGGCTGTTCCGCCTCTACCTGCTCGCCTGGATCGCCGCCTACTTCGTGTTCTTCTGGTGCCGCTTCGGCCAGACGCCGGGCATGAAGGTCTGGCGACTTCTGCTGATCCGCGAGCGTGCCGGCCCGTGCACCGGGCCAATGCTCGCGCGTTTCGGCTTCGGCCTGCTGAGCCTCGCCACGCTGGGCCTGCTGTTCTTCATCACGCTGCGCGACCCGCAACGCCGCAGCTGGATCGACGACCGACAGGCCATGCGGGTAGTGCAGTTGCTGCCGGGCGATTGACACGCAATCGGAACCGAGCAAGGAAAAGGCCCCGCGGACACGTGTCCCGGGGCCTTTGTTCTTGCCTCGCGAGTTTTCGACCCGGCCTCCCGGCCGGGGCCGTCGATCAGTCCGCCTGGTGGCGCAGGAACGACGGGATGTCGATGGTGTCGAGGTTGATCGCGGTGTTGCCGCGATGCGCGGTGCCGGCGTAGGCCTGCTGGGCCTCGGCGCGCGGCTGCTCGCTCGGCTCGGCCGCCTCCTCGCGGCGGGCGTTGTCGATCACCACGCGCGGCTTGCTCGACTCGCCGGTGACGTTCTTGACCCGCGAGAGCCCCGTGGCCACCAGCGTGACGCGCAACTGGCCGTCGAGCTCCTCGTCGACCGCCGTGCCCACCTTGACCACCGCCTCGTCGCCGGCCAGCGACTGGACCATCTCGCCGATCTCCATGAACTCGCCGATCGACAGATCGCCGTTCGAGGTCACGTTGACCAGGATGCCGTCGGCACCGGTGAGGTTGATGTCGTCGAGCAGCGGGCTGTGGATCGCGGCCTCGGCGGCCTCGGCGGCGCGGTTGTCGCCAGTGCCGACACCCGTGCCCATCATCGCGGTGCCCTTCTCGGTCATGATCGCGCGCACGTCGGCGAAGTCGAGGTTGATCTCGCCCGGGCGGGTGATCAGCTCGGAGATGCCGGCCACGGCGGTGAACAGCACCTCGTTGGCGGCGGCGAATGCGTCACGCAGGGCCGCCTGCTTGCCCATCACCGCCGTGAGCTGGTCGTTCGGGATGACGATCAGCGAGTCGACGTTGTCCTCCAGTTCCTGGATGCCCTCCATGGCCACGGCGGTGCGCTTCTTGCCCTCGAAGGAGAACGGCCGGGTGACCACCGCCACGGTGAGGATGTTCATGTCGCGCGCGATCTGCGCGATCACCGGGGCCGCCCCCGTGCCGGTGCCGCCGCCCATGCCGGTGGTGATGAACAGCATGTTGGCATCACTGATTGCCTCCTGGATCTGCTCGCGATCCTCGAGCGCGGCCTGGCGGCCCAGCTCCGGATCGGCGCCGGCACCCAGACCCTTGGTGATGTTCGCGCCGATCTGCAGTTGCGACGGCGCGTTGCTCTTCACCAGCGCCTGGGCATCGGTGTTGGCACTGATGTACTCGATGCCCTCGATGTGCTGTTGAACCATGTGGGCCACGGCGTTGCCGCCGCCCCCACCAACGCCGATAACCTTGATCTTGGCGCTTTCGGTCTGCATTTCAGCCATTGTCCAGTTGCTCATGGTGTCGTCTCCTTCTCTCGCGTGGCATTCAGATAAGTGGTGTGAATCAGAGGTGATCGCGGAACCAGCCCTTCAGGCGTTCCAGAACATTTCCATGGGCCGTTGCCGGTCCATGGGCCGTTTGTTCGCGGGCCTGTTCCAGCCCGTGCAGCATCAAGCCGATCCCGGCGGCGTTCGCCGGGTCCCCCAAGGCGTCGAGATTGCCGACCACCCCCTGAGGCGTACCCAGGCGGGCCGGCATCTGCAGAAAGTCTTCGGCCAGTTCGACGAAGCCCGGCATCTGGGCCGTGCCACCGGTCAGCACCACGCCGGCATTGACCAGGTTCTGGTAGCCCGACTGGCGGATCTCCTCCTGCACGTATGAGAGGAGTTCCTCGACCCGCGGACGGACGATGCGCATCATGGTTTCCTGCGGGATGCGCCGCGGCGGGCGACCGGATACCCCCGGCACCTCGATCGCCCGCGAGGCCTCGCGCTCGTCGAGCTGACCGAGGTTGGCGTGGTTGATCTTGATCTTCTCGGCCTCGGCCGGCGGCGTTGTCAGGCCGTAGGAAAGGTCGTTGGTGATCTGCTCGCCGGCGATCGGGAGCACCGCGGCGTAGCGCAACGCCCCGCCGGTGTAGATCGCGACGTCGGTGGTGCCGCCGCCGATGTCGATCAGCACCACGCCGAGCTCGCGCTCGTCGTCGTTGAGGACCGCGCGGGCCGCGGCGATCGGCTCGAGGATCGTGCCCTCGACGTGCACGTCGCAGCGCTCGACGCACTTGATGATGTTCTGCACGTTGTTCGCCGCCGAGGTGACGATGTGCACGTTCGCCTCGAGCCGGTGCCCGCTCATGCCCTGCGGCTTGCGGATCCCGTCCTGGCCGTCGATGCGGAATTCCTGCGGCTCGCAGTGCAGGATCTGCTGGCCGTCGGGGATCTTGACCGCTCGCGCCGACTGGATGACCTGGCTGACGTCGGCGTCGGTGATCTCGCGTCCGCCGGTGCCGGTCATGCCCTGCGAATCCATGCTGCGCACGTGATCGCCGGCGACACCGACCCAGGCCGAGCCGATCTCGCAGTCGGACAGGGCGCTCGCCCCGTCGATCGCGCGGCGGATGGCCATCGAGGTGGACTCGATGTCGACCACCGAGCCACGCCGCAGCCCCTTGTTGGTCGGATGCGACCCGTAGCCGATCAGGCTGAGCCGCCCGTCGCCGTCGCATTCGCCCACCAGCGCCGCCACCTTGCTGGTGCCGATGTCGAGTCCGACGACGAACTCCCGCTCTCCTTTTCTCAACGCGCTCATGCTGTGTTTCTGCCCTTGATTGCCATGGTTTCGATTCGTTCCTGGCTCCACGACGTCCGTGTCAGTCGTTTGTTGTCTCGTCGTTCGTTTCGCTGTCCGCCTCGCGCCAGGCCACGGCAAACCCGTTGCTGTAGCGCAGGTCGATGCGCTCGACCTCGTCCATCTTCCCGGCCAGCGTGTCCGGGTAGACGTCCAGCAGCCGCTGCAGGCGCGCCTCCAGCGACTCCTGTCCCGTCTGGATCACCGCGCCGGAGGCGAGCGCGAGGCTCAACGAGCCACGCGGGCTCATGGTCACCCCCGTCAGGTCCAGCTCCACCCCGGCGAGCACCGGCCGGAGGCTCGTGTAACGCTCCCAGACGGTCCATTGGCTGCCGGTCGGGCCGGCGAGCCGCGGGAGATTCAAGTCGACCGGACGCCGCTCCGGGGCGAACACCACACCCGACGCGCTCAGCAACCGGTCCTCGTTCCACGCGGCGATCGGTTGATGCGTCTCCAGGCTCACCAGCAACCGGTTCGGCCACTGGCGCGTGATGCGCACCTCGGTCAGCCAGGCATCCGCCAGCAACCGCTCGCGCAATGCGGCGATGTCCACCGACCAGATGCCTTCCCCCAGCGCGGGCCACAATTCCTGGCGCACCCGTTCGGCCGTGACGAACCGGTTGTCGCCCTCGACCACCAGTGCCGTGACCGGGGACTGGATCTTGATCCACACCCGCTGCGAGACCAGCACCACCGCGGCGACGAACGCCAGCCACAGGCCGATTCGCCACGCCCAGCGCAGCGCCACCCGCAGCCCGAACACGAACGCCGTCCAGCGCTCGTGCCAGCTCGGCCCACGTGGCCGGACCCGGGAGGCTCGTCGCGTTGCCATCAATGCGCTCCATCAGCCGACTCACCTCCCGTGAACGCCCCGGGCGGCCCGCTCCGGCCGTCCAGGGTCTGCTCGAGAATGGCGACGCACAGCGCCGGTAAATCCAGGCCCACTGCGCCGGCGGCCATCGGCACCAGCGAATGACTGGTCATCCCGGGGACCGTGTTCACCTCGATCAACCAGTGACGCCCCTGGGCGTCACGCATGAAATCAACCCGCCCCCAGCCGCGGCCGCCGATCAGCGCGAACGCCGTCCGGGCCGCCTCTGCCATCCGCGCCTCTTCGTTCGCCGAGAGACCGCAGGGAATCCGGTAGCCGGTGTCCTCGGCCTCGTACTTGGCCTGGTAGTCGTAGAAGGCGTGTTCGGCGCTCGCCTCGATGCGGATCGCCGGCAGGCTTCCCTCGCCGAGGATCGCCACGGTGTACTCGCCACCGCTGATGAACTGCTCGACCATCACCCCACCAAAGGCGGCCGCCTCGCGGAATGCGGACTCGATGCCGTCCGCGTCGTCGACCTTGCTCACCCCAACGCTCGACCCGTCGGCGGTGGGCTTGACGATCACCGGCCAACCCAGGCGTCCGGCGGCCTCGCGTGCCGCCGCCAGGCTGTCGACCACCGCGAAGGCCGGCGTGTCGAGGTCCGCGCCCTGCCAGATGCGCTTGCAGATCACCTTGTCCATGCCGATCGCCGAGGCGGCCATGCCGCTGCCGGTGTAGGGCACCTCGGCCAGGTCGAGCAGGGCCTGGACCTGGCCGTCCTCGCCGCCGCGGCCGTGCAGCGCGACGAAGACCCGGTCGATGCGTTCGTCGATCAGACGCTGGCCGAGGGTCTTGGCGCCGGCACGGTCGAGATCGACGGCGGTCGCGTCGACGCCGCGCGAGACAAGCGCCTCGTGGACCGCCCGGCCGCTGGCGAGCGAGACCTCGCGCTCCGCGGACCAACCGCCCATCAGCACCATCACGCGCCCCAATGCCTGTGCCGACACCTGGCTCATGACCGATCCCCCCAGCGTTCCAGAAGCAGCCCCGGCAGGCTGCCGACGTTGCCCGCGCCCAGCGTCAGCACGATCCCGTCGTCGCGGACCATGTCGTCGATCACCTCGGTCACCTGTCCCGGCTCGGCGACGAAGACCGGGTCGACCTGGCCACGGGCGCGGATCGCGCGGGCCAGGCTGCGCCCGTCGGCGCCGGCGATCGGCTGCTGCCCGGCGGCGTAGACCTCCATCAGGATCAGCTGGTCGACCTGGGAGAGCACCTCGACGAAGTCCTCGAACAGGTCGCGGGTGCGTGTGTAGCGATGCGGCTGGAAGATCAGGAGCAGCGCCTGGTCGGGCCAGGCATCACGCACGGCGGCCAGCGTCGCGGCCACCTCGCGCGGGTGATGCCCGTAGTCGTCGATCAGCAGGCGGCGACCGTTCGGGAAGGCGAGCGTGCCCCGGCGCTCGAGGCGACGCCCCACGCCCTTGAAGCTCGCCAGCGCGCGGACGATGGCCGCGCCGTCGACACCGAGGTCGTGGGCGACGGTGATCGCCGCCAGGGCGTTGAGGATGTTGTGCCGGCCCGGCATCGCCAGCCGGCAGTGCCACGATTCGCCGTCCGGCAGGCCAACGTCGAAGCTCGACTCGAAGCCGTCGCTGTGGATGTCGCTCGCGCGCACGTCGGCCGGCGCGTCGATGCCGTAAGTCAGCACCTGGCGGCCCACCCGCTCGACGATGCTCATCGCGTGGGGATCGTCGGCGCAGAGTACCGCCAGCCCGTAGAACGGCAGGTTGTGCAGGAATTCGACGAAGTGGTCGAGCAGGCGCGAGAAGTCGTTGTCGTAGGTCTCGAGGTGGTCGGCGTCGATGTTGGTGACCACCGCGACGTGCGGCTGCAGGTGCAGGAACGAGGCATCCGACTCGTCGGCCTCGGCGATCAGGTACTCGCCGCGGCCCAGCCGCGCATTCGAGGCGCTGGAGAGCAGCTTGCCGCCGATGACGTAAGTCGGGTCCAGACCCGCCTCGGCCATGATCGCGGCGAGCAGCGAGGTGGTCGTGGTCTTGCCGTGTGTGCCCGCGACAGCGAGGCCGATACGAAACCGCATGATCTCGGCAAGCATCTCGGCGCGGCGCACCACCGGCATGCGCCGCTCGTGGGCCGCCACAAGTTCCGGGTTGTCTGCGGCGATGGCAGTCGAGACCACCAGCACGTCCGCCCCGGCGAGATGCTCGGCGGCATGGCCGATGAACACCTCGATGCCCAGTTCGCGCAGGTGGCGCACCGCCGGTGATTCGTTCATGTCCGAACCGGAGACCACGAAACCGAGCGTGTGCAGCACCTCGGCGATACCGCTCATACCCGCGCCGCCGATACCGACGAAATGCAGGTGGCGCACCTTGCGCATGCGCACCTGGGCGACCGGGGCGAAATCGGTTGTCATTGCATCCATTACCGGCCCTCCCCGGTTTGATCGTTCTGGGGTTTTCCGGCAATCACGCCCTCGCAGATCGCCGCGATGCGCGCGGTACTGTCGGGCACGGCCGCCTCGCGAGCGCGATGTGCCATGTCGAGCAGTGCCGTGCGGTCGGCGAGCAAGGGGCCGAGCAGGCGCACGAGGGTGTCGACGTCCGCCTCGCGCTGGTTCAAGAGCCGGGCGGCGCCCTGCTCGACCAGCCAGGCGGCATTGAATCGCTGGTGATCGTCGACCGCGTGCGGGAACGGGATGAACAGCGCGCCGACCCCCGCCGCGGCGATCTCGGCGACGGTCATGGCGCCGGCCCGCGCGACGACGAAGTCCGCCCAGCCGAAGGCCTCGGCCATGTCATCGATGTAGCCGCTGACCTCGTGGCGGCTGCCCTCGCCCCAGTCGGCTGACGAGTAATGCTCGACCGCGGTTTCCAGGTGACGGGGGCCGGCCTGGTGACGCACCTCAAGTCCGGTATCCCGGCTGATCCGCGCGAGCGCCTGCGGCAGCGATTCGTTCAACGCCTGGGCGCCCAGGCTGCCGCCGAGCACCAGCACGCGCACGGGGCCCTGACGGCCCGCGAAACGCGCCGCCGGTTCGGGCAGCGCCGCGATCTCGGCGCGCACCGGGTTGCCCACCACCTGGCCTGGGGGCAATGGCTTGCCGAAGGCCTTCGGGTAGGCCGCCAGCGTCACGCGGGCCAGGCGGGCGAGCACCCGGTTGGTCAGCCCGGCGATGGCGTTCTGCTCGTGGATCACCAGCGGTCGGCGAAGCAGCCGGGCGGCCAGCCCGCCCGGCCCGGCGGCAAAGCCGCCCATGCCGATCACCAGCGCGGGGCGATGGCGGCGCAGCAGGCGGACTGCCTGCCAGACGGCGTGGAGCAGGCGGAAAGGCGCGGCCAGCCGAGTGCCCAGCCCCTTGCCGCGCAGACCGCCGATGGCGAGGTAGTCGATCGGGTAACCCGCCTCCGGCACCAGGCGCGACTCGATGCCACGCTCGGTGCCCATCCAGCGAATCGCGTAGCCCCGCTCGGCCAGTGCCCCGGCGACAGCCAGTGCCGGCACCACGTGCCCGCCGGTCCCGCCGGCCATGACGTAGATCACCGCGCGGCTCATCGGCCCACCTCCCGGACGTCGTCGATGCCGGCCTCGGCCATCGCCCGGCTCGCCTCGTGGTGCACGCGCAGGATCAGGCCCATGCCGATCAGGGTCGCGACCATCGCCGAGCCGCCGTAGCTGATCAGCGGCAGCGTCAGCCCCTTGGTGGGCAGCAGCCCCATGTTCACCCCCATGTTGATCAGGGTCTGCATGCCGATCCAGGTACTGATGCCCCAGGCGAGCGCCGCACCGGTGTAGTGCTTCACCGTCCAGGCCATCCGCGCGATCACGAACCCCCGCCAGACCAGCACCCCGTAGAGTCCCAGCAGCGCGATCACGCCGAACAGGCCGAACTCCTCGGCGTAGACGGCGAAGATGAAGTCGGTGTGCGCCTCAGGCAAGTAGGCGAGCTTCTGCACGCCCTCACCCAACCCGCGACCGAACAGCCCGCCGGTACCGATCGCGATCAGGGCGTTGACCAGCTGGTAGCCGTCGCCGAACGGGTCGGCAAAGGGGTTGGAGAACGACAGCAGCCGGTCGATGCGGTACTGGGCGGAGAACACCCCGAGCACCGCCAGGGCGCCGCCGGCGGCGATCAGCATCAGCATCGTCTGCAGCTGCGCCCGCATCAGCCACGCCATGGCAAACAACGTCGCGCCCAGCACGAGGGTGTTGCCGTAATCCGGCTGCAGCAGCAACAACGTGGAGGCGAGCATGATTACGATCACCGGCGCGGCCATGCCGCGGATGCGCGTCTGCACCCGGTCGAGGTGCACGCCGAGGTAGGCGGCCATCCAGACGATCATGCCCAGCCGGGCGAACTCGGAGGCCTGCAACCGCACGAACCCCAGGTCGATCCAGCGGGTCGCCCCGTTGACCGTGTGCGCCACGCCCGGGACGAACAGCACCGCCAGCAGCAACAGCGAGACCAGCAGGATGACGTTGCGCAACGCCACGAAATGGCGCAGCGGCACCATCAGCAACACCGCCATGGCGACCAGCCCGATGACCACGGCGGCGCCCTGGCGGAGTATCAGGCCGCGGCCGGCAGCCGCCGATTCACCCATGCCGAGCGTCGCCGAGGCGACCATCACCAGCCCGATCGACAGCAACGACACGAGCGCGATCAGGAACGAGCGATCGACGGAGATGCCGTTGGTCGCATCCCTGGCGCCCTCGAGCGGCTTGCGCTCGGCCAGCCATTGCAGGCCCTGCCCGCCGAAGCGGCCCAGCATCCGCCAGCCCCGGCTGTTGAGTTGCCACAGGCTCATGACGCTACCTCCGCCGAGACGGGTGCCGGGACATCGCGGGCAGCACAGGCCGCCTCGGCAGCTCGGGCGAAGTGCTCGCCCCGGTCGGCGTAGCCCCGGAACTGGTCGAAACTCGCGCAGGCCGGCGACAGCAGCACGACGACCTCGCGCCCCGCCTTCACCCGGGCCACGGCCTGCCGGGCCGCCCAGCTCACGGCCGTCTCGAGCGAATCGCAGTGCTCGACGGCCGGGGCGTCGCCGGGCGCGGCGTCCAGTGCTGCCCCGATCGCCGCGGCGTCCTCGCCGATCAGCGCCACGCCAAGGGCGTGTGCCTTGAGAACCTTCGCCAGCTCATCGAAGGGTTGGCCCTTGCCCTGCCCGCCGACGATCACGACCTGGCCGTCCGTGCCGGCGGCGGCCAATCCCTCGATCGCGGCGATCGCCGCGCCGACGTTGGTCGCCTTGGAGTCGTTGATAAAGCGCACCTCGCCGCCGTTGACCGCCCAGCGACAGACCACCTGCATCCGATGCGGCAGACCGGTAAAACCCGCCAGCGCACGGCGCAGGGCCGGCTGGTCCAGCGCGGCGCGACCGGCGACGGCCTCGACCAGGGCGAGCGCGGCGAGCGCGTTGGCGCGATTGTGGGCACCCGGCAGGGCCAGGTCGGCACCCTCGAACAGCACCCGATCGTCGCGGCAGAGCGACTCGCCGTCGGCGTCGAGGAAGTAGCGATGCGCGACGGCCGGGGCCGACTCGTCGTCCCGGCCGGACACGCTCACGAGGCGGCCGTGGCATCGCGAGGCCATGGCACGGACCCGAACGTCGTCGACATTGATCACCGCGGTATCGGCATGGACCAGGACCTTCTCCTTGAGCGCGGCGTAGGTATCCATCGACCCGTGGCGGTCGAGGTGATCGGTGCTCACGTTGAGCACGGTCGCCGCGCGGGGGCGCATCGCCGCCGGGTCGCAGGCCTCGAGCTGAAAGCTGGACACTTCGAGCACCAGCACGTCGGCCGGTCCCGCCAGCAGGTCCAGCGCGGGGGTGCCGTAATTGCCGCCGATGCCCACCCGCAGGCCGACGGCGGTCAGCAACTCGGCGGTCAGCGCGGTGACCGTGCTCTTGCCATTCGAGCCGGTGACCAGGACGTAGGGCACCGTGGCACTCCGCAGGGCGACGGCGATGTCGCTCTCCACCGGCAGGCCACGACGACGCGCCTCGGCCAGCAGACCGGCGATCGGCTCGACGGCCGGGTCGAGGCCCGGGCTGACCACGATCCCGTCGACGCCGCGAAGCGCCTCTGCGTCGAGCGCCCCGGCGCCGAGCTCACCCGTGAAGACGGTCTCGGCACCGAACGCCTCGATCCAGCGGGCGCGCGGGGCCTCGCTGCCGCGGGTGTCGGCGACGAGGAACGGCTCGCCGCGACGGACGAAGAACCGTCCCGCGGAAAATCCGGTCTGTCCCATGCCGACAATCAGTTTCATCAGCGCACCTTCATCGTTGCCAGGCCGATCAGGACCAGGATCACGGTGATGATCCAGAAGCGCACGATCACCTTGGGTTCGGGCCAGCCCTTGAGCTCGAAGTGGTGGTGCAGCGGGGCCATGCGGAAGATCCGCTTGCCGGTCAGGCGGAACGAGGCCACCTGCAGGATCACCGACAGGGTCTCGAGCACGAAGATGCCGCCCATAATGAACAGCACGATCTCCTGGCGGACCATCACAGCGACGATGCCCAGCGCTGCCCCCAGTGCCAGCGCACCCACGTCGCCCATGAACACCTGGGCCGGATAGCTGTTGAACCAGAGGAATCCCAGCCCGGCGCCGACGATCGCCCCGCAGAAGACCACCAGCTCGCCCACGCCGGCGATGAACGGCAACCCGAGGTACTCGGCGAACTCGAAATGGCCGGTGACGTAGGCGAACGCCCCCAGGCCGCCGGCGACCAGCACGGTCGGCATGATGGCGAGACCGTCGAGACCGTCAGTGAGGTTGACGGCGTTCGAGCTACCCACCACCACGAAATAGGTGAGGATCACGAAGCCGATACCCATCGGGATCAGTGCGTCCCTGACCAGCGGGATCAGCAGGCTGGTTTCCGCCGAGGTCTCGGCGATCGAGTAGAGGAACACGGCGGCGACCAGCGCGATCACCGACTGGCCGAGGTATTTCCAGCGAGCTGCCAGACCGTCGCTGTTGCGGCGCGAGAGCTTGAGGTAATCGTCCACGCCGCCGATCAGGCCGAAGCCCATGGTGGTCAGCAGGGCGACCCAGACGTAGACGTTGCCGAGGTTGCCCCAGAGCAGCATCGCGATCGCGATCGCGATCAGGATCAGCGCCCCGCCCATGGTGGGCGTGCCGGCCTTGGCGAGATGGGTCTGGGGCCCCAGTTCCCGGATCGGCTGGCCGGCCTTGATGCTCTGCAGCCAGCGGATGACGAAGGGGCCGATGGCGAGCGAGATCAGCAGCGCCGTGGCCACGCCCAGCATGGCCCGGAACGTGAGGTATTCGAACACGCCGAAGAAGCTGGCGTATTGGGTCAGCCATTCAGTCAGCCAGAGCAGCATCTCGCCCCCTCCCTGTGGATTCGTTGCCGGTTCCCGGCGCGATGCCGAACTCCCGTTCGAGGGCCTCGCCGACCCGCTCGATGTGCATGAAACGCGATCCCTTGAGCAGCACCGTCACGGCCTGCCCGTCCCGCTTTGAAAGGCGTTCGTGCAGGGCCGCGGTCGCCGCCTCGCTGTCGTCGACCACGTCGATGGCCCCGGCATGACCGCCGGCCGCCTCGAATCCCGCGGCGAGCGCCGCAGCCCCCGGGCCGGCCGCGACGATCCCGTCGAGCTCCTCCCCGGCGGCGAACTCGCCCAGCTGACGATGGAGGCTCTCGGATTCATCGCCCAGCTCGCCCATGCTGCCGAGCACGGCGAAGCGCGCACCCGGCTGGCCGGCCAGGTAGCCGACGGCCGCGCGCATCGATTCGGGGTTGGCGTTGTAGCTGTCATCGATCAGCCGCCAACCGTTGGACAGCACCAGCAGCGCCATCCGACCCGCCGGCGGATGGAAGTCCGCCAGGCCGGCCGCGATCGCCTCCACATCGGCACCCGCAAGCCGCGCCAGGCCGATGGCGGCCAGCAGGTTGACAGCGTTATGCGCCCCCGGGAGGGGGACGGCAAGCCGATCGAACAGCGGCCGATCACGTTCGCCGACGGACAGCTCGTGGCGGGTCTCGTCGTATTCGCCGCACCAGGTCGCCCAGTCGCGATGGGAGCGATCGAGGGTGAAGGTGTCCGCCTGCGGGGCGGCCTTGAGCCACTGGTCCGCGCCACTGGAGTCGAGATTGATCAGTGCCCGGGCCGAGGCGGGGCGGTGGCGATAGATCTCGCCCTTGCCCTCGATGATGCGCTCCACGGAACCGAACTCGCCGACGTGGGCACGCCCGGCCATGGTGACCACCACGATGTCCGGGGCGACCAGTTGGGTCAGCCGGGCGATCTCGCCGACGTGGTTGGCGCCCATCTCGACCACGGCGAACCGCGTTTCGGGCGCCCAGTCGAGCAGGGTCAGGGGCACCCCGATCTCGTTGTTGAGGTTGCCGCGCGTCGCGGCGGTGGGACCGACCCGCTCGAGCATGGCCGCGAGCAATTCCTTGACCGTGGTCTTGCCGCTGGATCCGGTGATGCCGATCACGGTCGGGTCGACGGCCTCGCGCCAGCCACGGGCCAGCCGGCCCAGCGCGGCGAGCGTGTCCTCGACGATCACCTGCGGCAAGGGGCACTCCGATTGCTCGTGCTCGACCAGGGCGGCCACGGCACCCTGATCGGCGGCCTGATCGAGGAAGGCGTGCGCGTCGAAACGGGGCCCCTTCAGCGCTACGAACAGCCGGCCGTCGAGGTCGGCACGGGTGTCGGTACCCACCCCGGCGATCGGCAGCGCGCCGTCGGCGCCCGCGGCCAGCCGGCCGTCGCTCCAGCGGGCGACCTGGTCGAGCGTCGTGCGGATCATGGCGCCACCTCCCGCGCCTGTTCGCGCACCACCAGCCGGTCATCGAAGGGCCGAACGTTCTCGCCGACCTCCTGGCCCGTCTCGTGGCCCTTGCCGGCCACCAGCAGGCAGTCGCCCGGCCGTCCCGCGGCGAGCCGGCGAATCCCGTCCGCGATCGCCTCGCGGCGGTCGACGACACGATCGACTTTGCCGGGAGCTCTCATCCCCGCGATGACCGCGTCGATGATCGCCTCGGGGGACTCGCTGCGCGGGTTGTCGCTGGTGACGATCACCCAGTCGGCGAGTCGCTCGGCCACCTCACCCATCAGCGGGCGCTTGCCGGGATCCCGATCGCCGCCACAACCGAAGACGACACCGAGGCGGGCGCCCTCGGCCAGTCCCTCGCGCAGGCTCGATAGCACGTTCTCCAGGGCATCGGCCGTGTGGGCGTAGTCGACCACCGCGGTCATGCCGCGACCGACCGCGAAGGTTTCCATCCGTCCCGGCGGCGTCTTGAGGCGGCCGACGTGCCGGGAAAGCTCGTCTAGGGTCTCGCCGACCACCAGGCGTGCCGCGAGAGCGGCGAGCAGATTCTCGGCGTTGAAGCGCCCGGCCAGGGTGGCCTCGAGTTCGGCGCGTTCGCCGGGACTCTCGACGGCGAGGCACATGCGGCCCGAACGCGGCGTCTCGATCCGGCCGGTCAGGCAGGGGCGGCAATCGGCCGGCCCGACCGCCGGGGCCAGCGAAAAACACAGGATCCGCGGCGAATCCTCGCGCGCCTCGAGGGTGTCGAGCATGCGTCGGCTGCTCGACTGATCGGCGTTGAGCACCGCCCGGCGGAGGCTCGGCAGGGCGAACAGCCGAGCCTTGGCGCCGAGGTAGGCCTCGACGTCGCCGTGATAGTCGAAATGATCGCGGCCGAGATTGGTGAACACGCCGGTGTGGATCGGAAGGCCGTCCACCCGCCCCTGCACGAGGGCGTGCGAGGAGACCTCCATGACGATCTCGCGGGCACCCGCACTCACCAGCTCGCCGATCAGGCGCCAGTTCTCGATCAGGCCCGGGGTCGTGTTGCCGGTCGCGCGGTACTCGGCCCGCGGGGACCACAGTCCCCTGCCGAGCGTGCCGATCACGCCCACCGGATCGCCCTCCAGGCCGATCAGCCCGGCGATCAGGTGACTGACGGTGGTCTTGCCGTTGGTCCCGGTCACCGCGGTGATCGTCACCGCCTCGTGGCTCCAACCATTGGCTTGGATGATCAACTCGGCGATGGCCTCCTCGGGACGGTCGAGCGGCATCACGCCCTCGGCCGGCGTCAGTCGGCCGCCGACCACCCCAGCGGCCCCGCGCGCGAGGGCATCGCCGACAAACTGGTCGGCCGCGTGAGACTGGGTCTCGCGCGCGTAGAACAGGGTGCCGCCATCGAGATCGCGACTGTCGTCACTGATCGCCCGCACGCGACGATCCGGGGCGCCGGCGTGCCGCAGCGCCGCAATCTCGCGCAGGCCGATCTCGGGGAAGGTCACGCGCGCCATGTCAGCCGGCCTCCCTGGGTCGAGTGGACTCGGCAGCCGTCGGCGGCAGATCGCCGGCGATCTGCCCGGCAGGCAGTTCGGGCAGGTTGTCCGGGCGAATGTTGAGCATGCGCAGCGCACCGCTCATCACCCGCTGGAAGACCGGGGCAGCCACGTCGCCGGCATAGACCTTGCCCGCGGTGGGCCGGTGCAGGACCACCACCAGGGCCAGGCGCGGATCGCTGGCCGGGGCCATGCCGGCGAACACGGTGTTGTAGTCGGTGCGCGAGTAGCCATCCTCGCCGAGACGACGGACGGTTCCGGTCTTGCCGGCCACCTGGAAGCCGGTGACGGTCGCCTCGGGTGCGGTCCCGGTCGGCGAGACCACAGAACGCAACATGCCGACCACGCGGTCGGCCACCTCGGGCTCGAACACCGGCCGGGTCTCGGGCGGGTCGTCCAGGCGTAACAGGCTGGGCGTCACGTATTGGCCGCCGTTGGCCAGGGCGACGTAGGCGGTCGCCAGTTGCAGGGGCGTGACCGCCAGGCCGTAGCCATAGGAATGCGCGGCGGTATCGGCCACCCGCCAGTCGCGCCACAGCGACAGGGAACCGGGCGCCTCGCCGGGAAAGCCCACCCCGGTGACCTGGCCGAAGCCCAGCCCGCGGTAGACATTCCAGATGGGCTGAGCGCCGATGTCCTCGGCCAGCATGCTCGCGCCCACGTTGCTGGATTTCTCCAGCAGGCCGGTCATGTCCAGCGTGCCGTAGTTGCGGTGATCGTGAATGGTGAAGCCGCCAACGCGGCGGTAGCCGGGTGCGGTGTCGAGGGTGTCGGCGGGCTGCCAGCGGCCACTCGCCAGCGCGGCGGCGACGGTGAAGGGCTTGACGGTCGAGCCCGGCTCGAACTGGTCGACCACGGCGTGGTTGCGGGTAACGCTCGGGTCGATCGACGCGCGGTTGTTGGGATTGAACGACGGTGCGCTGGCCATGGCCAGCACCTCGCCGGTAGCCACGTTCATCAGGGTGGCCGAACCGCCGAGCGCGTCATGTTCCTCGACCGCGCGCGACAGCTCGCGGTAGGCGAGATACTGCAGACGACGATCGATGGACAAGGCGAGATCGCGCCCGGGACGCGCGTCCTTGATCACGCCGAGATCAACGATCTCCCGACCGTCACCATCCTTGAGGATGCGACGCTTGCCGGGCGTGCCGGCCAGCAGGCGATCGAAGCTCAACTCGATGCCGGCCAGGCCCTCGTCGTCGATATTGGAAAAGCCGAGCAGCGGCGCGGTGACGTCCGCGGTCGGGTAGAAGCGCTTGTACTCGCGCTTGAGGCCCACGCCCGGCAGCCTGGCCGCACGCACCGCCTCGGCCAGGCTCGGCCGCACCTGCCGCGCGACGTAGAGAAAACGACGCGCGCCGTTCTCGCGCACACGGCGCTGCAACTCGGCGGCCGGTTGATCGAGGAGCCCGGCGAGCCGATCGACCGCCTCGGGGTGCGAGGCGATCATCTTCGGATCGATCCAGACGGCGTGCATGGCGACGCTGATCGCCAGCGGTTCGCCGTGACGATCGGTGATCTTGCCGCGATCGGCCGCGATGGTCTGGACGCGCTGCTGGCGATCACCGCCCTGCTCGGCATAGAAATCCCGTTCGGTGACCTGCAACTGCACCGCCCGTGCGAGAAGGATCACCGCCGCGAACGCGAATACCATCAGCACGACGCCGGCGCGCCAGCGCACGCCCAGCCAGGTCGCCCAACGCGTGATGAATGCCCAGGCCGCCTTCATCGGAACACCACCGTGATCTGGTCTTCGGCCGGCGGCTGCATGCCGAGGTCCCCGGTCGCGATCCGCTCGATGCGCCCCTGAGCAGTCAAGGTGCCCTCCTCGAGTTGCAACTCGGCGTAGGTCCCTTCGAGGCGCTCGATGCCGTCGCGGGTCACGGCGAGTTGCTGGGTCAGGCGTCGGTCCTCGGCGACCAGCATCACCACCCAGAATGCGCTGGCGACCACCAGCACCAGCAGGAGGAAATTGAGCGCCCTCATGCCGCGCGCTCCGCGACCCGCATGATCGCACTGCGCGCGCGCGGGTTTCTGACGGTTTCCTCGCGACCGGCGCGGACGGCCTTGCCGACCTTCTTCAACGCCACCTCGCCGACCGGGTTGCCGAAGAAGTCCTTGCCGGGGGTGCTGTGATCGCGGATGAAACGCTTGACGATGCGGTCTTCCAGCGAGTGGAAGCTGATCACTACCAGCCGACCACCCGGCGCGAGGTGCGCGAGCGCCTGCTCGAGCGCCCGGGTGATCTCGTCGAGCTCCTCGTTGATATAGAGGCGGATCGCCTGGAAGGTGCGGGTGGCAGGGTGCTTGTTGGGGTCGCGCTTCGGGATCGCGGCGACCACGCAGTCGACCAGGTCGGTCGTGCGGGTCAACGGGGCCTGCTCGCGCCGGGCAACGATGCCCGCGGCGATCCGGCGGGCGAAGCGCTCCTCGCCGAGCCGGAACAGGACGTCGCGGATCTCGTCTTCCTCGGCGACCGCCAGCCAGTCCGCCGCGGTCGGCCCTCGGCCCTGATCCATGCGCATGTCCAGCGGCCCATCGAAGCGAAACGAGAAACCCCGCTCGGCCTGGTCGAGCTGCGGCGAGGACACGCCCAGGTCGAACATCACGCCGTCGATCGGTCGGTCGATGCCGTGCTCGACCAACGCCTCGCCCCATCCGGAGAACGCCGATCTGATGAAGGAAAAGCGCGGATCCTCGTCCGCCAGTCGAGCGGCGTAATCGGCAGCCTCGGCATCGCGATCGAAGCCTACCAGTCGCCCGGCCGGCGACAGTCTCGCCAGAATCGCGCGGCTGTGGCCACCGCGGCCGAAGGTGCCGTCCACGTAAGTGCCGTCCGGATCGGTGACCAGGCAGTCGACCGCCTCGTCGCGCAATACCGTGTCGTGGCTGGCATCGACCGTCATAGCGACAGGGTCTCCAGGGCGGCAGGCAACTGGTCGTCCTCGTCCGACTGGTCGAGGAACTCCTCGGTCATCTGGTTCCACAACGGCTGCGACCAGAGCTCGAGCTTCTTGCCCTGCCCGACCAGCACGGCCGGCTTTTCCAGCTTGGCATGGGCGCGCAGCGCGGGCGGAATGACGATCCGCCCGGCCGAATCGAACTCCACCTGGGTGGCGTGGCCGATCAGCATCCGCTTGATGCGGTTTGCGGTCTTGTTGAACGACGGCAGGGCATCGATCTGCTTCTCGATCTCCAGCCAGGTCGCCAGCGGATAGATAAGCAGGCAGTGTTCCTGGGTATCGATGGTGAGGATCAGCTGGTTGTCATCCTGGGCAAACGCCTCCCGGTGACGCGTGGGCATGGCCAGGCGTCCTTTGGCGTCGAGATTCAGGTTGGTGATGCCCCGGAACACTTTTTCCCACTTTTTCCCACTTTTCTACACCTGCGCGCACTATAGCCCCACCTACCAGGGCGATCAAGAAAAGGGACGATTTTTTCTTTTGACCACAAGGAGTTAGCCAACAAAAGAGCGAGAACGCGCAGACTGTTTTCAGATAAAAACAGAGGGTTACCACGCATAGGTGACAAAGCGCACGAGGATGCGGGGAGCCACGACCCGACCGCGGGCAAGTGCCGGTGGGAGAAAGTGGGAGGAAATCGGTTGCGCGGGTCGCGCGGGGTGGGGGCGGAGTTCCCGACGAGTCGAAAGGACTCGCCGCGGCCGCATCCGGCGGCGGGAACGGGAGCCGTTGTGCCGGAAACACTCGAAATATGGGGTGGAGTCGGCCGGTAAGCCGGGTTCTGTCGTGGATTGCCATTCATCTGGGCGCGACGTCACCGTCGCGCTCGAGCAGCCTACCCGGGAACAGCGCGGGCCACGCCATCGTTCCCCTATTTGGCCTTGCTCCCGGTGGGGTTTGCCGTGCCACGACGTGTTGCCACGCGTGCGGTGCGCTCTTACCGCACCCTTTCACCCTTGCCTGTGCCACCTTGCGGCGGCCATCGGCGGTCTGCTTTCTGCTGCACTTTCCGTCGGCTCGCGCCGCCCAGGCGTTACCTGGCACCGTGCCCTGTGGAGCCCGGACTTTCCTCGACGTCCGCAAGGAACGCCGCGACAATCTGACCAACTCCGGCGGCGGAGTATAACGGAGCCATCGCCGGTGTCGAGCCGAACATGCCATTGCCCACGCCGACGGCGGGCGATGAGTCGGTTACCATCAGCCAGCCAATCTTTCCTCGGCGGCGACCCACCTGCTCGATGCCGGCGCCGCCCTGATAAAGGAAACTCTGCACGAATGCCATACCGCTGAAGCGCGCCTTGAGCCGGGCAGGTGCAAGGCGCTCGTCCGC
>CAYUAO010000023.1:0-20676 GCA_964442775.1 uncultured Halothiobacillus sp. | reverse complement strand
GCTCGCGCCGGCCGGATCGGCGTCCTGCCGATCCGGTTCAGCCCTTGTAAAGGGCAACGGCCCTTCACGACGGACTGCGTCTTGCACCTGGGCCCTTGGAGGTCCCGCAGAGATGCTATCGAACCGTGCAGGGGTTCCCTTGCCAGGGGTATAGAACACCGTTGGGCGGGATGTCACTCACGAGCCGGCCACCTGTACCCGATTGCGCCCCGCGTCCTTGGCGGCGTACAGCGCGCGGTCGGCCGCGGCCTCGAGATCCTCGATGCTCATCTCGTCGTGCATCTGTGCCACGCCGATGCTGATGGTGATCCGGCCCAGGCCGGGGAACGGCTCGTCGGCGATGATCGCGCGGAGGCGCTCGGCGAGCTTCACGGCGCCGTTGAGCGGCGTGTGGGTGGCGATGACCAGGAATTCCTCGCCGCCCCAGCGACCGAACTTGTCGGTCGCCCGCATCAGGCTGTCGACCCGGCGGGCGAGTTCGACCAGTACCCGGTCGCCGGCCTGGTGGCCGAACGTGTCGTTGACGCGCTTGAAGTGATCGATGTCGAACATCAGCACGGAGAACGGCGCGTCGTAACGTTGGCGGGCCGTCTCGGCCTCGTCGAGCAGTTGGTAGATGCGGCCGCGGTTGCATGCGCCGGTGAGGCGATCGTGCGTGGCCAGATGCTCCAGTTCCCGCTCGATGCGCTTCTGCTCGCTGATGTCGTGGAAGACCGAGACGTAGTGCTCGACTTCGCCGACGGCGTTGGTCACCGAGCAGACGGATTCCCACAGCGGGATGGCGTGGCCATCCTTGTGGCAGCGATATATCTCGCCCTCCCAGCAGTCCTGCCGGGAGAGCACGTCGGCCAGCCGCTCGACGAGGGGCTCGCCGTTCTCTTCCGAGTCGAGCAGGGCGGGGTCGCTGCCGATCACCTCCTCGGCGGTGTAGCCGGTCAAGCGGGTGAAGGCGTCGTTGACACGCTCGATGCGCCAGTCGGGACTCAGCAGCATCAGTGCCTGGCCGGTCTGGAACGCGACGGCCAGCAGGCGCTGGTCCGCCTCCAGCTTGCGCCGCTGGGTGGCATCGAGCAGGTAGCCGCTGAGGGATTCGATTTCGCCCTCCTCGTTGCGTTCGGCGACCACGAAGTCGTGTACCCAGCGGTAGCCGCCGCTGCCGTCGCGCAGGCGGTACTCGCGTTCGACCTGGTCGGCGGTCCCCTCGGACAGCATCCGGATCTGGCGGCTGCAGTCATGTCGATCGACGGGGTGGATGAGGTCGAGGTAGCGCTGGCCGATCAGCTCGGCCTGCTCGAGTCCGAAGACCGCCCGGACGTTGGGCGAGACATAGGTGATCGGGCTGCCCTGTGACCATTGCCACTCGAGCACGACGGTCGGCCCGCCGATGAAGCGGTTGCGCTCGGCCTCGAGGGCGCGCCGGTGGGCCTCCTTGGCCAGTTCGTAGCCCACCCACTGGGCCATCAGCGCGATCAGTTGCCAGTCGTAGCGGGTGAACGGCTCGCGGGGCTCGGGGCGCGAGAAGTTGAGCGTGCCGTAGATCGTGCCGCCAACGTGGATCGGGGCGCCCAGGTAGGTCTCGAGTCGTTGATTGACGTGCCAGGGGTGGTTGTGGACCGCCGATTTGCCCGTCTCGTGAAAACCGGTGGCCTTGTCGGCGGCCAGGGTGTGGACGCAATAGGTGTCCTGCAGGTCGAAATGGGTTCCGGCCGCGATGACGTTCCCGGGTGAGACGGCGTCGCGCACCCAGTAGTCATTGCCCTGCACGTGGCTGATGATGCCGTAGGGCAGGTCGAAGCTCTCCGCCCCCAGTGCCAGCAGCTTGTGCAAGCGGGTCCCGATGTCGTCGATGGAGGCGGTGATGTGCTGGAGCTGCTCGAGCGTTTGCTGGCGGCGCTCCAGGGCCCGCTCGAGCTGCTTGTGACGGCTGATATCCCGCATGATCGTCGACAGGCGGGCCAGCCGGCCGTCGTCGTCCCGGTGCGCGAGGATCACCTGCGAGACGGGGATTTCCTCTCCCGTGGTGGCGATCAGGGCCGTCTCGCCTTCCCATTGACCGTGGCGGATGGCGGTCGGGATGCCCCGCTCGCGGATCAGGGCGGATGCCCATTCCGGGTGGCCCCAGATACCGGCCCGGCCTCCCAGCCCCGGGCCTTCGTCGATCGGTCCGCGGTCGCTCTCGGGCAGGCCCAGCAGGTGGCGACCGCCGCGGTTGACGTACAGGACCTCGCCGTCGGGGTCGGCCATCGAGATGAAGTCGGGGGTCGCCTCGAGGATCGCCGTCAGCTCGCGCAGGCGGGCCTCGCGCGCCTTCTCGTGGGTCAGGTCCCGCATGATGGTGGAGTAGTGCGAGATCTCGCCGGCATCGCCGTGGTGGGCGATGACCGTCTGCAGTACGGGCACTTCCTCGCCCTGCCAGGTAAGAAACGCGGTCTCGCCCTGCCAGACCCCGTGTTCGCGGGCGGCGGGCAGGGCGGTGTCCTCGATGATAGCCCGGGCCCAGGCCGGGTGGCGTTCGCCGATCCGGGTGCCGTCGAGGGCGTCGTTGGAGTCGACGCCCAGCAGCGCCAGGCCGGCGCGGTTGTAGTAGAAGGGCCGGCCGTCGAGCGTCGCCATCGAGACCAGGTCGGGCATCGCCTCGATGATCGCCGTCAGTCGCCGCTGGGCCTGTTCGAGTTTGCGCCGCTCGGTGATGTCCATGCCCACGGCCTGGTACTCGACCGGGTTGCCGTCCTTGTCGAAAAAGGCGCGGTTGGTCCAGTGGAACCAGTGTCGGCGGCCTTCCACGTCGGTCAGGCTGTTCTCGTAATGGCCGATCGGGTGATCGGGTGTCAGGGCGGCCAGACCGTCGAGAATCGCCTGCCGCTCCTCGACCTCGACCGACTCGATCCAGCGATAGCCCACCAGCTCGTCCGGCTGTGCGCCGATCAGGCGGGCGAGTACGCCGTTGGCGAAGGTGATGCTGGTGTCCGGGAGAAAGCGATGGATCGCCTGCGGCTGGCTCTCGACCAGGTCGCGGTAGCGCGCCTCGTTCTCGGCCAGCCGGCGGCGCGCCTCGAAGCGCTCGGTGACGTCGGTGAAGGTGGCCACTGCCGCGTCCGGCTGGTCGCCGCCGTGGAGGAAGAGCGGCTCGCTGTTGATCCGCAGCCAGCGGGTCCGGCCGTCCGGCTGCGGCAGGCCCATCTCCTGTTCGCGCACGGACCGGCCCTCGCGCAGGCTGACCATGGCCGGGTGGTTTTCGCCGGGAAACGGACGCCCGTCGGTGTGGATGGCCTGCCAGGCGGGGTCCTCGGAGCGGCGTCCCAGCAGTTCGGGGTCGTCCAGGCCGAGGATGTCGCGGGCGGCGGGATTGGCCTCGACGATCTCGCCGTCGCGGCTGTGCATCACCACGCCCTCGCTCATGGCCTCGAGGATGCTGCGGTGACGGATCTCGCTCTCGATCAACTGCTGGCGGGTCTGCTGCTGCTCGGTGATGTCGGTGATGACGCCGCCGAAGGCCACGTCCCCCACGTCCGTGTGTCGCACCATCGCCGAGAGGGAGACGGTGATCGGGTTGCCCTTGAGCGTCCGCAGTTGCAGGACCTCGCCGTGGATCTGCCCGGCCCGGAGCAGCCGGTCGGAGAATTCCCTGCGCCGGGCGGGGTCGGGGTAGAGCTGTGCAGTGGGCGTGGCCAGCAATTGCTCGGCGCTGTCGGCCTCGAAGAGCTCGACCATGGCGGGGTTGACCGACGAGAAGTGGCCGTCGTCGCCGGGCGCGTTCTCGTAGACGCCCACCGGCAGGGACTCGAAGATGTCGCGGTAGTGTTCCAGGCGTCGTTGGTATCGCCGGGTCTCGGTGACGTCGTGGATGATCGAGTGCAGGCAGTCCAGTCCGTCGATGTGTACCGGTCCGGAATAGACCTCGACGTGGCGGACCTCGCCGTTAGCCAGTCGGTGCCGGAAACGGAAGAAGCGCCGCTCCTCGCGCCTGGCGCGCTGACGCTCGCGGGCGACATCCTCCGGGGAAGCGACGTTGATCTCGTCGATGTTCAGTGACAGGAGACGGTCACGGTCGTAGCCGTAGAAGGCGACGGCGGCGGGGTTGGCGTCCACGATCCGCCCCGAGTCGGCCGCGATCAGCAGCTTGGGGGCCGAGTTGCGATCGAACATGTCCTCGTAGAGGGCGTCGGCGCGGGCCTTCTCCGCGGCGAGGGCGGCTTCGAGTTCGCGGATGCGCTGTTCCTGGCTGGACAAGTCGGCCTCTCGGTCGATCGGGGGTGGTGAAATTCGTGGTCAGGATACCGCGTTCACGGGCAGCGGCGGAGTGGTTCGCCCCTCCAGGCCGCGCGGCTTCCCTCACTCCCGGGGTGGCGCCGGGTCGGGCGAAAGCACGTCGAACAGGCCCGCCCGGACCGGCTCGGGCAGGGCGGCCGCCGCCGGTGTCTGTCCCAGGCGGCGGTGCGCCTCCCAGGCGGTGTCGCGGACCTGCCGCTCGATCTCCTCGGCAACGATTTCCAGTTCGGCGATCGCCTCGGCGTCACGGGCGATCGGCGCAAGACTGCGCTCGAGTGCATTGCGCTCGAGTCCCAGGCGGGCGAAATGTCGGTGGATCGCCACGCTTCGGTCATGCAGCCAGCGCATCGCCTCGCGCGGCAGGCCGAGCGAATCGGTCCGAGCACAGATGTCGAGCCAGGTCTCGACGCGCGTCTGCGACCGGCTCAGGCGCTCGATGAGCGGCGCGAGCGAAATGTCGGTGGCGGGCGGCGGCGATTCCGTCTCTCCGAGCAGGTCGAAGAGGATGGCGACGAGGTCCGGGTCGAAGTGATGGCGCTGGAGCTTGAGCGCGACCAGGGTGTGTGAACACTCCCGCCGGCTGCGCAGGCTGACCACGAACTCGGCCAGGGCGAGGATGCGTCCTGCCGGCGAGAGCCGTTCGCCGCTCACCCCCCTGGGGTAGCCGCTGCCGTCGATGCGCTCGTGGTGTTCGAGGATCGCCCGCGCGGCGTCGCGGTACCGTGCCCCGAATGCGTCGAGGATGGTGTGCATGATCACCGGGTGGGCCTCGATCTGGCGGCGCATGGCCACCGACAGCCCCGCCGCCTGCTCGAAGATGGTGGGGTCGATGTGCAGGTCGCCCAGGTCGTGGAGCAGACCGGCGATCGCCAACGACTTGAGTTCCGCCGGCGAAAGCCCCCGGCGGAGGCCGATCGCCAGCGCGGTCAGCGTCACTCCGAGCAGGTGATCGAGGCGCTCGGGATTGTCCGCGGCCGCCACCGTGAGCTTGATCTCCAGTGGCGGGGGCAGTTCGCTGCTGCGAATGATCCTGATCAGCCGGCTACCATCGGGAACGCGCTCGGACATCCGGCCGAGCATGGCCTGCTCGGCGAGGAGGGCCCGGGCTCGTTCCACGAGGGTCGCGACGGTAACGGGGCGTTCGGCGTGCAGGGACTCGTCGATGGGGCGCAGCAGCTTGTGACGCAGCAGGCGTTCGCGCAGTTCGGCATTGACCGGGGTGCCGGCGCCGACCAGCATCATGCCGTTGTGGTCCACGACCGGCGTGGTGGTGACCAGGCCGGCCGATTCGCCCGCCTCGATCACCCGATCGAGGTAATGGTCGCGGGTGATGCTGGTTTCGGGTCGGTTGGTCATCCGGCCGTCGCTGACTGGTTGGACATGGGCAGTAATCATCGCATGTCAGGAGGGAAGGGGATACGGGTGCCCCGCGCCCGTCAAGGAAACTCTGCGCGAATGCCATGCCAGTGAAGGCCTGGCGAGTCGTCCGTGATCAAGGCGTCTCAAGGCCGGCGTGCCGGTGGCCACGGCAAGACGAAGCGACACCGAGCATAAGCGACCCGGCAGGGGTGCCGCTGGCACGCCGCAGCCCGGGAAGCGCCGAGCACCGCGAGGCCGGAATGGCTCGCCAGGCCCCGCAGGATGCGCCGTGAGCCGGGCGTCTGCAGAGTTTCCCTTGGAAAGTGGTGACTGTTCCGCGGCGGAAGGACGCCGTGCTTCGGCCCGGCTCGAGGCACGCATAAGCGGTATCGGATTCGTGCAGTAGCGATACGAGCCCGACAACCACCCGTCTCGACGCGCCGTTCGTGATCGAGGCAGGTCGCCTTCGGCGTTCAGATCAGGACGGCTAAAATCCCGGCATGCAGGCCTCGCGGTGACGGCCCATGCGAGGTTTCCCTACAGCCACAACGACACGGTGATTGAGCCGAAGCTGTCGGTGCCGTCCTGGGTGGCGAATTCCCGGCTGCGGACGGCCACGGTGTAGGCCAGTTGCCAGCGGTCCCAGTTCAGGGCGAAACCGACCTGCGCATCGGCCACCCACGGCTCGCGGTCCACGGAGGGGCCGTCCTTGCGTGTGTTGCCGTCGAGCAGCATGTTGCGCGCCACGTAGCGCCCCTCGGCGGCGGCGAACAGGTACCAGCCGAGGCCGTCGCCACGACGGAAGAAGGCGCGCTGCCCCTGTGCCGGCTCGAGGGAGGGGATGGCAAAGCCGCGATCGAGGGCCTCGCCGAGGCGCAGGACGAATCCGCCGGCGCCATAGGTGTAGAGGTTGCCGATGGCGACGCCGGCGGTGGGTCCGTATTCCAGCTCGAGTGAACCGAGCCTACCGCCGCGGACCCAGGCGTGCTGGTAGCCGAGGTTGAAAAACGGCTCGTCGGAGAGCTGGTGTTCCCAGCCGCGGGGCAACTCCCCGATGACGTGTTCGTGGAAGCCTTCCTGGATCTGCTCGGCCCGGGCGCTGGGCCCGACGATGCCGGCATCGACCTGCAGGCTGCGGCTCTCATGCCAGCCGTCGTGTCGAGTCATTCCGTGGATCGAGGCACCGGCGTGGAGTACGCCCGCGTAGGGGCGATCGTAAGGTTGCCGGGTCGATGCCTCGATCCGGGACGGCGTGTAGGTTCGGTGACCGAGCCGATAGGAGGCGGCGAACACGTCCCCGGCCTTCCAGCCCGGCAGTGCCCGGGCGACGTCGGTGCTCCAGTGGTCGCCGTCGGTCTCGACGGTCCAGGACAGCTTGAAGCCGTTGGTGTAGTGGTCGTCTCCCGCGAACGCGTGGGCATCGTTCTCCGACTGCACGGAGAACAGCGTGTCGGCCGGCGCGACAGGGCTGACGAAGAGGCAGATCGTCATCAGCCAGACGACGGTGTTCCGGTGGAAAAACATGTCGCTCATGAAGCCTGTCTGGGAGGGGTTGACGGGCACGATGCGAACTCGCGGCGAGTCGATCCACCGAAAGCATAGCATCGGCAACCATTCGCCGATGCGCAAGTGGGGCTCTTGCCGGCCCTCAGTCGGTCGCCACCTCCCAGTGTCCCCTGGCGAAGTTCTCCAGCGTGTGTCGCATGCGGCGCACGTGGCTGCCTTCCCAGAAGACCTTGTCGCAGCTCGGACAGTAGCGGGCCTCGGTGGACAGGGCGAGGGCGCTTTCGGGGACCTGTGCCCACTGCTCCGGGGTGGCCGGGAGCAGGGGGGTGTTGCAGTCGAGGCACCGGGAGAAGGGGCCGTTCAGCCAGTCGATGGGAAATCGTCTCGACAGTTCGGCGGCCAGTGACGGGGTGTCGTTGGCCTCGAGCAGCACGACGCGCCCGTCGCCGTTGCGAAAGCGGGCGAGGTGGCGGTCGCGGGTGATCAGCCAGCGGGATTCGGCGCGCGCCTGCTCCACCAGCTTGCGGTCGTCGCTGCCGGGCGGGGCGATCGCCGTGTCGTAGCCAGCCGCCCGCAGCCAGCGGCCGAGACGCACGAGCATTTCATCGCAGAGAAAACGTGGCTCGGACATGGTCGGTCAGGGGGCAAATGAGGGGTCTGCTGTGCCGGTGGCGTCTTCAGTCGGAGGGAGCCGCGACGGAGCCTGAGTAGAAGACCTCGCAGTCCTCGTCGTCACGTGAAATCGCGTCCAGCCCCCGTTGCAACAGGCCGATCGGCGCACCGAGAAGGGCTTCGACCAGGTTGGGTTTCTCGACCTGGGGGGCATCGAAGCTGCCGTGGACATCCTGTGTCACGACCGGGCAGCCCTGGCGATCCAGGACCGCCACGGTGGCCCGGTTGATCCGTCTCGACGGCAGGTCGAGCGAGGCCTGGGCCGCGACCCGGTTGCGGGTGGTCGACAGGGCGACATCGCGGGTCCGGGCGGTGCCCTCCTCGATGGTCCAGTCGGAAACCAGGTGGACCACCCGGGTCTCTTTGTCCCTGGCCCCGTCCAGCATGCGCGTGAAGTCGGAGCCCTTGGTCGCAAGCAATGCGGCCGGGCCGAGAAAGACGACGGCGCCGGCGTCCACCAGGCTGAATCGCTGGGTGCGCCGGTAGTCGGCCAGTTCCGCGTCCAGGTCGACGCCACGCAACCGCAGGTCCCGTCCGCTGAGCTTCACCTCGCCCTGCAGGTGGCGCAACAGCGAGTCGGGCGCCGCCTTGCTTCTCAGCGAGGCGGTCAGGTCCGCGCTGCCGGAAACGCTGCCGGCAGGCGCCCATTTCTCCGGCAGTTTGTTGAGTTGCAGGGAGTCGAAGGCAATGTCGAGCGTGGCATCCGGTTGCGTGTTGCGGAAATCCAGCGTGGCGTTCCCGTTCCCGCGGCTGTCGAGGAACGTCATTTGCCAGTCGTCCGTGGCAAACGCGCCCTTGTCCCCGGAACCCGACAGGGTCACCTCCGCCAGCTGCAGGGCATTGAAGCGCACGGCATCGGCGGAGGCCGTCAGGTTCACCGATGTCCGGGCCAGCGGATGCTCTCCCTCGCTTGCCGGCCGCCAGTGCAGGTCGTCGAGGTCCAGGTCGAGACCCTTGGTCGACATGTTCCGATCACCCGCCGACGTGCGCCAGTGGAACTCGCCGTCGCGGATGCGCAGGTCGAGTGGCTCGAGCGGGTCGCCACGCCCGGTATCGGTCGGCGGCCCCTGCACGGCCAAGGTCTCCAGGGTCTCCGGCGTCAGGTGCACAACCGGGCCATCGAGCTGCAAGGCCGCCGGTACCAGTTGCCCGCCGATCAGGGGCCACCAGCGCAGGGACAGGCTGATCGCCTCGACCTCGCCGAACGGATCGTCGTCGGAGTCGGGCGCCGGTCCGACCCTTACCTCGCTCGCATCAAGGGTGGGGAGGGGCCAGAACCGCAGCGAGACGTCTCCGTCGACGTGAACCGGCACACCCAGCCGGTCGCCGGCCAGTTGCGTGACACGCTCCCGCAATTCGTCGGCAGACCACAATCGCGCCGCGACGATGGCAAGCAGGACCAGCCCGACCACGATTCCCGCAAGCACGATGACCAGCGAACGGACCGGGTGGCGAGTGATGGCGTTCATGGCAAGACAATTTCCTCGACTGTTAGCCCCCAGTGTAGGCAGGCGAGCAGTGTTTCGACTGCTTTCTTGACCGACCGGGTGTCGACGGGCAGTCACACCCGGGCCGGGATTCGGAGGGGTTTGACATAACAGATAACCGTAATGCGAACGGTTTGCATGCAGATAGGTGATCCGATACGATCCGGCAATCGAGTCGCGGGGCCGTCGAGCCATCGCGCGAGCCAACGGTGGGAGAACGACATGCAGGCAATCATGGTTCAGCCGCCGGTTGGTGTAGGAAGAAGTGCCAACGCCACGCCCCTGCGCCTGGATGAACTGATGTTCTCCGCTCCCCTTGCGGAGATCCCGCAGCCGGTGAATCGGGCCGGGCCGGGCGGTGTATCCGGTTCATCGCTGCGAGACGGCTCGGCTGTCGATGAACTCCTGGATCGTTTTGCCACTGCCTACCCGGGCGGTGATCGCCGTGCGATCGCCTCGCAATGGTCCAAGTGGCTGTTTCATGCCTGGTTGTCGCCAACGATTGCCACCATGATCGTCGAGGGACATTCGTTGTCTCGCCAGTCGGCCGACTGGGGGGTCCGGTTCTCGTCCGACGGATGCGCCGAGCGACTGTGGCTTGGATCGACGGTTGCTCCGATGCAGCGCCAGTCGGTGGATCGGCTGTTTACGCAGCTGGTCTGCGAGGAGCTCGGCGACGTGGTGGCGGTTCTGGCTCGCCTTTCCGGGGCCTCGGTCAACGTGTTCTGGAGCAATGCGGGCAACCTGGTCGAGCATGTGCTCACACGGCTGGCCGACCATTCCGCAATCCTTCCGGATTGCCTGCCGGATCACCTGGCGGATCGTCTGGAACAGGCCCGGCAATTTCTCGATACGCCGCGTCTGGCCGGCAGGCGCAATCGACTGTACCGGCCCGTGGTCTACCGTGTGAGCGAGGAATCGACCACGCCCCAACGGTTTCGTCGGGTCTGCTGCATCCGCTATCGGCTGGACGAGTACGACTACTGCGAGAACTGCCCGCTGTCCTGCCGGTCGCGCCGGCCGTCCGGGGAGGCAGGCTGATGTTCGAGGTGAACGCGGCCACGTTCGTTGCCGGTGACACGCAGGTGCTCGGCCCGGTCGATGCCCGGTTCGCGCCGGGCGAGGTGGTCGGGCTGATCGGTCACAACGGCTCGGGCAAGTCCACGCTGCTCAAGCTGCTCGCCGGGCAGCAGTCGCCCTCGTCGGGGACGGTGCGATTCGAGGGCGCGCCCGTGGCCGACTGGGGCGCGCGGGCCTTCGCCCGGCGCGTGGCCTACCTGCCGCAGCATCCGCCGGCCACCGGCCACCTGACCGCCCGCGAGCTGGTAGGGTTCGGCCGCTATCCCTGGCACGGGCTGCTGGGGCGCTTCTCCCGCGAGGATCGTCGCCGGGTCGAGGCGGCCATGCGGATGACGCAGACGCAGGCGTTTGCCGACCGGGCGGTCGACAGCCTCTCCGGCGGCGAGCGTCAGCGGGTGTGGCTGGCGATGCTGCTGGCCCAGGAGAGCGACTTCCTGCTGCTCGACGAGCCGCTCTCGGCGCTCGACATCGCTCACCAGGTCGAGGTGCTCGAACTGATCCGTCGCCTGTCGCACGAACTGGGGTTGAGCGTCGTGATCGTCCTGCACGACATCAACATGGCCGCGCGCTTCTGCGACGACCTGGTCGCCATGCACAGCGGAGGCCTGCTGGTGCGCGGCGCCCCCGGGCAGGTGATGGACTCGACCACCCTGCGCGGCATCTACGGCGTCTCCATGCAGGTGCTCACCCCGCCGGGGCAGTCGCGCCCGGTCGCCATCGTCGACTGACCCGTGCCCGCCCTGCGATTCACGATCCGGCGCTGCTCGCGGTGGCTGATGGCCCTGTTGTTCGCACCGATGCTGGTTGTGGTGTCGCCCGCTCGGGCTGCTGATACGGCCCCTCGCATCGCGACCCTGGACTGGACGGTGGCCGAGACCCTGATCGGGATCGATGCCCGCCTGGTCGGCCTGGCGCAGGTCGACGGCTACGAGTCCTGGGTCGTCGAACCGGCCGTGCCGGCCGACGTGCTCGACCTCGGTCTGCGCGCCCAGCCCAGCCTCGAACAGCTCGCCGCCATCGCCCCAGACCGGATCGCGCTCTCGCCGATGTTCGCCAACCTCGAGGATCGCCTGTCGGCCATCGCGCCGGTCGAGGTGTTCGAGCTCTACGGCCCGGATGTCGACACCTGGTCGGCGATGCGGCGTCTGACCCGGGAGCTGGGCGAGTACGCCGAACGCCGCGAGCAGGCCGAGACCCTGATCCGGACCACGGAGGACCGCCTCGACCGGCTTGCCGACCGCCTCCCCGACGACCCGCCGGCGCTGATCGTGGTGCAGTTCATGGACGAACGGCACGTGCGGGTCTTCGGCGAGAACGGCCTCTATCACGCGGTGATCGAGCGGCTGGGGCTGGAAAACGGCTGGGACGGCGAGACCAACCGCTGGGGGTTCTCGCTGGTGGGGCTGGAGAAACTCGCCGGGCTCGATGGGCGGATCGTGGTGGTCGAGCCCTATCCGGTGGGCGTCGAGCGGGCGCTGGCCGAAAGCGCGTTCTGGGATCGGCTGACCTCCGGCAACGGGTCCGAGCCCGTCGAACTCGACCCGGTCTGGAGCTTCGGTGCTCTGCCGTCGGCTAGCCGGTTCGCCGAGCGACTCGTGGAGGCGCTGGATGCGGACTGATTGGATGGCTCGATCGCCGGCATGGCCCACGCTCGCCTCGCCGCAGGGGCTCAGCCTCGGCTTGCTTGCCCTGCTGGTCGGACTGGCCGTCTGGCAGTTGCAGCAACAGACCGGGAGCTTCGATCCACGGCAGTGGTGGCCGGATCTCGATGATCCGTCGCTGTCGGCCGGCGACTGGACGCTGGCGCTGAGCTGGTGGCCGCGGCTGGTCACGGCGTTGCTCGCCGGGGCGGGGCTCGCGCTGGCGGGTGTCCTCATGCAGCAGGTGCTGCGCAACCCGTTGGCCTCGCCGACCACGCTGGGGGTCGCCGGCGGGGCGAACCTCGCGCTGATGGCCGCGACGCTGTTCGCTCCCGCGCTGATGGGGCTGGGGGCCGAGTGGGTGGCGCTGTGCGGTGGCGGGCTGGCCATGGGGCTGGTGTTCCTGCTTTCCTGGCGCCGGGCCCTGGCGCCGCTGGTGGTCGTGCTTGCCGGCCTGGTGGTCAACCTCTATTTCGGCGCGCTGGCGATGGTGCTGCTGCTGTTCAACCAGGAAACCCTGCAGGGCCTGCTGATCTGGGGCGCCGGGTCGCTGGCGCAGGACGGCTGGCACGACGCCGGGTTCCTCCTGCCGCGGCTGGCGATCGCGCTGGTCGTCGCCTGGCTGCTGCTCCGCCCGTTGCGACTGCTGGAGCTGGACGACGCCAGCGGGCGCGCGCTGGGCGTGAACCTCGCCTTCCTGCGCCTGGCCGCGCTCGGGGTGGCGGTGTTCCTCACCGCGGTAACGGTCAGCGTGGTGGGCCTGATCGGGTTCATCGGCCTTGCCGCGCCGAACATCGCCCGCCTGCTGGGCGCGCATCGGCTCGGGGAGCGGGTGGTCTGGTCGATGCTGATCGGGGCGTTGCTGCTCGCGGTCACCGACCTCTCCCTGCAGCACCTGGCCGCCTGGCTGCCCACCATGATTCCGACCGGGGCGATGACCGCGGCCCTGGGTGCCCCGATGCTGCTCTGGCTGATCCCGCGACTGCGGCTGACCGGCCGGACGCCGCCGGACTCCATGGCCACCGGTTGGCCGCGCGCGGATCAGCCGACCCGGAGGCTGGTGATCCTGGCCCTGCTGATGCCGCCCGTCGTCGCCCTGTCGCTGCTCAGTGGCCATCTCGCCGATGGCTGGTCGTGGATCGCCGGCGCGTCTTCCGTGTGGGAGTGGCGCCTGCCAAGACTGCTGGCGGCGGCCGGCGCGGGCCTGCTGCTGGCCGTCGCCGGCACCCTGCTGCAACGCCTGAGCGGCAACCCGATGGCCAGTCCCGAGGTGCTGGGGATCAGTGGCGGGGTGTCGATCTTCCTCTTGCTGGGCATCGTGCTGCTGCCAGCGGCGAGCGCCTCGCTGCTCGCCGCGCTGGGTGTGGCCGGTGCGCTGACGGTCCTGGCGGTGCTGATCGTGCTCAACCGTCGCTCCGGGTTCCTGCCCGAGCGTCTGCTGCTGACCGGCGTGGCGATCATGGCGTTGGCCGAGGCGGTCCGCGCGCTGGTGCTGGCCGGCAGCGACCCGCGCGGCCAGCAGATCGTGGCCTGGCTGTCGGGCTCGACCTACTACGTCGGCCTCGACCAGGCGTTGCTGGTCCTGGCGCTGGGTAGCGCGGCCCTCGGCATCGCCCTGCTGCTCTCCCGCTGGCTGGAGTGTTTCCCGCTGGGCGCGGCGGTCAGCCGGGCGGTGGGGGTCCCGGTCACGCGCGGTCGGCTGGCCGTGCTGGTCCTCGCGGCGGTGATGACCGCCGCGGCGACCCTGGTCATCGGCCCGCTGTCGTTCATCGGGCTGCTCGCCCCCCACATGGCCCGCCTGCTGGGCCTGTCCCGCGCCCGCGACCACCTGCTGGGCGCGGCCCTGATCGGCATGGGCCTGATGGCGCTGGCCGACTGGATCGGCCGGCAGGTCCTGTTCCCCCACGAGATCCCCGCCGGGCTGGTCGCCTCGCTGATCGGCGGCACCTACTTCCTCTGGGCGCTGCGGCGTTTCCAGACATAGGCTTGGAGACACTGGCCGCGGGCTTCCGGTGACTCCGTCGGTTGTCTGGTTAACCGGCAGGATCAGTAGTGTCGTCGTCTTGCAGGGGTATCTGCCCGGTCGCTGACTCGTTCGCCTTGGAGATCCGTCGGTTTCTTCAGGCCGGCGTGAATCAACCGAGAGCGACTGTCCGCTCCCCTAACCATGAGGCGACCGGCCATGAGGCGACCGGGTCGGTGCGGGAATCCGCCCTCCAGGCCGCCTCGTCGGCTCTCCTGTATCTCCCTTGGTTGTCGCACCTCGGGCCGCCACTGCAGGACCGGGCTCCCCGCGGCGGGTCACGGAGCCAAAAAAAGCCCCGCTCGCTGGCGGGGCTCTGCCGGAGTTGCGACGGACTCAGAACTTCCAGTCGAGGTTGACCATCACGTTTCGCGGCTCGCCGTAGAACGCCTGATCGTACTCGACGCTGTTGAGGTACTTCTCGTTGCCGACGTTGTTGACGTTGAGCGAGGCGCTCAGGTTGTCGGAGAACTCGTAGCGCGCCATCAGGTCGGTGACCAGGTACTCGTCCTGACGGGTCTCCCCGGTGTTGTACTGCTGGTCGCGGTAGGTCTCGCTCTGCCAGCGGAGCTGGCCGCCGACGGTCGCCTGGGGCAGGAACGGCAGGCGGTAGGTGGTCTGCGCGCGCAGCATCTGCTCGGGGACGAAGGTGCGGGCGCGTTCGCCGTCCTGATCCTCGATCTGCTGGTAGGTGTAGCCACCGCTGGCACGCCATCCCGGCAGGATCTCGCCGGCCAGCGTGAGTTCGATGCCCTCGCTGGTCAGGTCGCCCGTGGGTTCGTGGTAGCTGAAGTAGCCGGGGCGCGGATTGGCGAAGGCGCCGGCTTCCTCGGCGGTGTTGTTCTGCTCGGTGCGGAACACGGCGGCGGTGGCATCGACGCGCTCGTCGAACAGGGCCGCCTTGAGACCGACCTCGTAGCTGCGGCCCTCGATGGGCGGCAGTTGCTGGTAGTCCTCGGTGACCTCGTTCTGCGGCTCGAAGATCTCGGTGTAGCTCGCGTAGGCCGACAGGGTGTCGGTCAGGTCGTACACCAGGCCGGCGTAGGGGACGACCTCGGCGTCGTATTCGCTGTCGCGGGCGACCTGGTAGCTGATGCCCGTGTTCTCCAGCCAGGTGGCACGCGCCCCGAGAATGGCCGTCGTGCGGTCGGTGATGTTCAGGCGAGTCGCGCCGTAGATCGACGTCTCTTCCTGGGTGAAGTCGCTGCTGTCAGGCGTTCCATCGGCGGCGAAGTCCGGACGCGGGAAGGAGCCATCCCATTCATCGAGCGGGACATCGATATCGCTGGTGTCATAGACGAGTGAGGAATTGTCCTTGACGGTCGATTTGCTCCAGTTGGCCCCGACCATGCCCTCGTGCTCGCGGCCGAAGAGTTGGAACGGCCCCTTCGCCTGCGCGTCGGCGACCCATTGCTCGTTCTCGTAACGGTAGTTGTCCATGATGATCTGCAGATCCTCGGACGTTCCCGGCGTTAACTGTGGGTACAGACCCAGATCCGGATTAAGGGGATCGTAAAGATAAAAAATTTCGCTGTCGGAGTCCGAGTCGATGTGAGTGCCCGTCAGGGTCGCCTCCCAGCCGCCCGGCAGTCCCTGCCGCAGTTCGACGAAGCTGCGCTCCTCCTCGTTGTCCCAGTAGCTCCAGTCGGGCGAGGAGCTGGCCGACCGATCGTAATTCGTGGGTGAGCCGTCCTTGTAATACATCGGCAATGCACCCCAAAGGGGGCTGTCGCTGTCGTTGTTCTGCCAGGTGTGGCCGGCGGTAAGCAGGGTGGAGTCGGTGAGATCGGCCTCGATCACACCGTAGGCGACCTGGCGCTCCCGGCCGTGCCGATCGAGATACGAATCACCATCCTCGGCCGCGACCACCAGTCGGCCCCGTACCCGGTCGCTGCCGAATAGCGAGCCCGAGACATCCCCTTCGATGCGACGACGATCCCAGGAGCCGGCCGACACGCCGGCGGAGGCCTGCGTCTCGGCCGTGGGACGCTTGCGGATGAAGTTCACCGTCGCCGACGGGGTGCCGCTACCGGACATCAGGCCGTTGGCGCCGCGGACCACCTCGATGCGGTCATAGACGGCGGTGTCGATATCGCCCTGCGTGTTGTCGTAGGGCAGGGGGGCGCCGACGCCGTCGATCTGGAAGCGCTGGATGGTGAAGCCACGCGAGGTGTAGTAGGTCCGGTCGGTCTCCGGTTGTTCGACGGTGACCCCCGGCGTGGACTCAAGGGCGCTGTTGACGTCATCGAGCCGGAAATCCTCGATCTGCTGGTTGGTGATCACCGACAGCGATTGCGGCGTCTCCCGCGCGGTCAGCGTCAGGCCGGTGGCGGACGAGGAGGGTGGGGCGCTGTACTGGCCGGTGCGTTCGGTCGGCTCGAAGAAGCCGCCGCCTTCCACGACCACCTGGTCGAGCACCACGGTCTCGGAGGATTCCTCGGCGGCCTGGGCGCCGCCGACGCCCAGGACGAGACAGGGCAGGGAGAGTGCCAGGCAGTGCCGGACGGCGCGATTGACGGTCGTTCGCTGGGCTCGATGGGTTGGAGTCATGGCAGGCGTTCTCACGGATTGGGTTGCAGAAATTTATGAAGACGTGATGACGATCCGTGTCGCGGAAGGCAATCTACATGAGAACCATTGGCATGTGCAACCGCGACATCCCCTCTGGTTGCGATCCTTGCCGGCGGTGGGTGCATGGCTGCCACGTCTGCGCGCTGCCGCTTGGATCGAGGCACGCCGTTTGCGACCGCCGGGTGGCGCGTTGTCCCGGGCGGGTCACGTCAGTGGTTCGAGACCGGGTCGGTGGGTGGTCGTGGCGGGAGGATCGGAGCACCACCGCGGCCTGTATCGGCCTGGTGGATGTTGCCGCGCCCGCCGTGGTGTCGTGCCGGGGAGCACGTGGTCACAAAGTTATGCAAAAGCATTACAGTGCCTGTACAAAAGGTCTATCCTGTGACTTTTGAATATACAGGTGGCGGTCGGCGATCATGGTCAGCAAGCGCGGTTCGTTTTGGGGTCGGATTTCCCGGCGTGATATTCCCTTCGGGGCCATCCTCGAGAAATCGCTGGAGGCGGTCGTCATCGTCGACGGCAACAACGAAGTAGTGTTCTTCAACCCGGCCGCCGAACGGCTCTGGGGGCGCGACGCCGGGTCCGTCATCGGCCGGAACGTCAAGTTGTTGGTGCCTCAAGCGCACCAGGACAGGCACGACGGCTACATCGACCGGCACCGGCGTACGGGGGAAAACCGCCTGGTCGATTCGACGGTGGAAATGGACCTGCCGCACGCCAGCGGTCGGGAGATTCCGATCAGCCTGTCGCTGTTCGGCATCGAGATCTTTGGTGGTCAGGGCTATGTCGCCTTTGCCCGGGACATCACCCGGGAGAAGGAACTGCGCGAGCAGATGTCGCAGACGCTCGAGCAGGCCGCCGACGCGGTGGTCACGATCGACGAGAAGAACTGCGTGACCTTCTTCAACGCCGCCGCGGAGCGGCTTTGGGGCTACGACCGCGACGAGGTGATCGGGCGGAACGTGCGGATGCTGGTGCCCGAACGGCACCAGTCAAACCACGACGAATACGTCAATCGCAACCGGCGCACCGGGGAGGACCGCCTGGTGGGCCAGTCGCTCGAACTGGACTCGCAGCGCAAGAACGGCGAGAAGTTCTGGTTGAACCTTTCCCTGTCGAAGACGGTGCTGAAGGATCGCACCCTCTACACCGCGTTCGCGCGGGACATCACCGAGCAGGTCGAGCAGCGCGAGAAGATGCGGCTGCTCTCGCTGGTGGCGGACGAGACCAACAACTCGGTCATCATCACGGATGCGGACGGCCGGATCGAGTACGTCAATCGCGGCTTTACCAGCCTGACCGGCTTCGAGACCGCCGAGGTGCTCGGTGAAAGGCCGGGGGACCTGCTGCAGGGCAAGGACACGGACCCGGCGGACGTGGACCGGGTGCGCCAGGGCCTGGCCAGCGGCGAGCCGTTCTACGAGGAGATACTCAACTACGACAAGTGGGGAAAATCCTACTGGATCTCGCTGGTGATCAACCCCGTGTGCGACGAGCGTGGGCGGATCATCCGCTATATCTCGATCCAGGCCAACATCACGGATCGCAAGCGGGACAACCTCGAGAACCAGGTGAAGCTCGACGCCATTCGTCGAACCCAGGCGGTGGTCGAGCTGGATGCCGAGGGCTCGCCGTTGTCCTGCAACCAGGTCCTGGTCGACTGGCTGGGCGTGGACAGCGAGCGCAAGGCGCTCGAACGGGCGCGGATACGTGAGCAGGTCAAGGACGCCGACTGGAAGAAGCTGGCCGCCCGGACCTCGATCACCAACACGCTCAGCCTCTCGCGGGCCGACGGCGAGGCGCTGGATCTCGAGGTGATGCTCAACCCGGTCGTGGACGAGAGCGGCAATCTGGTCAAGCTGATCGCCTACGGCACGGACGTCTCCGAGCGCAACCGGATGGTGGACCACACGCGTTCGGCCCTCGAAGGAGTGCTCGGCCGGATCGGCGGCATTGTCCGGTCGATCGACGGCATTGCCGACCAGACCAACCTGCTCTCACTGAACGCGGCGATCGAGGCGGCGCGCGCCGGGCCGCATGGCCGCGGGTTCGCGGTGGTGGCCGAGGAGGTCCGCGCCCTGGCCAAGCGCTCCTCCGTCTCCGTTGGCGAGATCGGCGAACTGCTGGCGCAGACGCGGCATACCACCGACGAGCTGTCGGACTGGATCGGCGGCCCGCGCGAGAAGCCCCCCGAGAGCGATCGACGCTCGACCCGAGTGTCGCGCGGCCGGGTGGGCGGTGACCTGCCCGACAAGAAGGCGTCCTGAACGGCGCGCCGCCCCGGGGATCGCCCGGGTCGGTGCGTGAATCGTGGCCAGTCAGGGGCGTAGACTGACCGCATGACTCCGTTCTCGATTCTGGATCTCGCCCCGATCACCGAGGGCTCGGATGCCGCCACGGCACTGGCCAACAGCGTCGATCTCGCCCGCCACGCCGAAGACCTTGGTTACCGGCGTTACTGGCTGGCCGAGCACCACAACATGCCGGGCATCGCCAGCGCCGCCACGGCAGTGGTGATCGGCCAGGTGGCCGCGGCCACCCACCGCATTCGCGTCGGTGCCGGCGGCATCATGCTGCCCAACCATTCGCCGCTGGTTGTCGCCGAACAGTTCGGCACGCTGGATACCCTGTTCCCGGGGCGGATCGACCTGGGGCTGGGTCGCGCGCCGGGCACGGACCAGACCACCGCGCGCGCCTTGCGTCGCGAGGGCAGTGATCCCAATCGCTTTCCCGACGACGTGGCCGAGGTGCTTGCCCTGCTGGACGATCCCGAGCCCGGCCAGGCGGTGCGGGCGATCCCTGGCGCTGGGACGCGGGTGCCGGTGTGGATCCTGGGATCGAGCCTGTTCGGCGCGCAGCTCGCTGCGGCCCTGGGGTTGCCGTACGCCTTCGCCTCGCACTTCGCCCCGGGCGACCTGATGCCGGCGTTGGCGCATTACCGTGAACATTTCCGTCCGTCGCGTTTCCTCGACCGGCCCTACGCGATGGTGGGCTTCAATGCCTACGTGGCGGACACGGACGAGCAGGCATGTTTCCACGCCAGTTCCATGGAGCAATCCTTCGTCGCCCTGCGACAGGGCCGCCCCCGTCCGATTCCGCCGCCGGTCACCGGCTATCGCGAGCGGGTCGATCGGTTCGAACGACAGGTCATCGAGCGGACCATGGCCTGTTCGGCGATAGGCTCACCCGAGACGGTCGAAGCGGAGATCGAACGATTCCTCAAGGCGACCGAGGCAGACGAGCTGATCGTCACCAACTCGAGCTTCGATCACGCCGCGCGCTGTCGCTCCTGCGAGTTGCTGGCCGAGGTGCGCAATCGGCTTGCCGCCAAGAGTGAGCCGTCTTGAGTCGCAATGGCGAGGCGGGAAAGCCGGGCGCGGGCGCGACGAAGCGGGTCTTCCTCGCGCTGTGGCCGGACGAGCCCACGCGTGCGGCCCTCCACCACCTGGCACGCGGGCTGGATGTCGGCGGCCGGGCGGTGCCGCGGGCGCACCTGCATCTGACGCTCGCCTTCCCGGGAACCATCGATGCGGCACGGGCCGACTGCCTGGCCGAGCGACTGGCGAGGCTGCATTTCGATCCGATTCCGATCCTGTTGGACCGCGCGGGCCATTTCGGCGGCCCGCGGGTGGTCTGGGCGGGGCCGAGTCGTTCTCCCCGGGAACTGGGTCAGTTGGCCGAACGGGCCCGCGGGCTGTGTCTTGCCTGCGGGGTGGCGACCGCCGACCGACCGTTCGAGGCGCACGTCAGCCTGCGCCGCCATGCCCGGCCACCGGCCTGCTCGGAGCTGGCGGAGCCGATCCACTGGTTCGCCGACACCCTGGTGCTGGTCGAGTCCGGTCGCGACGGCTACCCCGGCCCGTACCGCGTGCTGGCGCGTTGTCGGCCGGGATGAGCGGGCGGTGCGGGCAGTGTCGTTCCCTTGCGACCCGGCCGCCCCCGTCGATGTCGTATCCGCTGGTCGCCGCCCTTGGCTCCCTGTCCGCCGGCGAGGCGCTGGGCTACCCTCCCTGAAGGGAAACTCTGCACGAATGCCATACCGCTGAAGCGCGCCTTGAGCCGGGCAGAT
>CAYUAO010000022.1:1316-21136 GCA_964442775.1 uncultured Halothiobacillus sp. | reverse complement strand
CCCAGGGCGAAGCGGCGGGGGCGGATCCACGGGGATGAGAGCGTTTGCTGGGCCACGGCGAACCTCGACAGGAATGCGTCGGCGCGACGAGGCTACGGCGTCGGCACGCGGTCCAGCAACAGGTCGGCGGCGTCGCGACCGTCGTGCCCGTCCATGCCGACGCGGTGGTTGACCAGATCCGGCAACACCGCCTGGACGTCGTCGGGCAGGACGTGGTCACGCTGATCGATCAACGCCCAGGCCCGGGCAAGGTTCAGCAGCATCAGTCCGGCCCGGGGCGAGAGCCCGACGCGGAATTCCGGCGCCTCGCGGCTGGCCGCCATCAGCGACTGGACGTACCCGGCGATACGCGTGGCGACGTGGACCCGCGTCGCCTGCGCCCGCAGGCGCTGCAAACCCTCGACGTCCACGACGGGTTCCAGCTCGGCCAGGTGCGCCCGGCCGCCGCCGGAGAGCAGCATTTCGCGCTCGGTCTCGGCATCCGGGTAGCCGAGGCGGATCACCATGGCGAACCGGTCGAGCTGCGACTCGGGCAGCGGGTAGGTGCCGGCCTGTTCGAGCGGGTTCTGGGTGGCGATGACGAAGAACACCGCCGGCAACGGGTAGCGCTTGCCGTCGACCGTGACCTGGCGTTCCTCCATCGCCTCGAGCAGGGCGCTCTGTACCTTGGGCGGCGCGCGATTGATCTCGTCGGCCAGCAGCATCTGGGTGAACACCGGGCCGGGCATGAAACGAAAACCCGCGGGCGCGCCAGAGCCGCCCGGCTGGAAGATCGAACTGCCCACCACATCGGCCGGCAGCATGTCGGCGGTGAACTGCAGGCGCTTGAACGACAGGCCGAGCACCTGCGCCAGCGTGTGGGCCAGCGTCGTCTTGCCCAGGCCGGGCAGGTCCTCGATCAGCAGGTGGCCGCCGGCGAGGATGCAGGTCAGCGCCTTGCGGATCGCCGCACGCTGACCGACGACGATTGTCGCGGTCCGATCGATGATGCTGGGGCAGATGGTGGCATCCATGCGTGTCCGGTGCTCCTCGCTCAGTTGGTTCGATCCAGCTTGGCCCGGTAGGCGCGCCGGTAGGCGTCGATCAGCGCCGCGTGACGGGCCTCGTTGCGAAAGCCGGGCTCCAGCGACGTGAGGGGATGATAGCCCCATTGACCCGACAGTACCTGCCGGGCCTCGTCGACCGTATCGCCCGGGAACAGCGCCTCGAGGGACCGGCGAGCTGCCTGCGAGGCCATCCCCGCCTCCCGTTCGAGCTGCCACACAACCCGGGCGGCGCGGTAACGGCGTTGTCGATGGGTCGGCAAGGGCGGGACGTCCGCGAGCCAGTCGAGGTCCAGGCCGATCTCGTCGGGATCGCGCGGCTCGGCCGAATCGGCGTGGAGGCGTGCCAGCACTTCGATTTCCCCGATGCGGGTGCCGGACCAGGCCGACTCGGGCCCGGCGCAGAGGCCGATCACGTCGCTCACCGGCGTGAGCGGGTCCAGGGCCAGGTCGGCGATGGCCTCGGCGAACTCGCCGCTTTCCTCCGGTGTGAGTTCGTCGAGGCGCTGGAACCAGGGCAGCAGCCCGAGGCCCTGGTTGTTGTTGCGCTCGACCAGTTCCTCGACGGGATAGATCTCGGAGACGCCCGGCACGAGGATACGGCAGGCCGGCAGCCCGAGATGCCCGAAGTCGGCGATGTAGACGTCGTGGCCCAGCTCGTGGAACGTGGCGATCAGGGCCTGCTCGTATTCGACGTTCTGCTCGTGGCGGGTCTTGCCGGTGTCGTCGTCGGGCTCCATGCCCCAGGGCGTGAACGGGTAGTCCGGCTCGTCGCGCAGCATCGTCCAGGGCAGGATGCCGGAGGAGTCGATGAAGTGGAGCTCGATATTGTCCGGGTCGGCCGCCAGCTCCCGGTCGGTGGTCGGCGCCGGGAAGGCGTGCAGGTCGTCGAGGTCGCGTCCCTGCACCAGTTCGGTCAGCGTGCGCTCGAGGGCGACGTCGAAGCGCGGATGGGCGCCGAACGAGGCGAACACGCCGCCGGTCTCCGGGTCGTAGAGCAGCACGCAGATCACCGGGAAACGCCCGCCGAGCGAGGCGTCGAAGGCGCGCGCGGCAAAACCGGACTCGTTGAGCGCCTCCAGTGCCTCCCGGCTGGCCGGGAACCGGTCCACCACCTCGTCGGGGATTTCCGGCAGGGCGATACCCTCGGTGATCACCTGTTCCTTGACCGAGCGTTCGAAGACCTCCGAGAGCCCCTGGGTGTGCGTCTCGGCGAGCGTGTTGCCGGCTGAGAGCCCGTTGGAGACGTAGAGGTTGCCGACCACGTTGACCGGGAAATAGATGCTCGCCCCGTCGCGCTGGCGGATGAAGGGCAGGGCGCAGATGCGTTCGGGGTCGCCGGAGTTCAGGTCGGCCCAGTCGGCGGCGGATTCGAGTGCCTCGCCACCGTAGAAGCGCCACAGGCGGTCGTCGAGCAGTCCCTCGGGGCGCTCGCCGGGTTGATCGAGCGTGAACCAGCGTTCGGCCGGGTCGTGCAGGCTGCGGCCATCCACGCTCGCGTCTTCCCGGTGCCAGTGGAAATCGGCGAAGAAATACTGCGAGGCGAGCCGTTCGACGAATTCGCCCAGCGCCGAGGCAAGCGCCGCCTCGCGGGTCGCGCCCTTGCCGTTGGTGAACAGCGCCGGGCAACCCCGATCCTTGATGTGGACCGACCAGCAGTTGGGTAGCGGGTTGCGCCACAGGCTCGGCTCGACGTCGAAGCCGAGCTCGGCCAGCCGGTTCCGGACGCGGGTGATGGTGTCCTCGAGCGGCGCGTCCTTGCCGGGAATCAGGGTTTCGGTCATTCGGGGAATCTTGTCTGCAAGGGCATGGAAGAGGGAATCGACTGCGGTCAGAACAGTACCAGCAGGCTGACCCGGCGCAGTTCCGAGGCGAGCACGGTATAGGTGCGCAGGGCCGCGGCCGTGTCCATGTACTCGATGCCCACCCCGCGGCGCATCAGCGCGGCGGACAGGCTGGCCGGTCCCATGCGGGTACGGCCGCCCGTGCCGACGATGACGACTTCCGGTTCGTCGCGCAGCAGCAGCGCCTCGCCCCGGGTCGACAGGGCGTCGAGATCGTCGACTGCCACCTCGGCGTCCAGGGACTCGGGCGTGAGCAGGAAGGACTCGCGCAGTTCCTGGTCGTTGACGGTCACGTGGGAGTCGGAGAAGCCGCGGATGACGAATCGGCGGCCGCGATCGTCCTGAGTCAAGCGCATATCGAACGGTTTCGCTGGTCGTGACGGGACAGACAAGCCTAATCGTTGACGGCGGTTTGTGCCAACGCGACGTTCAGGCGTTCCGCATCGCCTGGGCCAGCCGCCGTCGAAGGTTCCCGCTGCGCCGGGTGGTGGTCTCGACGGCACGACGCAGCACGTCGGCCGCGGCGGGGGCGTGGGTGCCGGGCTCGAGCGAGAACAGGCCGAATCGTGCCCGGGCGCGTGTGATCCCGGTGTAGATCAGTTCGCGGGTGAGCACGGGGTTGGGTCGCTCGGGCAGAACCATCGCCACCTGGTCGAACTCCGAGCCCTGCGACTTGTGCACGGTCAGCGCCCAGGCGGTCTCGGCGTCACCCAGGCGGGCCGGGCTGATCCAGCGCCAGCTCGGCAGGCCGTCCTCGTCGGGGGCGGTGGGGAAGACCACGCGCAATGTCGGCGGCGCCACGGCGCCACGCAGGGGCACCGTCAGTCCCATGTCGCCGTTGGCCAGGCCCAGCTGAGGGTCGTTGCGCGTGACGATCACCGGGCGTCCCGCATACCAGCCGCCGGCGCACGCCTCGACCAGTCCGGCGCCGTTCAGCCAGCGCTCGATCCGGTCATTGAGCCCCTCCACCCCGCTCGGCCCCCGTCGAAGGGCGCAAAGCAGTTGGAAGCCGTTGTGATCGGCGAAGATCCCGGCCAGTCGCTTCCGGTCGGCCGCCGAGTCGGGGTCGAAACCCGCGCCGTCGCGGATGGCGGCGAGCCAGGGGCGCACGCCGGCGAGCACGGTCTCGGCCAGGGCGGACTCGTTGGACGGACCGTCGAGCCGGGTCTGTCGCCATTCAACCTCCCCTTCCGGCGAGTCCGTTTGAAGTATCGCCAGGGCGCTTTCGGCATCGCCGGCGTTGACCGCCCGGGCCAGCCGCCCGATGGCGCTGGCGTGGCCGAAGCGGTGGGAGTGGCGCAACATGGCGACATGGTTCGCCACCTCGTCGGCCGGTGCCCCAGTTTCTTCGCCATTCTTGCCCGGCTCGATGCGTTCGCCGGACGCGCCTTCCAGCCATTCGGCCAGCCCGGCGGGGTAATCGCCGCGTTCGGCTCCCCGGCAGAGTTCGCCGAGCACGGCGCCGGCCTCCACCGAGGCGAGCTGGTCCTTGTCGCCCAGCAGCACCAGCCGCGCGTGGGGCGGCAGGGCGTCGACCAGCTGGGCCATCAGTTCGAGCCCCACCATCGAGGCCTCGTCGACCACGACGATGTCGATGTCGAGTGGTGCATGACGGTGGTGACGGGGGCGCTCGGCCAGTGGGCGGGTGCCGATCAGGCGGTGGATAGTGCGCACCTCGACCGGCAGGCGCTCGGCGATGCGGGCCCAGAAACCGCCGGGAAAGTCGTTGTCGGGCAGGCGGGCGATCTCGCCGACCTTGTCGCCGATGGATTCGCCCAGCCGGGCGGCGGCCTTTCCGGTGGGCGCGCAGAGGGCGATGCGGGGCGGGGTTGCGTCGTCACGGGCGTCCAGCGCAAGCAGCGCGGCCAGCAACCGGACCACCGTCGTGGTCTTGCCGGTGCCCGGTCCCCCGGTGATCACGGCGAATGCCTCGCGGATGGCCAGCGCGCAGGCGAGTTTCTGCCAGTCGCTGGATTCGCCGCCGGCGCGGGGCGGGTAGAGGGCATCGAGAATTGGACGGACGAACTCGGGGCGGATTGCGTCGTTGCGGTGCGGGTCCGCCAGCCGGGCGAGGCCCGCGGCGACGTCGCCCTCGACCTGCCAGTAGCGCCGCAGGTAGAGCTGCGGGGCCGGTGTGTCGACCAGGACCAGCGGACGGCCATCCCCCGTCGGGTCGTCGTCCGGGTTCCAGTCGCGGCGGCAGACGGCCGGGTGGTCGAGGAGGCATTCGCGCCAGTCCGAAAGCGACACCCCGGCGAGCACCGCCTGTGGCGTGGGCACGTCGACCGGGCCGGGTCGGAGCGGGTCGGCCGGCGGCAGGCGCAGCGTCAGGTCGGGTCGGGCGAGCACCTCGGCCAGGTCCAGGCAGACGTGTCCGCCGCCGCCCTGGTGGCTGGCCAGCACGGCGGCCAGGGCCGCCAGGGGCGGGGTCCCCGGGGCGTGTCGGCGCAGAAAGGTCGCCACCGCCCGGTCGATCCGGCGCAGCCAGCCGGCCTCGACCCAGGCGTCCAGCAGATCGTCGAGCGCGGCGGGAGTCGTCAGTGCCGGGTGTGTCGCGCGTTCGAATAGATCGGGTTGCTCGCTCATGCCGCGTCCTCCGTCTCGCCGGTGAACAGCCGGTCGAGCGCTTCGATCAACCGCCGGTCGGGGCGGCAGGCGTACACGCCGCCATTGCGCGGCGCGCCGTTCTCGCCGGGCGGCTCGACCCCGCGCAGGAACACGTAGACGGCCCCGCCGAGGTGGCGGTCGTAATCGTAGTCGGGCAGGCGTTCTGACAGGTGGCGGTGCAGGGCGAGCAGGTAGAGCACGAACTGCAGGTCGTAGCGGTGATCGAGCATGGCCGCCTCGATCGCTTCGGGGGTGTAGGCCGCCGCGTCCGGCCCCAGCCAGTTGGATTTCCAGTCGAGCACGTAGTAGCGACTGTCGTGGGCGACGGTCAGGTCGATGAAGCCCTTGAGCATGCCGGAGATTGCCTGGGCGGACAGGCGCGGACGCTCGCGTCCCGGCATTACCGCCTCGCAGACCAGCGCATCGAGGCGTCCGGCGTCGACGCCGTCGGCGGCGAGCCAGAACTCCATCTCGGTGCGGTAGCGCGACAGGCCGGCAAGCGCCATGGGCGCGGCGTCGGGGAGGGCCCACCGCGCGGCGAGCAGGCGGTCGAGCAGCACGGCGACGTCCTCCTGCCGCGGGTCGTCAAGCGTGCGCAACCCGCGGTGTGCGGTAGCGGCGATGCGTTCGCGCAAGGCCTCGGGCCGGCCCGCGTACCGGGCAAAGCCGTCGGCGGCGATCGCCTCGATCAGGTCGTGCAGCAGGGTGCCGATCTGCGCGCCGCGCGGCAGGGCGTGGACGCCCGTCGCCCGGCGGGCGGCCGTGTCGATCGCCGGGGTGCCGCTGGGGCTTTCGGCGACCTCGACCTCCAGGCGCTGCTCGTCGCGGGCCACTTCGGGCGCCGACAGGGCCCCCCCGTGCGCGAGAGCGCGGGTCAGAGCCGAGAAGCTCGCGATCCACCATGGCTCGAAGGCGGCGAAGGTCGGCTCGCGCGGGCCGTGGAGCGCCGGCAGCGGCGGGGCGTGGAAACGGTGCACCGCCGGGTCGCGCGGCTCGGGGACCGGCTCGAGGACGATGCCATCGCCCTCGGCCCAGCGTTCCAGCGCGGCGATCACCTCGTGGTGCTCGGCCTCCGCGCCCGGCGGGAAGCCCAGGAACTGGCCGAAGGCGGTCAGGCCCGGGTTGAACCCCTTGCCGCCGATGGCCACCGGCCCGGCGCCGAGCCAGCAGGCGAACTCCGCGCGGGTCAGCGCGACGTAGAGCAGGCGGATCTCCTCGGCGATGGCCTCGCGCGCGGCGCGCTCGCGGGCTGCCTCGTCGGGGTGCATGTCCCAGACGTTCTCGCCGTGGCGGTGACGGCGGGTGGGCTCGGCGGCCTTGTTTTTCTTCCTTGATGCCTCGGAGCCGTCCTTGCCCATCAGGGCGGCGAAGGGCAGGAACACCAGGGGGTATTGCAGGCCCTTGGCGCCATGGATGGTGACGATACGTACCATCTCGCTGTCCTGTTCCAGCCGGATCTCCTGTTCGCGGCCGCCGTCGGTTATCGCCTGGTGCAGTCGGTGGACCAGGGCGGCTTCGCCGTCGACGTCGTGGTCGACGCCCTGCAGCCATTCGGCCAGGTGCAGCAGGTTGGTCAGCCGGCGTTCGCCGCGTCGCTGCCCGCGCTCGGCCTCCGAGAGCAGGCGGGCGGGCACGTCGAAGTGGTGCATCAGGCCGAGCAAGGCAGCAAGCACGCCCTGTTCGCGCCAGGCACGGTGCCAGTGGTGAAAACGCTGACAGGTTTCGTCGAAGGTGAGCTCGTCGGTCAGTTGCGCCTCCATCTCGTCGAGCGAGAGGGCGAGGCTGGCCGTGGAGAGGGCCTGGCGGATGCGTGCGCTGCGGTCCGGCTCGGCCAGCGCCTCCAGCCAGAGCAGCAGGTCGCCCGCCTCGGTGGAGGCGAACACGGAGGTCTTCTCCGAGAGGTACACCGCCGGCACGCCGAACTCACCCAGTGCCTGGCGGACGGCGTCGGCCTGTTCGCCCTTGCGCACCAGCACGGCGATGTCGCGCGGCTGGATGCCGTGACGCTCCTCGTCGCCCGCCAGCGCCAGCCGCCCGGCCTGGCCCTCGTTGAGCATCACGGCGATCTCGCCGGCCGCGCGCCGGGCCATCTCGCGAGTGAAATCGCCGGTGTTCCATTCCTCGTCGGCCGGCGTGCTCCAGCAAGTCAGGGCGGGGAGCTCCCGGCCCGAGACGTCGACCAGCCGCGCCGAGCGTCCCCGGGCTTCGACCGGGTGAAAGGGAACCGCGTTCTCTCCCTCGCCGGCGGCAAAGCGGAAAGCGCCGTCGGGGTGCTCGTCGGCGAGCGCGAACAGCCGGTTGACGGCCTTGACCATCGCCTCGGTGGAGCGGAAGTTGCACGGCAGGCTGGCGTGGCGGCCGGCGGTGGCGCGCCGGGCGGTGAGGTAGCTGTGGATGTCGGCGCCACGGAAACTGTAGATCGCCTGCTTGGGGTCGCCGATCAGCACGATGGCATGGTCCGCGTTCGCCGGCTCCTGCTCGAGCGGGTAGATGGCGGAGAAGATCGCGTATTGCAGTGGATCGGTGTCCTGGAACTCGTCGATCAGGGCGATGGGGTACTGCGCGCGGATCGCGGCGATCATGTCGGCGGCGTTGGGGTTGGTCGTCGGCTCGACGGCCTCGCGCATCTGGATGAGCATGTCCTGGAATCCCATGGCCCGGCGGCGGGCGAGCAGCGTGGCGATGCGCTCGCGGATCCACAGCGCGGCGAAGGCCTCCAGGGCTGGTTGGACCCGCTCGGTCTCCTCCTGGGACCGGCTGTCCGTCTCTTGCCAGTCGCAAATGGCGTCGAGCGCCGGGTGTCGCGGTCGTTCCCACTTGCCCTTCATCCGCGGCTTGACGAGCTTGCCGAGGGTCTTGTCCTCGAGCGGCGCCTCGCCAGCGGCCCAGGCATCCACGCCCGCGAGCCACGCCGCCAGTGAGTCGGGGGTCTTCGCCTCGCGGTGACTGCCGCCGTGCAGGCCTTCACGTATCTCCTGCCACAGTGCGTGCAGCTCGTCGCGCTGCGATCGCCATGCCTCGCGCGCCTTCGCCTCGAGGGCATCGACACGTTGCTGCATTTCGACCAGCTGACCGAGCAGCGTCTCCGGATCGGGCAGTTCGTCGGAGCGATGCGCGAGCACCTCGTCGTAGGCTACCGGGCTGCCGTCGCGCTCCATCAGGTGGCGAATGCGCCCACGCAGCGTGGCGGGGTCGCCCAGCAGCCGGGCGAACTGGCGCGCGCGACCGTGGTCCTGGTGCGCCAGGGGGTAGCCGTGCGTGCGCCAGAAGTCGCGTACCGCCTCGTGGATCACCGGTTCGAGGTCGGTCATCAGTTCCTGTTCGAACAGTGCGCGGCTGTGGAAGGCGTGTTCGCGCAGCATCCGCTGGCAAAAACCGTGGATGGTGAAGATCGCCGCCTCGTCCATCCACTCGGCGGCCCGTTGCAGCAGGAACGCGCCTCGGGGACGATCTTCCGCCGGCACGGCTTCGTAGAGCCGCTGCAATGGCGGATCGACGTCCTGCGGCCCGATACTGCCGGCGAACAGCCAGGCAGCCTGCTGCAGGCGGGCGCGGATGCGGTCGCGCAGCTCGGCGACGGCCGCCTCGGTGAAGGTGCTCACCAGGATCTCCGGCGGGCTGAGTGGCCGCGCGTCGGGCCGGTCCGGACCGCGATGGCCCAGCACCAGGCGCAGGTAGAGCAGCGAGATGGTGAACGTCTTGCCGGTACCGGCGCTGGCCTCGATCAGCCGGCCGCCCTCGAGCGGGAAGGTGATCGGGTCGAGTGATTGCTCCTGCTGGGTCATTCGGCCTCCTCCGCGTCGAGCCGCTTGCGATGCTTTCCACGGGTGGCCCGGGCGATCGGCAGGTAGACGGACTCGGCGATTGCCGCGTACTCGGCATCAGCGGCGAGCGCGTCGAAGTCCGGCCAGAGTCGCTTGAGCTCCGCGTCGTAGCCGGTGGCCTGCTCGAAGCCCTCGCGTGCCTTCGGCCGGCGTTTTTCGTCGCTGCCGGCGATCACCCAGGCGACCTGCGAGCGCGGTTCGGCGGCGATCGGTTCCCGGGTCGCGCGTATCCACAGCTCACTCAGGGCGAGCAGCAGCGCCTTGGCCTCTTCGGGATCGACCGGGTCGATGGCGACCGGCCGTTCGGTCAACTCGTCCTTGTGCGCGTCCGACTCGCTGATCAGGAACGTGGTCACCGGCTCGCCGCCGAGTTGCGCGGCCAGGTGGGCCGGCCATTCCCCCACGATGCGGTACCACTTGAGATCGTACCGGCTGTGCAGCCGCCCGCTGACCAGGCGTGGCCGCACGGCACCGTCCTCGCCGCGCCGGATGTCATCGATCTCGCCGGCCAGTCGCGGCATGCCGTCTTCCCCCGTGAGCTCGTCGAGGCGCAGGGGGGCAAGGGTGTCCGGGTAGCGGGACTGGAAGGCCGCCCAGGTGGTCAGCTGCCGGGCGAGCGCCTCGGCGTGTTCGTGGCGGAGCGTCTCGTCGAACGGCGGCAGGGGCAAGCGCCCGCTGCCGGCGATGCGCGCGAAGGCGGTATTGATCCAGCCGGGCAGGCGGGTCTCGACCAGCTCGGGCGAGAGGGCCGCCACCGGCTCGCGACGCAACTGCGGCAAGACCTCGTCGAGCAGCCGCCGGCTGAGCTGGCTTTTCTCCAGCGGGTCGAGCGAGAACGGCTCGTCGTCTTCCGGCAACGCGGTCTCGTAACGCGGCGGGACGTCGAGGTGCCCGCCGAAGTACAGGCGCCAGGGGCGGGTGAGCAGGCGGGAGAGGTCCCCCGGGGCGGGGACGGGGAGTTCTTCGATCGCCGCCGTCCGTCGGGCGGCCGGGGCGGGGAGCGAGGTGTCGTGCACCCGGTACCACTCGCGCGCGTAGCTGAACAGATCGGGACGCTCCGGGCCGAAGTAGTCGCGACTGAATGGTTGCAGGGGGTGCTCTTGGGTCAGCGCCTGCGAGGCGGTGCCCTCCGGCCGGCCCGGCGGCGGCGACCAGCCGCGGTCGACGTGGTCGCGCAGCTGGTTGACCAGCACCGAGGCCGGGGTCTCGTGGTTGTCGCGCACGTCGCGGCCCACCCAGCTGATCCAGAAGCGATCGCGCGCCGAGAGCAGCGCCTCGAGGAACAGGTAGCGGTCGTCCTCCCGCCGCGAGCGGTCGCCGGGGCGGTAGCGCCCGGCCATCAGGTCGAAGTCCGCCGACGGTCGGCGTCGCGGGTAGGCCGCATCGCTCATGCCCAGCAGGTAGACCTGGCGGAAGGGGATCGCGCGCATGGGCATGAGGGTGGCGAAGTTCACCGACCCCACCAGGAAGCGTTGGCTGAGGCGATGCTCGTCGAGCCGTTCGAGCCAGGCGCTGCGTGCCGTCTCGATGCCGATGGGTTCCTCGAAGGCGGCCGCGCGGCAGTCGGCAAGCCAGCCGCGCGTGGCGTCGAGCACCCGATCGCGCAGGCTGACCGCCGTCTCGCGCTCGGCCAGCGGGTTGGCGTCGTCCTCGCGCGGGATGGCCTCGGGGTCGAAGAACGCCTCGACCAGTTCCTCGAAGCACGCCACCCAGGCGGCCGGGTTGCGTGACTCGCCCAGCCGGGCACGCCAGTGGTCGAGGCCGTCGAGCAGCGCGTGCAGCGGGCCGATCGCCTCGGCGCTGCCGCCGTCGAGGCCGGCGACCGGCACGATGCCGCGCCAGTCGGCGTCCATGCCGGCCAGGTGCGCGTAGAGCAGCCGATCGAGGCCGAAGCGCCAGCTGTTCTGCTCGACACCTTCGGGCAGGCCGAAGGCGTGGCGGTGCGCGCCGTCGATTCCCCAGCGGATGCCGGCGGTCTCGATCCAGTGGTGCAGCCGGGACAGGTCCTCGGCGGCAATGCCGAAGCGCGCCCGTAGGGCGTCGACCTCGAGCAGATCCATGACCTCGCTGGCCGCGAGGCGCGATTCGGGCAAGTGAAGCAGCGCTTCGAGCGCGCGCAGCATCGGGTGGGTCTCGCGCTCGGGGCGGTCGGAGATGGCGAAGGGCAGCCAGCGCGGGTCGTCGCGGTCGATGCGGCCGAAGACCGCGCCGATGGCCGGGGCGTAGTCGGCCATGTCCGGCACCATGACGATCACGTCACGCGGGCGCAGCGTCGGGTCGGCATCGAAGGCGGCGAGCAGCTGGTCCTGGAGGATTTCCACCTCGCGTAGCGGAGTGTGGGCGACGGTGAAACGCAGCGAGTCGTCCTGTGGGTCCACCTCGCGTCGCTCGGCCTCGATCTCCGCCTGGGAAACCAGCTCGAGCAGGTCGGTCTGGATGCGACCGAGCAGGTTGGTGGCCCGCGGGGTCTCGAACAGGTCGATGCTGAGGGTCTCGCCGGCTGCGGTGCGGTCTGGTGCCTGGTCGTACTCGTCGACCAAACGGACCAGGTCCCGCCCCTGCTTGCCCCAGGAGGCGAGCAGCGGGTGGGCGTGCTGGTGGAGGTCGTGCTCGTCGAGTGCGGCGTCGATCTTCCGCTCGGCCACCCGGCGATAAACGCCGCGGAACAGGTGGCGGTCCTCGACGATGTCGCCCCAGTAATGTCGGCAGGGGTTCTGCACGCAGACGATCACCTGCGTCCAGCGGGCCACCGCGCCCAGCACCTCGAGTACCTGCGGGGGAAGGGCGGAAACGCCGAAGACCACGATCCGTCGCGGCAGGTCGGGCGGGCGTTCGGCCTGCGTCTCGACCGTCTCGAGGAAGGCACGGTGCACCAGCGCCCGCCCGGCGTGTTGAGCGGGCAGTGGCGCGCCGGTCTCGTCCTCCGGCGGGCAGCGCAGGAGGTCATCGAGGATCGCCCGCCACAGTGCCGGCTGCCAGCGTGCCTCCCCCGGCACGGACGGGATTTCGCCCAGCGGGCCGGGCAGCACCGCCTCGCCATCGGCCCAGCGGGCCAGCCAGTCGGCGCGGTAGACCTGGTATTGGTCGAACTGGTCGGCCAGCCGCGCGGCGAGCTGCCAGGCGCGAAACTCGTCGCCGTCGATGTAGTGATGCAGCGGCTCGAAGACCGGGTCGACGGTGGCGCGGGGATCGCGCAGCAGGCGGAACAGTCGCCAGGCCAGGCGCGGCTTGTCCAGCGGCGCCTCGGGCGGCACCGCCTGCCGGCCCAGTACCGCGCGGTAGCACAGCCATTGCAGCCGCGCCGGCAACAGCATCTCGAGGGCCGTGGCCACCCCGAGCCCGCCGTCGGCGGACGACCGCCCCAGGGCCAGGCGCAGCCACTGTGCCATGCCGTTGCTCTGCACCAGCAGGGTTTCGTTCTCCAGCGGCTCGAGCGGATAGCGGTCCAGCCACTCGACCAGCAGGTCGCGCAAACCCTCAAGGCGGTTGCCCTGCAGCACGATGAAGCCGGGTGTGATGGGGGTGGGGGCGTCCGTGGTGTGAGTCAAGACGTCGTGTCTGCCTGCTGGTCGCAAAGGGAATTTCTCGATGGAGTGTATTGAAACCCAGCATGCAGGGGAAACACGACGCCGGATGTCGCGGGCGAGCCGGCTTGGCAGGAAGGATGCGAACCGCAAGAACCCGAATGCTGTGGATTTTTCGTAAAAGGCATATAGTTATTGTCAGGTAATGGCCATCGTCGCCCCATTCAGGTGCAGGCCAGCCACACGGGAGAAAGCCTGATGGATGCTCCTGGAGAAGTCGCTGTCAACGGCGGTCAACGGATGTCCCGACGCTTGCCGGTGCTCAGCCAGCGCGGGCAGGAGGCATTCGACGACATCCGCGGTATCGTCGAGCCCTTCCTCTGGGAGGTGGCCGGGGTGGAGGACCGGGAGCATCTGCTGCGCGAACTCACGCGTGAGTCGGTCAGCGTGGTCCTGATCGACCTGCGCGGGTCTATGCAAACGACGATGAGCTGGTTGCCGGCCTTCTGCCGACGGTTTCCCTGCCTGCAACTGGTGGCCGTCATCGAGAAGAGCCAGGCGGAGCATCCGGCCCACGCCGGGTTTCTACACGGTTATTTCTTCGACTTCTGCTTCGCTCCGATCGACCCTGCCCGGCTGACCTTTTCCATCGGCCACGCCTGGACGATGGCCCGCATGGCGGGCTTGCAGCATGCCGACGAGGTCGCCTGCGGTCTGGAATCGAGCGATGGCGATCAATTGATCGGTCGGAGCGAGGCCATGCAGGCGGTCCGACGGCAGATACACCGCTACGCGGCCAATCACCTGCCGGTATTGATCACCGGACCGACCGGCACCGGCAAGGAACTGGCGGCGCGCGCGATCCACCGGCAGTCGGACCGGGCCGACCAGCCGTTCGTCGCGGTGAACTGTGGAACCCTGAGCCCGAACCTGATCCAGTCGGAACTGTTCGGCCATGAAAAGGGGGCTTTCACCGGCGCGTCGAAGCGCCGGATCGGCTGGGTGGAGCAGGCGCATGGCGGCACGCTCTTTCTCGACGAGATCGGCGACCTGCCGCTCGACGTCCAGGTTAACCTGTTGCGATTTCTCCAGCAGGCCGAGATCCAGCGAGTCGGCGGCGAGACGAGTGTGCCCGTGGATGCCCGAATCATCGCCGCGACGCACGTCGACCTCGATCGCGCGGTGCTGGAGGGCAAGTTCCGCGAGGATCTGTTCTTCCGCCTGGACGTGCTTCCCCTGGCGATGCCGCCGCTGTCCGAGCGTGGTGCCGACGTGCTTGAACTGGCGAATCACTATCTTGTCGTCTTCTGTGAGGAACTGGGGGCCAAGCGCAAGCGGTTCACGCCGGCCACCGAGGCGGCGATGCTCGATTACGACTGGCCCGGCAACATCCGCGAACTGATGAACCGGGTGCGGCGGGGCGTCGTGCTCGCCGAGGGCAACCTGGTCTCACTGCCCGAGATCAAGCCCGAACACGACAACGATGCGCTTATTCCCACGCTGGCCCACGCCCGCGAGCGCGCCGAGAAACACGTCATTGCGCAGGCGATCGCCGCCTCGGGCAACAACATCACCGACGCTGCGCAGCTTCTCGACGTCTCCCGCTGCACCCTTCACCGGTTGATCCGGAAACACGGGCTGTCGATCGACTGAGCGCGCGCGACTCCCGATCGTTTGTCCCCACCTGTCCTTCTTTCTCCTTCGCCCCGACCGTGCCGTCGCATCCTTGCGCCGTTCGCCATTCGGGATGGTGGTTCCCGGTTCCCTGCGAGACGTGGCCATGTCGCGGTCGGGGCTCACTCGCCACCGTCCGGTTGCCCTGACGTGTATCGAAATCGCGACAGCCGCAATGTCGTGTAAGGGCGCCCCTGCGGGAAATCGGGAGTCCCGGGCCGAATCCCGGTGTATCAACATCGATCCACCCCTGCACCATTTCCGGGCTGTGAAAACCTAACCTGCTGTTTTTCAAGAAATCAAAATTCTGGCCCCTCTCTTGCTACCTCTGTGGCCAGAGGGAATTGTTCTCCAACAGCACACGGGAGACGGGTCATGAGAGACGCGATTGGCATTCAGGAGATCACGGCGACGGGCACCAACCCGACGTCTGCACATCACGTCCACTGCCGGCAGGTCCCCTTACGGACGGTCGAATTCGTCTCTTTCCCGCGGTTGGCACTGGCCATTGGCGCACTGGCTGCTCTGACGTGGTCCGGGCAGGTGACGGCGGCCGGGTCCCGCGCCGCCGTCGAGGCGAAGCCGGGAGAGATCGTGGTCCTCCGGGCGGTGCCGACTCGCCCGGCGGCCCGCGAAATGCCACCGGGCCGCGCCCTGTTGGTTGATGCAAGTCCGAAGTCCGAGTTGGAGCAGGGTCTTTCGCATCTCGAGATCTCGTCCAGTGGTTACGGCCAGGTGGCCGCCGGGACCGGAGGCAGCGGGCTTTCCCTGGGTGGATCGGGTGGTTCGATCGCCGCGATCACTCACCAGCTGAGTGGCTCCGGTGCGGCACGCGGCGATGGTGCGCCTTCCGCGGCCGGTGGGGCCATCGGGGCAGCGACCGGGTCGATCGGCTCGACCGTGACCGGCGCGTTGTCCGGGGCAGGTCTGATTGGCAAGGGAGGGTCTCGCTGATGGCTCGCTGGATGCTCAAACGAATCGATACCGCCAGGTGGCTGCGCCTGCTGTTCGCCTCGATCGGACTGGCCGCACTCGCCATGAGCGCCCAGCTCATGCTCGCGGAAGAAGTCCGCGCCGAGTCCGCTGCGGGCACGGCCCAGGGGGAGTACGGCTGGATGCTTGGCGTTCTCAACGACAACCACATCGGTGACCGGTTCGCCCATGGCGCCAAGGGCAACATCACGGTGAACACGGCGGCCGGTTCCGCCAACCTGCAGGCCAACCTGCGCAGTTTCAACGGGACGATCGATGCCACCCAGCTGATCGACAACCCCCGTGGGGGCGAACAGCCGTTCATGGAGGCAAGCAGCCGGATCGACGGACAGGCCTTCGGCGGGGGGTTCGGCGTGCTGGGCGTGAACCAGGTTGCCGGTGACGCCAATGCGCAGATCAATTCAATGGCCCTCGCCCCGGCGGGCGAGGGGTTCAAGGAGATTCGCACGCTCGGACCGGTAAACCCGGTCCAGGCGTCGGATTCGGCCGCCCGGGAGGACGGGCGGTCGGGGGAGGACTCTTCGGGACGATATCGCGCGGTTGTCGCTGACACCGCCTTTACCGGATTCGGAGGGGTACTCCAAATCAATCAGGTGTCGGGAAGCCGAAACGTGACTGGCAATCACTTCTCGTTTTCCGGCCACCGACCCTGAGTTCATGATCGAAGTAACCCCAACAAGAAGGTAGATGCTATGAAAACGCAACTCAAGATGACCCTGATCGCCTCCGCGGTCGCCGCGCTGATCTCCGGCCCGGTCATGGCCTCCGAGAACAACGGCAAACCCGACAATATCCACAAGAAGGTCAAGGTTGATATTGATGTCGACAAGAACATCGATGTCGACAAGACCGTGGACAAGGAAAAGAACCTCACGCTGAACAAGACCCGTAACGAGATCGACCACGTCGATCGCGAGTTGCGTGACATCGTGATCAACGCCTCGGCCGGCGCCTCGGCGCGGGACAACCAGTTAATCCACGTCAACGACGTGCACAACAAGAAGTTGTCCAACGATGCGAGCATCAGCGACAACGTCGGCAGTGGCGCCTCGGGCAACATCGGCATGAACACCGCCGCCGGTGACACCAACGTGCAGGACAACGCCGCCGCCCTGGCAGCGGTTGATGCCGGTTTCGTCTTCGGCGAGTCGTACGCCAGCGTTGACGTCGACCAGACGAACCTGCTGAACACCACTCGCAACAGCGGCGTGACCAATGATGCGAGCATCAGCAACAACGCGTTCGCCAATGCCTCCGGCAACCTCGGCGTCAACGTCGCCGCCGGTACCGGCAATGCCCAGAAGAACACCATGGCGGCTTCGGTCTCCACGGCGCGCGTTGCCAACGCCTCCCTGAACAGCGACCAGCAGTCGATCGGCAACAGCATTCGCAACGAAGGCCGTACCGAACGGTACACGGACTCGACGGAGGTCCAGCTGGCCGGATACAGCTTCGGTGGCTACCGCGGGAGCGGCGGAGGCACCTATTCGGGTGACACCAGCGGCACCATCGATGGCGAGATGGACCAGATCGGCAATGTCTATCCGGACATCTGGACCGGCTCGCAACACACCGGCGGACAGGCTGACGGTCACTTCGACCTCGACAATGGGGACGACGGCACCAACGGCACCCAGGGCGGTTCCGACCTGAACGACGATGGCGGTGCGCTGGCCTTCGGGACCCACGACATGACCTACGAGGGCGAAGAGTCCGGCGAGCTGGGCTTCCGCGAAGGCGGCAAGATCCTGCTCGGCAGCGTCATGAGTGGCGACGTGGCCACCACGCGCTACGTGGTCGTCAACGCCCGTAACGACGCTTCCCTCTCGGGTAACGCGTTCTCCAACGCCTCCGGCAACATCGGCGTGAACGTCGCGGCGGGCACCGGCAACCTGCAGAGCAACTCGCTCTCCATGGCCGTGGCCTGCAACACCTGTGCCGGCGGCAACGGTGGCAGCACCGAGTAACCCGATCACCTGATCGGTCGACGGGGCGCGCAAGCGCCTCGTCTTTCCAGAGGATGCCTGGCGGCACCTTCCGGAAAGACGACTCATCCGAACGTCAGACATGGAATTTCAGGGAGATTCGAGCGTGAAGGCATCGTCGATGACATCACCCGCCCAGGTAGGGTTCGCGACTCGTTTCGCGTTCGGCGCACTGCTTGCGATGACGGCGACGGCCGCCTCGCTGCCGCTGTCGCAGGCCCGGGCGGCGGATATCCGGTTCGCGGGGATCCTGCCGCATGGTCAGGTGATGCAGAAACCGGTCGAAAGCCTGCTCGAGCGACGTTACCGCCACGTGGTGCGCCAGCAGTTCGATTTCTCCTGCGGGGCGGCAGCACTCGCCACCCTGCTCAAGCACGCCTACGGCCTGAACCTCGACGAGGCGACGGTACTGGCGGGCATGTGGGGCGTTTCCGACCCCGAGCAGGTGCGCACCCGCGGCTTCTCCCTGCTGGAGATGAAGCAATACCTCGAGCGTCTCGGTTACCGCGGGCGCGGTTACGAGATCGACCTCAACCGGCTGGGGCGGATCAATGTGCCCACGATCGTGCTGATGGACGTCAACGGCTACCAGCACTTCGTGGTCTTGAAAACGGCCGCTGACGGTTACGTGCACGTCGCGGATCCGGCGCTCGGCAACAAGCGCTACACGACGGAGGAATTCATCGAGGCCTGGCCGTCGCAAACCGTGTTTGCCGTCATTGGCCCCGGCTTCGATCGACAGACGGTGCTCCTCGAGCGCACCAACATCCCCAGCAGCGGGGATCTGCATCGGCGTTCGGGGGAAGTGCCCACGGCCGATCTTCTCGATTTCGGTTTTCAGCACGCCGACCTGTTCTGAGGTCGACGGCTTCCCAGAGGTCATGAATATGAAACGCAATCAAGTCAATCACCGCCAGTCCCGCCTCGACAACGACGTTCCCGGCCTGCCGACCAAGGCCCTCGTGGTTGCCGGAGTCGCGGTGGGACTGGCCTGTGCCGGCCTGCTTGTCAGTGGCGCGGTGCTTGCCGCCAACCCCGCCATCGTGGCGCTCAGCGATCCGGAGCTCGCGCAGATGCGCGGGCGGTTCATCGCCTCGAACAACCGGGTGATGTACTTCGGTGTGGAGATGGTCACTCAGTGGCAGACCACCGGGGGAACGATGGCGGCCGGCCTGAGCGTCGGCATCGATCGGGGCGGTCGCCAACCGACTGTCAGTTTCGCACCGACGGTCTCGATCGAGGGGTCTCCAGGCACCGCCACGTCGGGCTCGCATGACGTGCGGGGCGGGCGTGGCGACGACACTCGCGGGGTGCGCCAGCAGATCCAGGTGGCCGGCAACGACAACCGCGCGGACAACCATTTCGATGTGCGCATCCAGCGGCATCGCGGCGGTACCGCCGGGCCCGACGGCGCCGGCTACAACGTGGAGGTCCGCCAGGGCGGGGCGGTAGTCGCCTCCGGCCTGTCCAATGGTGGGCGCCAGGCCGGCGTGAACCTGCAACTGGGCAACTCGCGGGTGTTCCAGGGGTTCGGGTCCGGCAACGCGCAGCAGGTCATCCAGCTGGCCGGCAACCAGCAGGTAGTTCAAAACCAGTTGCGACTCGTCGTCGGCATCGACCCGGGACGGATGAATTCCCGCGAGCAGTTGCAGCGACAGGTGGGCCAGTCGCTGGCCACCCTTCGAGGCGGCATCTGAATCCGGCCGAAAACCACCGGAAGTCGCCAGGTGGGACACCCTGAAAGGAGACGGGTCATGGATGTAGTGAAGAGGAACGGTGCGGTTCGTTCGAATCGTGTTCCGCTCGGGCTATCGACGTTGACGATCTGCGTGTCGTTGGGACTCACGCCGATGGCCTGGGGGGCCAACGAGGCAGACAACGTGCAGCAACTGCGCGGCGAGCTCGACGAACTCAAGCAGCGTTACGTCAACGAGGTGCGGCGGTTGCGCGAGATCGACGCGCGGCTGATGGCGGTACAGACCCGCCTGTCGGAGGCGGGCGTGTCCCCCGATGGTGACCTGGAAACGAGGCCGGAAAGCGGTGCCCAGGCCACCATGGATGGCGGTGAGGCCGAGGAGAAGGCGCGCACCGCTCCCACCGCCGATGACAAGCGCCAGGCGACCCGCCGCAGCGTCGACGACTTCCTTCAGCAGGAGCACGTCGCCTTCGACCGTCCCCTGGTGCTTGAGGCGGGCTTCGAGTACAGCCGATACGATCGTACCCAGTTGACGCTCAACGGGTTTCTCGCACTCGACGCGATCTTCCTGGGCAATATCGCGGTCGACAACGTCGCCTCGGATACCTTCAAGTACACGCTGGCGGCCCG
>CAYUAO010000022.1:0-1216 GCA_964442775.1 uncultured Halothiobacillus sp. | reverse complement strand
CTCGGTCTGACCTACGCCCTCGGCCCGAAGACCACCCTGGTGACCACACTCGGTGTGGGCCTGACGCCGGACGCCCCGGATTTCACGCTCGGCATACGGGTACCCTACGCCCTCTGAAAACCCGGCAACGAGCGTTGTATCGATCCTCCTGCGGTCTTTCCCCCGCTGCGCGTGTCAGGCCGTGCACCGGGGGATTTCTTGTGTCGTCGGACGGTCCGATTCGGCAGGCATGGCCCTGACCGGCCGAGGATGGGTATAGTCCCGGTTCCCCTCTTGAGGATTGGCAATGGACGACTTTCGCACCTGGCACTGGCTGGAAACGGTGATCGAACTCGGCGGCCTGAAACCGGCTTCCGAACGGTTGCACCGCACGCCCTCGACCATCAGCCATGCGATCAAGCAGCTCGAGCGACGCATCGGGGTGACGCTGGTGGAGACGCGCGCAAGACGTATCCAGCTGACCGAGGCCGGCTCGATCCTGCTCGAGCACATGCGTCCGTTGATCCGCGAACTCGAGGGAGTGCGCGGGGTGATCGAGCAGTTTCGCGACACCGGTGCCTCGGTGATGCGGATCGCGGTCGACCAGGTGTTTCCCCACGACCGCCTGATCGAGTCGGTGGCGCGCTTTTCCGGCCAGTATCCGCATACGCGGATCGAACTGTTCGAGACGGTGCTCGGTGGCGGTCCGGCGATGTTCCGCGACGGCGAGGTGGGGATCTACCTGGGGGTCGAGCCGATTGGGGATCACACCGGGTTACAAGTCGGTCGGCTGCGTTTCGTGCCCTGTGTCGGACCGGGGCACCCCCTGGCCGACAAGGCGGCCGGCCTGCCCGCGGGCCAGCGTCTCGCCGAGGGACAGTTGCGGCAGCACAGGCAGGTGGTGTTACGTGATTCGCACCCCGAGCGCAGCGCGAACGCCGGCTGGCTGGGCGCGGCGCAGCGGATCACCGTCGACCACCTGCACACCGCCGTCGAACTGATACGGTCCGGGCTCGGATTCGGCTGGCTGCCCGAACACGAGGTAAACCTCGAGCCGGACCTCGCCGTGCTGCCGGTGGACGACGGTCTCTGTCTCGAGGCCGCGCTGAAGCTGTATCGCCAGCGGGACCTGACGGCCAGCCCCGTCCATCAGTTCATGATGGAGTCGCTGGTCGATCCGGCGAGCGAAGGTTAGGGAAACTCTGCACGAATCGATGACGTCTGAAGCGGGACCTCC
>CAYUAO010000021.1:20119-21259 GCA_964442775.1 uncultured Halothiobacillus sp. | reverse complement strand
GGGTCGGGCTTCAGCCCGACACTCGACCGTGCGGCAGACTCGCCGGACTCACCCGCCTCGGCTATCCCGTCTCTTGCGAGAGGCACCCCGCTTCCCCGCCCCTTCCCGCCGGCGCAACTCGCGCTCGTCGAAGCGCTGCGGCCTCAGGGCTTCGGCCAGCGAACGCGGCAGCGGCGACGGCGTAGCCTCGATCCGGGAGAGGATGAATTCCGACAGCCAGGCCGACCAGGTCAGACCCCGCGCGCCGTGCCCGGTGCTGACCCACAGCCCCTCGGCCAGCTCGCCCACCATGGGGAGTCGGTCGGGCGTGGTGGCCCGCACGGAGGCCCGTCCCTCGAGGCGCTCGTCCGGCGATAGCGTCTCCAGCAGCGATCCGGCGATCGAGGCCAGCCGCTCGCGGTTCTCGGCGTGCTCCTCCGCGCGCACCTCGCGACCAACCTGCCCGGGGAGAAAGCTCGCGCCGAACAGCAGACCGACGCCCGGCAGGTCGAGGGCATAGCCTTCGCGCATGATCGCCACGCCCGATGACAGGCCTCTGACGCCGGTGTCGGCCCGCGTCCAGCTCACCTGCCCTCGACAGGGCTCGATCCACCGCGCCAGGGATTCGGCCAGCTGCGCGGAGCGTTCACCGCCGGCGATCACCACGTCCGTGTAGGGGCCATGGGCGGCACCACTCTCGGCCACTACCTCCCAGGCTCCCGGACCGCCGCGCAACTCGCGGATCGCGCAGTCCAGTTGCAGCGGTGTGCCGGTGGCGGCCAGCCAGCTCTCGATTGTCGGGCGCGGACGGATCCAGCCGGCGCCCGGGAACCACCAGCCGGGCGAGTCGATATCCGGCAGCCCGGAATGCTCGCGCAGCTCGTCGGCCGCGGCCCAGCGGGCGAAGGCCGGGTCCGGGCATAGCTCGGCGGCAATGCGGGACTGCCGTTCGGCATGCCGCGCCTGCCGGGCGAGCTTGATCACGCCGTCAAAACCGAAGGGCGGTTCGTCCGGATCGCCGGGTCCGAGCGTCTCGCGAACCAGTTCGCGCATGAAACCCATGCCCGTGGCCGTCAACTGGGACAGCGCGTTCCAGTCCCGGCTCATCACCGGCGCAACCAGGCCGGCCGGGTTGCCCGACCCGCCGCCGGCCGGGGTCGC
>CAYUAO010000021.1:0-20019 GCA_964442775.1 uncultured Halothiobacillus sp. | reverse complement strand
CGGGCCGCCGAATAGGTGGCCGCCGTCGCCCCCGGAGCCGCGCGGCGGCCCAGTTCGGCGAGCAGCGCCCCGTCCCACAGCTCCGGATTGCGCGCCGGCGCGAAGCCGTCGAGGAAGAAGGCGTCGAACGCCCCCTCGACCTCGGGGAGTTGCTCGCGCGCATCTCCCCAGACCATCGTCAGGCGGATGCGCCCGCCGGCCAGCAGCCGGCGATGGAAGCCGGGAATCGCGTCCGGCCATTGCCGGTGCAGCTGCTCCTGGAGTGCCAGGAACTGCCCGGGGCCTTCCGGCCCGGCCAGAGGGTGTCCTTCGAGCCACCGCACGGCCAGTTCCCGCTGGGCCCCTGCCAGGCGCGGCAGATCGGTACGCGCAATGGGGTGCTTTTCGAGGCTGACGTAGTCCAGGCGCGCATCGGCCGGCGCAGTGCGCAGGAAAAGCAGTGCCGTGGCGAGGAAGTTGCGGCCGGTGCCGAACCCGGTTTCCAGCACGCGGGTCCCCCGGCCGGCGGCGAAGCGCTCGAGCAGGTCGTTGCCGCGGATGAAGACATGCTCGCTTTCGCCGAAGCCGCCTTCGCGGGAAAAGTAGACGTCGTCGTAGAGCGCGCTGGCCGGGGTGTGGTCCTCACCCCAGTCCAGCCGGGCCGGGACGAGCGGCCAGCCGGTCGCGGACGGTGCGTCGGCCACGTCAGGCGGACTCGGCCACCCGGGTGATCACCACGCGCCGTCGATGCGGATGGGCGCGGTGCTCCCAGAGGAAGATACCCTGCCATGTACCCAGCAGCAGGCGGCCGTCCTGCACCGGGATGGTCAGCTCGTGGCCGGCGACCAGCGTGCGGAAGTGTGCGGCCATGTCGTCGGGCCCCTCGTCGTCGTGACGATAGGCCGGGTCGCCGTCGGGGGCGATGCGCTGGACCAGCGTCTCGAGATCGACCCGGACCTCCGGGGAGGCGTTCTCGCAGAGGATCAGCGAGGCGCTGGTGTGCTGCAGGAACAGATGGCACAGGCCGCTGCCGGTAACCTCGGACTGTACCGCCCCCGTAATGTCGGTGAATCCCCTTCCCGGGGTCTGGATCTCGATCATTTTCGGCATGATCAAGATTCTATCACCGGGCGCCGGCGGTGGCGCTGGCCGCGGGAAGACAGTATGCTAAGGACGGACTGCACGAATACCATGCCACCCTGGCTTGGCAAGTCGTTCGTGATGAAGGCGTGCAGAGAGGCATGGTATTCGTGCAGACCTTCCCTAAGAGGGTTCGCGGGGCCAGTGCCACCGTCCAGGAGCAGCACAACGGAATGATCACGCATCGTCGCTTTGCCCGTGTCGAGATCCCGCTTCCGGTCCGCATCCGCTGCCCGGGGAAGACGTTGCGTGGCACGATTCTCGACGTTTCCCTCAAGGGCATCCTGCTCGAACTCGAACAGGCCGGCAGCCTAAGCGACGATTGCGTGGCCGAGCCCCTTGAGATCCAGATTCTGTCCGACCCGGACCACACCGTCCTGGTCGAATTGAGCGCGCACATCGTTCGTGAATCGAACCGCTGCGTCGCCCTGGCGTGGTCGAGCATCGAGCTCGACGCGCTGACGCATCTGCGCGAACTGCTGCTGGCAAACGGCGTCGAGGAGCACCAGCTCTCGCGCGAGCTCTCGGAACTGCTGGACGACTGAATGACACGCCCGCCCGGCCTGAAGGCCGGCGGGTCGGATAAAGACCCTCGCCCCCGGGGCGTTTACACGGCGGGACGACCGATGTTCGACTACAGCCACGACCGCGGCCAGGCCAGCGAGATCATGCGGATGGTGCTCTCCCAGCTCGCCGAGCTGGGGCTGCCGCCCACCCCGGTCTACATCACCCTGTTCTACGAGCGCGCACTCAAGCGCGACGCCAGCCTCACCAAGGACATGGACGATGCGATCAACAGCAACCAGGGCCTGACCCAGGATGTTGCTCAGGACCTGTTCGACACGCACGTGCTCAATGGCGCGATCAAGCAGATGTCCCGGGCCCAGGACACGATGCTGCGCGTGATGCGCAACATGATGCTGCAGATGCTCAACACCGGGAACGAGTTCTCCAATTTCGCCTCGACGCTGGGCGAGTTCGTGCGCCAGATCGATCGTAGCGAATCGGTGGAGGCGCTGCGGACACTGACCGAGGAGGTGATGGAGGACACCCGCCATGTCGAAAAGAGCGCGCTGGAATCCTCCGACAAGATGAACACCGCCGGCGACCAGATCGCCAAGCTGAGAAAGGAACTCGAGAGTGCCCGTCGCGACGCACGCACCGACCCCCTCACCGGTCTGCCGAACCGCCGCGGCCTGAACGAACTGCTGCAGAAACAGGTCACCGCCGCCCTGTCCGCCGGCGAGTCGGGCGCCTTCCTGCTCGCCGACATCGATCACTTCAAGCAGATAAACGACAATTACGGGCACCTGGTGGGCGACAAGATCCTGCGTTTCATCGCCCGCACCCTCCGGGAACACGTCAAGGGCCAGGACCAGGTCCTGCGCTACGGGGGCGAGGAATTCGCGATCGTCCTGCCCGACACCCCGGAGGATGGTGCGGTCAAGGTGGCCAACAAGCTGCGTAATATCATCTCGCAGTCGAAGCTTCGACTGGCCGAGAGCGGGCGGGAGCTGGGCGAACTGACCATTTCGATCGGCCTGACCAGCGTGATCGCGCAGGATTACCCCGACAACATCATCCAGCGCGCCGACGACGCCCTGCTCGCCGCCAAGCGCAAGGGCCGCGACCGGGTCGTGCACAATCCGCCCAGCCCCGACGCCCAGGGGCCGGACACCGTGATCGACGACCGGAACGACATCGCGCTCTAGGGCTACAGCGCCTCGCGGACGTCCTCTTCGTTGCAGAGATCCTCACGGGCGACCACCGTCCCCTCTTCGAGCCGGTAGAGCGCGAGGCAGTCGGATTGCGTGACCAGCGGATCGGACACGCCCTCTTCTCGAATCAGCACCACCGGGTAATCGCGATCGCGCAGGGACGGCAGGGCGAACAGCCGGCTGACCAGGCCCGGCATGCGGCTGATGTCCGACAGATAGATCACCTCGCCCCCGCGCAATCGTTCGCCGGCGACCTCTTCCACCGCGGGAGAGAGCGATTCGTCGGCCTGCTTGGAACGGGAAAACACGATTGCCTCGGTGGAATCGTCCGGGACCTGCCGCGTTTTCTCGTGCTGGTCCTCGAGCTCCCAGCTCGGGAACGGATCACCGACGTCGACGCGCGCCGACTCGGCCGCCACTGCGGACGCCGAGAGACTTGGCGCGGCGATCAGGAACGCCACGGCGGCGACCGCCGGTAGGCGATGGGCATAACTCATGGGGTTTCTCTCCTCGTTACGGAAACTCTGCACGAATGCCATGCCACTGAAGCGGGCCTTGATCACGAACGACTCGCCAAGCCTTCAGTGGGTTGGCATTCGTGCAGAGTTTCCTTGATCAGGAGAGTCTTATACTACATCCATCGACCTTATGCTGGGCACGCCCTCAGGAATCGGCCTCGCGTCGCCCCTTGAGGGCGAGGCTCAGCGTGCTGGCATCGATGTACTCGAGTTCGCCCCCCATCGGCACGCCCTGCGCCAGACGCGTGACCCGCAGGTTGCGGGACCGGGCCAGTTCGGTGACATAGCCGGCGGTCGCCTCCCCCTCGATGGTGGCGCTGGTGGCAAGGATCACCTCCTCGATGCCCGGCTGGTCGAGGCGTGCGGCGAGCTGATCGAGCCTGAGTTCGTCCGGGCCGATACCGTCGAGGGGTGACAGGCGACCGAGCAGGAGGAAATATCGTCCCTGGTAGGCGCCGGACGACTCGATCGCGATCCAGTCGGCCGGCGACTCGACCACGCAAAGCAGGCGATCGTCGCGCTGGTCGTCGGCGCAGATCGGGCACAACTCACCCTCGGTGAACACCCGGCAGGACCGGCAGTGCCCCAGCTTCTCGAGTGCCTCGCCGATGGCCTCGGCCAGTTGCCCGGCCCCGGCGCGGTCGCGCTCGAGCAGGTGCAGCGCCATCCGCTGGGCAGTCTTTTGCCCCACGGTGGGAAGGCAACGCAGGGCATCGATCAGTTGCTGGAAGCTGGGCGAGAATTGCACGTTTCAGGTCCCTGGGAACGAAGAACGCCCGACCCCGTGACGGATCGGGCGGCGTGAACTTGCAAGGCCGTGGCGATGCCTGTTCAGAACGGCATCTTGAAGCCCGGCGGCAGGTTCATGCCCGCGGTCATGCCGGACATCTTCTCCTGCTGCTCCTCCTCGATGCGCCGGGAGGCGTCGTTGATCGCCGCGGCGATCAGGTCCTCGAGCATCTCCTTGTCGTCCTCCAGGAGGCTCGGGTCGATCGAGACGCGACGCGCCTCGTGCTTGCCGGTCAGGGTCACCTTGACCAGCCCGCCGCCGGACTGCCCCTCGACCTCCATCTTGGCCACTTCTTCCTGCATGCGTTGCATGTTTTCCTGCATCGCCTGCGCCTGTTTCATCAGGTTGCCGATTCCACCTTTCATCGCGGATGTCTCCTGCTGGCTAACGTTCGTTGACTGTGCCGTGCTCATCCAGGGGACGCACGGACTCGTGTATCAATCGGGCGCCGGCGCGTTCGGTCAGCACCCGGGCCGCCGGGTGTTCCCGCAAAGAGGCCTCCCGGGCCTCCGCTGCCGCCCGCTCGTTGCGCTCGCGGACCTGGGCGGGTGTCTCCATCACTGCCGGTTGCGGCGCGCCGCCGGGCATTTCTCCGGCCCTCTCTACAGCAGGGGCCGGCGGCGCGTCGGGGATCGACGGCTCGCCCTGCCCGAGCCGATCCGGTTCCGGGCGTACGGGTGCCGACACGGCCGAGGTGTTCCCGACCACGAAGCGCACCGGCTCACGCACGCCCAGTCGTTCCAGTTGCGCGACCAGCCGTTCCTGCGTGGCCTTCGAGGCCATCGATCGGAATCCCGGGTCGATCACCAGCACCACGGCGTCGTCCTCGCGAGTTGCATGGCAGCGCTCAGCGAGGCTTCGGGCGGGCATCGACAGTCGGGCCACGATCTCGACCCAGTTCTCCGCCGTGATCGTCAGTCCTCCGACCGCTCGATCGGCTGCCGGTTCCGGTTCGGGATCGACGACCGGCGCCGCGCTCTCAGGGGACGTCTCGACCGGTACGCGTTTCTCGTCCTGCACCCGGTAATCCGCCGGTTCACCGTCCGAGACCGTCGCACGCCGCGCGTCCACGGGCGGCGACCCGGTTCGAGTCGCCGAGGCACCCTTGGACTGTTCCCCGGATCGAGTCGCCCGGGCCGCCCCGTCGGTGCCAGCCGCGCCCGGCGACACGCCCGGCTCGAACGCCAGCATGCGCAACAGCGTCATCTCCAGGCCGACGCGCGGCGACGGCGCCCAACCGATGTCCCGTCGACCGGACAGGGCGATCTGGTACCAGAGCTGCAGCGTGGCCGGATCCACGTCCAGCGAGGGGGCATCGGTCGGCAGCCATTGCGCCAGGGCGGACTGATGCACGACCTCGCCCAGTTCGGCCAACAACCGCGCGGGATCGACCGACCGTTCCAGCGCCTGGTCGACCAGGCCGAATACGCCGTCGGCATCGCCCTGGGCCAATCGTTCGAGCAGCCCGTGCAGCAGACGACGATCGGTGACGCCGAGCATGTCCGCGACCGCCTCGGTCTCCAGCCGGCCGTCGCAGAAGCCGATCGCCTGGTCGACCAGGCTCAGCGCATCGCGCATCGACCCGCCGGCGGCATCGCTGACCAGCCGGAGTGCCTCCGGGTCGGCCTCGATCCCTTCACGGCCGAGGATGTCGGCGAGATAGGTCTGGATGTGCGCCTCGGGCAGCGCGCGCAGGTTGAACTGCAGGCAGCGCGAGAGCACTGTGACCGGCAGTTTCTGCGGGTCGGTGGTCGCGAGCAGGAACTTGACGTGTTCGGGCGGTTCCTCGAGCGTCTTCAACAGGGCGTTGAAGCTCGCCTGCGAAAACATGTGCACCTCGTCGATCAGGTAGATCTTGAAGCGACCCTTGACCGGCAGGTAGACGACGTTCTCGAGCAGCTCGCGGGTGTCGTCGACCTTGGTGCGGGAAGCGGCGTCGACCTCGATCAGGTCGACAAAGCGCCCCGAATCGATCTCGCGGCAGGCGGCGCACTCGCCGCAGGGCTTGCTGGACACGCCCTGCTCGCAGTTGAGCGCCTTTGCAAAGATGCGGGCGACCGTCGTCTTGCCCACCCCGCGAGTGCCGGTGAACAGGTAGGCGTGATGGAGACGGTCGCGATCCAGCGCGTTGGTGAGGGCCTGGAGCACGTGACCCTGGCCGACCATATCGTCGAAACGCCGGGGGCGCCACTTGCGTGCCAGTACCAGATAACTCATAGCGCGGGATCCAATTGGGTGGCACCCTGCATCCGCCGGTCTCCGGCGCCCGGATCGACCGCTACCGTTGCTCCCTTCCGGGCCTGGCGGAATTCACGGAGATCCGTCGCGAAGGGACGAACACAGGGCACCATTGGGTGGCGTCGTGGCCGGCTGGTCACCGGCCAGAACGCAAGTGCAGAATAACACGCCGGTCGAAGCGAAAACAGGGCGAGCGGCACATCATCCCAGGGCGAGGATCTCGTCGAGTGCCGCGACCAGGGCCGCATTCTGGGCTTCGTTGCCGATGGTGATCCGCAGGTGGTCGTTGATGCGCGGACGGTCGAAATGCCGCACGATCACGCGTCGTTCACGCAAGGCGGTCGCCAGCGTCGAGCCGGCGTGCGTGTCGTGACGTGCCAGCACGAAGTTCGCGGCCGAGGGCAGCACCTCGAAACCGCGCGCCTCCAGATCCGCCGTCAGTCGCTCGCGCATCGCGATGATCGCGTCGCGCGTCTGCTCGAAGTAGGCCTCGTCCTCGTAGGCGGCGATCGCCCCCGCATTGGCCAGGCGATCGACGGGGTAGGAATTGAAACTGTCCTTGACCCGGGTCAGCCCCTCTATCAATTGCGCGTCGCCGACGGCGAACCCCAGCCGCAGCCCGGCCAGCGAACGCGACTTCGACAGCGTCTGCGTGACCAGCAGGTTCGGGTAGCTGTCGACCAGCCCGATGGCCGTCTCGCCGCCGAAGTCGACGTAGGCCTCGTCGATCACCACCGCGCAGTCGGCAAAGTGCGCCACCAGGCGCTCGACCTGGTCGATCGACAGCAGCCTGCCGGTGGGCGCGTTGGGGTTGGGCAGGATCACCCCGCCAACGGTCGTCGGGTCGATCGCCAGCATCGCCTCGACATCCACGGCCAGCGAGGCGTCGAGCGGCACGATACGCGGCTCGATGTCGAACAGCCGGCAATAGACCGGGTAGAACGAGTAGGTGATGTCCGGAAAGACCACCGGGCGGCCTCGCCGGAACAGCGCGCGGAACAGGAAACCCAGCACCTCGTCCGAGCCGTTGCCGACGAACACCTGCCCGGCGCTCACGCCGTGGTAGTCCGCGAGCGTCTCGCGCAGGGCCAGACTGGTCGGGTCCGGATACAGTCGCAGACCGTCGTCGGTCGCCGCGCGGATCGCCTCGATCACTCGCGGCGACGGGCCGAACGGGTTCTCGTTGGTATTGAGCTTTACCAGGTCGTCGATCCTGGGTTGCTCGCCCGGCACGTACGGGCTCAGCGACGCCAGATCGTCGGACCAGAAACGCTCTGCCGGTTCACTCATCGCCTAGTCCTCGGATTCGCGACGGAAATCGGCCGACTGCGCGTGCGCCTCCAGCCCCTCGGCGCGCGCCAGGCAGGCGGCGGTCACGCCCAGTTCGGCCGCCCCTTGCGCCGAGCAGTGGATGATGCTTGAGCGCTTCTGGAAATCGTAGACCCCCAGCGGCGAGGAAAAGCGCGCCGTGCCCGAGGTGGGCAGGACGTGGTTGGGGCCGGCGCAGTAGTCACCCAGCGCCTCGGCGGTGTAGCGACCGACGAAGATCGCCCCGGCGTTGCGGATCTCGCCCAGGCGCGTCTCGGCGCCCTCGAACGAGAGTTCCAGGTGCTCGGGGGCGATGCGGTTGACCAGTTCGATCGCGTGATCGATGTCGGCCACCTCGATCAGTGCCCCACGCGTTTCCAGCGCCTTGGCGATGATCGCGGCGCGCGGCTGCTCGGGCAACAGGCGCTCGATCGAGGCGGCGACCGTGTCGAGGTAATCGGGATCGTGGGCCAGCAGGATCGATTGCGCCTGCTCGTCGTGCTCGGCCTGCGAGAAGAGATCCATCGCGATCCAGTCGGGGTCGGTGTGCCCGTCGCAGACGATCAGGATCTCGGACGGCCCGGCGATCATGTCGATACCCACCCGACCGAAGACCTCACGCTTGGCCGCGGCGACGAAGATGTTGCCCGGCCCGACGATCTTGTCCACCGCCGGGATGGTCTCGGTGCCGTAGGCCAGCGCACCCACGGCCTGCGCGCCGCCGACGGTGAACACGCGATCCACCCCGGCGATGCGCGCCGCGGCCAGCACCGTGTCATTGACCACGCCATCGGGCGTCGGCACCACCATTACCACCTGCCCGACCCCGGCGACCTTGGCCGGGATCGCGTTCATCAGGACCGACGACGGGTAGGCGGCCTTGCCGCCCGGCACATAGAGCCCCGCCCGGTCGAGTGCCGTGACCTGCTGGCCGAAGACATTGCCGTTGGGCTCGGTGTAGGTCCAGCTCTCGCCCTTCTGCCGCTCGGCGTAGGCGCGCAGCCTCTCGGCGGCCAGCTCAAGTGCCGTGCGCACATCGGCGGGAATGGCCGCGAGGGCCGCATCCAGACGTTCCGCGGACAATTCGAGGTCCGCGGCCGAATCCACGTCGAGGCGATCGAGGCGGCGCGTATGCTCCACCACGGCCGCGTCGCCTCGTTCGCGCACGTCGGCAAGAATCTCGCGGACGATGTCCTCGACGCGAGCGTCGGCGACACCGGACCAGTCGAGCAGCTCGTCGAGCTGGCGATCGAAACCCGCGGCGCGGGCGTTCATGCGACGGATCATCACTTGTCCTCCAGGTACTGCTCCACCCGCTCGACGAAATCCGTGACCCGGGCGTGTTTCAGCTTCTGCGCGGCGCGGTTGACGATCAGGCGCGAGGAGATCTCGGCGATGTGCTCGAGCGGCTCGAGCCCATTGGCGCGCAGCGTGTTGCCGGTGTCGACCACGTCGACGATGCAGTCGCCCAGATCCACCAGTGGTGCGAGTTCCATCGAGCCGTAGAGCTTGATCAGTTCGATCTGCCGGCCACGGTCGGCGAAGTAGGATTCGGCCGAGCGGGTGTACTTGGTGGCCACACGGATGCGCCCGGCGCGGTCGAGTGCGCCCGGCTTGCCGGCGACCATGAGCTTGCATTGCGCGATCTTCAGGTCGACCAGCTCGAACAGGCCCTCGCCGCCGTGCTCCATCAGCACGTCCTTGCCGGCCACGCCGATGTCGGCCGCCCCGTGCTGGACGTAGGTGGGCACGTCCGAGGCGCGCAGGATCAGCAGGCGCACGCTCGGGTCGCTGGTTTCGAGGATCAGCTTGCGGCTCGTGTCCGGGTCCTCGAGCGGCTCGATGCCCACGGAGGCCAGCAGCGGCAGGGTTTCCTTGAAGATGCGCCCCTTGGAGAGCGCGACGACGATCTGGTCGGATTGGGACATGGCGATCAGCTGTTGATCCGTTGGATATTGGCACCGAGACGGGAGAGCTTCTCCTCGATGGATTCGTAACCCCGGTCGATGTGATAGATGCGGTTGACCACGGTCTCCCCGCGGGCGACCAGGCCGGCCAGCACCAGGCTGGCCGAGGCGCGCAGGTCGGTGGCCATGATCGGCGCGCCTGAGAGGGCCTCGACCCCGCGGATCACCGCGGTGTTGCCCTCGATATGGATGTCCGCGCCCATGCGCTGGATTTCCTGCACGTGCATGAAGCGGTTCTCGAAGATGGTCTCGACCACGGTGGAGGTGCCCTCGGCCACCGCATTCATCGCCACAAACTGCGCCTGCATGTCGGTGGGAAAGCCCGGGTGCGGCGCGGTGCGGATGTCGACCGCCTTCGGCCGGCGCCCGTGCATGTCGAGCCGGATCCAATCCTCGCCCACCTCGATGTCCGCACCGGCCTGCTCGAGCTTGGCGAGCACCGCATCGAGCAACTGCGGGCGCGTGTCACGCACCAGGATACGCCCCCGGGTCATCGCCGCGGCGACGAGGTAGGTACCCGTTTCGATGCGGTCCGGCAGCACCCGATAGCGCACGCCGGTCAGGCGCTCGACGCCGTGAATGCGGATCACGTCGCTGCCCGCCCCACGCACGTCGGCGCCCATGGCGTTGAGAAAGTTGGCCAGATCGACCACTTCCGGCTCGCGGGCGGCGTTCTCCAGCACCGTCTCGCCGCGGGCGAGCACCGCAGCCATCATCAGGTTCTCGGTACCCGTGACCGTGACCTGGTCGAGTACGATGCGCGCCCCGACAAGCTGCTCGGCGGCCGTCTCGATATAGCCGCCCTCCACGCGGACCTCGGCGCCCAGCGCCTCGAGCCCCCTGAGGTGGATGTCCACCGGACGCGTGCCGATGGCGCAGCCGCCCGGTAGCGAGACGCGCGCCTTCTTGAAGCGCGCCAGCATAGGGCCCAAGACCAGGATGGACGCCCGCATGGTGCGCACCAGGTCGTAGGGCGCCTCGAGGGTGTCGACGGTGGTGGTGTCGACCTCGACGCTCATCTGGTCGCCGACCGTCAGGGTCGCACCCATGCGGCCCAGCAGCTCCATGGTGGTGGTCACGTCCTGCAGGTGCGGGACGTTCTCGATGGTCACCGGCGAGTCGGCCAGCAGCGAGGCGGCCATCATCGGCAACACCGCGTTCTTGGCGCCGGAGATGCGAATCTCGCCGTCGAGCGGCGTGCCGCCGCGGATCAGGAGCTTGTTCATGAAATCGGATCGGGTCTCGGGCCGTGGGCTAATCCAGGCCGGTCTCGACGGGCATCAGGCCCTCGAGACCGTAGACGGCCAGCATCTGGCGCATGGCCTGGGGCGCGTGAGTGTATCGCAGACGGATGCCTTTTGCCTCGGCACGGGACTGAATCGCGGCCAGCCAGGCGAGACCTGCGGTATCGATCCGGCGAACCTGGCCCAGGTTTACGTCTACCGTCGGGCCGACCACGCCCTCGGGCAGTTCGACCGACTGGCGATCGAGACCCGCGCGCAACAACGACCCGCTCAACCGGATGACACCCGGCTCGATACGCAGGTCCCAGCCGCGTTCAGCTCCGGCCGTTTTCATTCTGCTCTCGCAGGGTACTGATCAGCCCGTCGAGGCTCTCGCGCTGGATCTTCTGCGCGAAGCTGCCCCGGTAGTTGTTGACCAGGCTGATGCCGTCGACAACCACGTCGTAGGATTTCCACTCGCCGTCGACCGGTGCCATGCGATAGGCCACCGGCACCGTGCCCAGGTCTCCGCCCGAGACCTCGGACTCGACCACCAGCTCGTCGTCGGTGCCGCCCCGCTTGGTGCCGACGATCTCGATCTCCTGGTCGCCCAGCTCGGAAAGCGGTCCGGCATAGGTGCGCACCAGCAGTCGCTGGAATTCCTTGGTGAATTCCTCGCGCTGCGCCTCGCTGGCCTGACGGTAGTAGCGCCCCAGCACCAGGCGGGTCATGCGCTCGGAATCGACGTGCGGCAGCAACAGGCGATCGACGATTTCGAGTAGCGCCTCGGGGTCGGCCTCGACGGCCGCTCGGCTGTCACGGATCTCGGCGATCACCGCCTCGGCGGTCGTTTCGACCAGTTCACGCGCTTCATCCTCGCTCGGCTGGGCGTCAACGCCCATGGGCAGGACGACCAGGAACAGGGCCGCCAGCGCAAGGGCGGATCGCGTGATGCGGTGGAAAAGGCCGGATGCAGAACTCATTTGGGTCCCTCGAATGGAAAGGAAATGGACGTGGGTCGAACGCATCCCTATTGGGGATAGTCGCCCGTGGCGACCGCCAGTTTCGCCACGCTCATGTTGTAGTCGTTGATGGCGCGAAAGTAGTCGGCCTGCGCCTCGGTGTTGGCCTTGACCGCCTCGGCCAGGTCGCCGCCGTCGACCAGGCCGGCCTGGTAGTCCATGAACGTCGACACCATCCACTTGCGCGTATTTTCCTTGGCGGAATCGAGCGCCGCTATCTGCCGGTCGAGACCGGTCGCGGCGTGATAGGCCTCGGACACCTGGAACGGAATGCCCTGGCGGGCGAGCTTGGCCTTGGCGACCACGCCCTGCAGCTGCGCCTCGGCGTCACTTACGTTCGCGCGCGTCACACCGGGGTTGAAATCCCACTGCAAGCCGACCACCGGGCCGGCATACGCCTGGTTGAGCGGCTGGTTGATATACGGGTTGTTGAGTCGATCACGTCCCGGCGTGTACGTCGCCCCGGCGACCAGGCCGGCGTACAGGTTCGGGTAGCGCTCGCTCTTGCGCGCCTCGACGTAATGGCGCATCGCCGCCTGGCCGTTCTCGGCCATCGCCATTTCCGGGCGCTGGGCGAGCGCGCGACGCGCAAGGTCGGACACTTCGTCGTCAGGCAGCGCGATCGGCTCGATTGCGGAGTCGGCCACCTCGATGCTTGAATCGATCGGTACGCCGATGATGGTCTTGAGCCCGTCGATGGCGATCGACTCGACGCTGCCGGCCTCGGCCAGGTAGCGGTCTAACTGGGCGGCGCCACTTTCCAGCGCGTACAACTGGCTCATGGGCACCTCGCCCGCCTCGGCGTCCTTGCGCATCTCCTTGCGCGTCCGGTCGACCTGACGCTTGACGCCCTCGAGCATCCGCCGGGTGTCGCGGGCGGCGAGATACCCCCAGTAGGCGCGACGCACGGTCAACCAGGTCTCGCCGCGCGCCAGCGCCACTTCCGAGGCCTTCACGTCGCGGTTCAGGCTGGCGGCGGCCCCGTAGTTCTCCAGCTTGCCGAAGGTGTACAGCGGCCGGATGATCGACGCGGTCAGGCCGCTGGTGACCGTGAAGCCCTCGTCGAGCTCGTTGCCGTCGTCACGCAGGGTGCAGGACTCGCCCTTTGGACAGGTGTTGGTACCGTTGTCGAAGATGCCGTCCTCGGCCTTCGGCGCCAGCCCCATGAACAGGTTGGCCGAGACGCGCGGGCCGCCCTCGCCCTCGACCCGCTCGATCAGCGCCTGGGCGCGGGCGACGTTGGCGCGCTGCTCCTCGATGCGAGGGTCGGCGTGCAGGGCCATCTCGGTGGCCTGCTCCAGGGTGACCGGCTCGTTGGGGACGACCTCCGCCCGGGCTGGGCCCGCTGCGGCGACCAGCGCCGCCACGACGGCCAGCAGTCCGCCGCGCTCGATGATTCCGTATTGCTTCTTCATTCTTTTGCCTTGTCGAACAGGAACTTGGAAACCACGCTCTCGAGGATGATCGCCGACTGGGTCATCGTGATCCGGTCGCCGTCCTCGAGCGACTCGAGTGCACCGCCGGGCGATATCTCGACGTACTGGGAGCCGAGCAGCCCGGCGGTGTAGATGTTGGCGAAGGAGTCCGTCGGCAGGTTGTCGTACTCGTCGTCGATCACCATGCGCACCTCCGCCTGGAACGTCTCGGAGTGAATCTCGATCGAGTCCACCCGACCGATGGTCAGGCCGGCGAGCTTCACCGGCGACTGCACGCTCAGCCCGCCGACGTTGTCGAACCGGGCCGTGACCTCGTAGCCACTCACCCGGCTGGTGCCGAAATTGCTCCACTGCAGCGACATCACCATCAGTGCGGCGATTCCGGCGAGCACGAACAGCCCCACCACCAGTTCGACTCCGCGTTGCACATTCATTCCGTCACGTCCCAAACATGAAAGCCGTCATTACAAAATCCAGTCCGAGCACGGCCAGCGAGCTCAGGACCACGGTCTGCGTCGTCGCGCGCGCCATGCCACTCGCCGTCGGCTCAGCCCGGTAGCCCTCGTAGACCGAGATCAGGGCGATCACCGCGCCGAAGGCCACCGACTTTATCGCCCCGCCACCGACGTCGTCCCAGGCCTCCATCTGCTCGCGGATCTGCCCCCAGTACGACGCCTGGTCGACACCCAGCACCACGACGCCGATCAGGTAACCGCCGACGATGCCTACCAGCGAGAACAACGCCGCGAGCAGCGGCACCGAGATCATCGCCCCCCAGAAGCGCGGTCCGATGACGCGACGCAGCGGATCGACCGCCATCATCTCCAGCGCCGCGAGTTGCTCGGTGGTCTTCATCAGGGCGATCTCGGCGGTGATCGCCGAACCGGCCCGTCCGGCGAACAGCAGCGCCGCCACCACGGGGCCCAGCTCGCGCACCAGCGACAAGGCCACCATCACGCCGAGCGATTCGGTGGCGTTGAATTTCGACAGGATATTGTAGCCCTGCAATCCCAGCACCAGGCCGACGAAGCCCCCGGCCACCAGGATGATCACCAGCGAGAGCACCCCGGCGGCGTACACCTGCTGCAGGATGTCGCGCGGCCGGGTCCAGGTCGGCACCAGCACCCAGGCCAGCTCGATGGCGAACAGGGCCATCGAGCCCGCATGTCGGACGCCGCCGATAACCAGTCGGCCCAGGCGGGCGACGGCGTCGACTAGCGCCCTCACCGCCCGCCTCCCAGGCCCAGGTCGGCCGCCAGCGGCACCTCGTCCTCCGCGGCGTTGAGCGGCCCCTCGGCCGCCCCGTCGAGGAACTGGGCCAGGGCCGGCTCATGCTCGCGCTGGGCACGTACCTCGTCCGGCGTGCCCTGCCCGATCACACGTCCGCCGGCGATCACGATCACGTGGTCGGCGATACTCAAGGCCTCGTTGACGTCATGGGTCACCACGATACTGGTCAGGCCCAACGCGTCGTTGAGCCGGCGGATCAGGCGCAACAGCACGCCCATGCTCACCGGGTCCTGCCCGGCGAACGGCTCGTCGTAGAGCATGATTTCCGGATCGAGGGCCATGGCCCGGGCGAGCGCCGCGCGGCGCGCCATGCCGCCGGAGAGTTCGGCGGGATACTTGTCCCGCGCCGAGCGCAGACCGACCGCCTCGAGCTTGAACAGGACGATTCGCTCGATCAGCGCCTCGTCGAGGCGGGAATGCGCGCGCAGGGGGAAGGCGACGTTCTCGCCCACCGTCAGGTCGGTGAACAGCGCGCCGTTCTGGAACAGCACGCCCATGCGGCGTCGCAGCGCGTACAGCGCCTTGCGCCGGGCGCGCGCGACGTCGTCGCCGTCGACGAGGATCCGCCCGCGATCCGGGCGCACCTGCCCGCCGATCAGGCGCAGGAGGGTGGTCTTGCCCGTGCCCGACGGGCCGAGCACCGCGGTGACTTCGCCGCGGTCGAAACGCATGTCGACGCCGTCGAAGATCACCTGCCGACCGCGGGCGAAATGCACCCCGTCGAGCTCGATCATTCCGTCGGTGGCGGGCGTTTCACTCACCGCCCCATCAGCTCCGCCAGTGTGCGCAACCGGTCGACCGTGGCGACCGACGGCGGCTCGCCGTCGACGAACAGGGCCGCCTCGGCAGGCGCCTGGTCGAGAAACGCCGACAGCCAGGCATGCAGTCTTGCCGGCTCGTCGCTGCGCGGGACCAGGCCGACGACCGCCGGCGGCGTGTCCTCGTCGGGACGCCAGACCGGCGTGTTCTCGTCGAGGCGCACGATCGCGTGGTGCCCTTCCTCGACCAGGGCCTGCCATGCCGGCGACCAGGCGGCCTCCTCGACCACGACGAACACCTCGCTGGGCGCGTCGTGCAATTCGGCGAGCACGGTCCCGACGTCCGGGTCGTCGCCCGCCACCCACAGCGCGTCCTGCTCGTTGAGCAGAAAGGCCACCCGCCACTCGGCCGGCATCTCGGGATCGAAATAATTCGACTCGAGCGCCGGCGAGCGGCGGTGACGCAGCCCCATGTGAACCGCCTTCATCCGTGAATCACCTCGTGCAAACTGGTTTCGACCTTCCGCCCGTCACCGACCGGGGCCCGACGCCCGGCAACCGAGCGGCCCGGCATCATACACGCCCGACACTCAGGCTTCGATCTCGCGCACCAGGCGGAACCCGAGATTGAGATCGAACTCGTCTTGGTGACGCCTTGCCCGTGAACCGCTGCGGCAGGCGCCGGGCGGATCGAACCAGGAACCGCCGCGCACCGCGCGCAGGAAGCGATACTTGCGATCGAGGCTTTGATAGGGGCGATCGGCGGGACGTGGCCCTGCGGAGTAGGCGTCACGCCAGTGATCCTGGGTGAATTCCTGGACGTTGCCATGCACCTCGAACAGGCCCCAGGCATTGGGCGGCAGGCTCCCGACGCGCACGGGCTTGCCGATGCCGCAGAAGAACAGCCCCCGGGTGCAGTGGAGTCCGCCCGAGCAGTTGACCTGCTCGCGCCGGATCCGGTCCCCGAAGCAGAACATCGAGTCGCTGCCCGCGCGGGCCGCGTATTCCCACTCCGCCTCGGTAGGCAGCCGGTAGGTGTGGCCGGTGACCTCGCTCAGCCAGCGCGCGTAGGCCTCGGCATCCCGCGCCGAGACGTTGTACATGGGGAACTCGGGATCCTTCCAGTTGTAGGGGCGTGGCCAGCGATGCCCGCTCGCCTCGAGAAAGGCGAGGTACTCGCGCCGCCGGATGGCGCCGCGGGTCATGGCGAAGGGACGTTCCACCACCACCTCGTGGCGCGGCTGCTCGAACTCCTGCGCCCGGTGCTCGTCCGCCCGGCTACCCATCCAGAAGCCGCCCGACGGGATGACGGCGAGCTCCGGGGCAGGCTCTCCGCCGGCCTCGGCGTCCCGGAAGAACACCCCCAGTCCGCAGTGGCTCGCCGCCTCGGATTGACGTTCCACCGCGACATCGAAGGGATCGAGCCGGACGGCTGTGGCACTCGACTGCATTCGCTCACCTCCACGACTGAGTCATACGACGTCGGTACCGGGCGCGCTGCCAAGTCCCCGCCGGTGGCATTCGCGGCCCGGACACGCCGGACTGGTATACTCCGCAGCCGCAAATATTAGCACGCCATCCGGACCCGCCATGGAGCACGACACCCTGCATCCCGACAACCTGCTGCGCATGGCCCGCGAAGTGATCGACATCGAGCGCCAGGCCCTCGACGCCCTTCCCGCGCGACTCGACCAGTCCTTCGTCGAGGCCTGCCGCCTGCTGCTTCATTGCGAGGGGCGCGTGATCGTCACCGGCATGGGCAAGTCCGGTCACATCGGCGGCAAGATCGCCGCCACACTGGCCAGCACCGGCACTCCGGCCTTCTTCGTCCACCCGGGCGAAGCCAGCCACGGCGACCTGGGCATGGTCACCGGGCGTGACGTGGTGGTCGCCCTGTCGAACTCGGGCGAGACCGGCGAGATGCTCGCCATCCTGCCGGTGATCAAGCGCCTCGGCGTGGCACTGATCGCGATGACCGGTCGCTCCCGCTCCACGCTGGCCCAGGAAGCCGACGTGCACCTTGACGTGGGAGTAGAACGCGAGGCCTGTCCGCTCAACCTCGCCCCCACGGCCAGCACCACCGCCACCCTGGTAATGGGGGACGCCCTGGCCGTGGCCCTGCTCGACGCGCGGGGCTTTCGGCCCGAGGACTTCGCCCTGTCCCATCCCGGCGGATCGCTGGGCCGCCGGCTGCTCCTGCACGTACGCGACGTGATGCACACCGGCGAGACATTGCCGCGTATCGGCCCCCGACAGACCGTCAAGCAGGCGCTGCTGGTGATGTCCTCGGGCGGGCTGGGCATGACCGCCGTGGTCGACGAGAACGAGCGCTTGCTCGGCCTGTTCACCGACGGCGACCTGCGCCGTCTGCTCGACCGCAGCGACTTCGACCTCGACTGCCCGATCGAGCGGGTGATGACCCCCGATCCGCGCACCTGCCCGGCCAACGTCCTCGCCGCCGAGGCGATGGCGATGATGGAGCGCGACAAGATCAACGGCCTGCTGGTCGTCGACGAGCACAAGCGTCTCGTCGGCGCGCTGAACATGCACGACCTGCTGCGCGCGGGGGTGGCGTGATGACAGCGGATACAGAGGGAACGTGGCTCGACCGGGCCCGCCGGGTCCGGCTGCTGGTGCTCGACGTCGACGGGGTGATGACCGACGGCCGCCTGCACCTGACCGAAGGCGGCGAGGAGCACAAGGTCTTCCACAGCCGTGACGGCCACGGCATCAAGCTGATCCAGGAACTGGGCGTGGACGTCGCGATCATCACCGGGCGCTCGTCGGAGGCGGTCAGCCGACGAGCCAGGGGCCTGGGCATCCAGCACGTGGTGCTCGGCGCCACGGACAAGGGCCAGGCAATCGAGGAACTGGCCCAGTTGCTGGAAATCGAACTCGAGGAGATCGCGGCGATGGGTGACGACGTGCTCGACCTGCCGATGCTCGTCCGCGCGGGGCTGTCGGCGACCGTGTGCGACGCCCCGATGGTCGTGCGCAGCCGGGTCGACTGGATCAGTCCGGTGCCGGGCGGCTCCGGCGCGGTACGGGCCCTGGTCGACACCCTGATCGACGCCCGTGACCAGTGGGGCGACGTGCTGGCCCGGTACCGCTGAACATGCGCGCGGCGGTCCCCTCGCGCCTCGTCCGCGCCCTGCTGGCCACGGTCGGCATCGCCCTGCTCGGCTGGCTCGTCTGGCAGAATCTGGCCGACGAGCTGATCCCGGGGGACGACACGGGCGATGGGTACGCCCAGCGCCTCGACCACGCCACCAGCTGGCAGTACGACGAGCAGGGCCGCCTCGCCTACCGGCTGGAAGCCCCCGAGGCCGTCCATCTCGAGGGGAAGGACGGTGACCGGTACGAGCTCGAGGCGCCGCGCGCCACGCTGTTCGACGAGGACGACGACACGCCGCCATGGACACTGCGGGCCGATACCGGCACGGTAACCGGGCGCGGCGAGACTTTGGAACTGGCCGGCTCGGTGCTCGCCCGACGCACCCCTTACCGGGACCGGGGGCAACTCGAGATGACGACCGAGCGCCTGTGGCTTTATCCCGAGGAGCGCCGGGCCCGGTCCGACGTGCCCGGGCGCCTGAGCGAGACGGCCGCCGACGGCACGCCGCGCTGGCACAGCGACGCGGAGCGGCTCGCCCTCGACTGGGGCGAGGAGGTTCTCACCCAGACCGGCCGCGTCCGCGACGAAATCCGACCCGGCTCGACCGGGAAAACCGACTAGAACGGCCACCTGGTCGAGGCGGATCGCCCCGGCCGGCCAGACGTCAGGAAATCACGCCATGCATTTCATCACCGCAAGCCACAACCGCCCCGCCCGCCTGCTCGCGCTCGGCCTGGCGCTGACCGTCGGCCTCGGGTCGCAACCCGCCCTGGCCGCCAAGGCCGATCGCAAGGAGCCGATCAAGGTCCAGGCGGACAAGAAGGTCACCCGCTACCAGGAAGGCACCAGCGTCTACACCGGCAACGTGGTGATCGACCAGGGCAGCCTGCATGCCACCGGCGACCGCGCCACCCTCTACCTGGAGGACGACGAACTGGTCCGGGCGGTACTCGAGGGCGAACCCGCCACCTTCCGCGAACGCGACGAGGAGGGCGACTGGATCGAGGGCGAGGCGCTCACGGCGGACTACCGCACCGCCGAGGACACGGTCGTGCTGACCGACGAGGCCTGGCTCAAACGCCGGGGCGACGAGATCCGCTCCGACCACATCACCTACGACCTGGCCACCGAAGAGGTCGAGGCCGGCGAGGAAGGCGGCGAGTCACGCGTGGAGATGACCCTTCAGCCCCGCAATCAGGAAGGCGGCGACCGTGACGACTGATCCAGCCCCGGGGCAGACCACCCCGCAGGCCGAGCCATCCGGCGGGCAACGGCAGCACCCCGCCCTGCTCGAGGCGCGCAGCCTGTCGAAGAGCTACGGCTCCCGGCCGGTGGTGCGTGACGTCTCGCTGCACGTCGAGGCCGGCGAGATCGTCGGCCTGCTCGGCCCCAACGGCGCCGGCAAGACCACGAGCTTCTACATGATCGTCGGGCTGGTCGGCGTCGACCAGGGCTCGGTCTACCTCGATGGTCGCGACATCACGCACACGCCGATCGACCAGCGCGCCCACCTTGGG
>CAYUAO010000020.1:0-21541 GCA_964442775.1 uncultured Halothiobacillus sp. | reverse complement strand
GGAAGGCGCGCAGGTCGGGATCGACCGCGTCGACGTTCTGCCACGCCGGCGGCACGATCAGGCGCATAGCGTGGATCATGTCCAGCCCGCCGGTGATCAGTACCTCGAGCATGTTGTCCATGGACGAGGAATCCGAGCCGGTGGTGTTGACCAGCGGCTGGATGCGGTTCATGTCCGGGATCAGCGGCGAGGAGAACTTGGCCGCGCGCGCCAGCGCCCAGTTGCGGTTGCCGCGGATGGTATTGATCTCGCCGTTGTGCGCCAGATAACGGAACGGCTGGGCCAGCTTCCACTCGGGGAAGGTGTTGGTCGAGAACCGCTGGTGGAAGACCGCCTGCGAGGATTCGAGCGCCGGGTCGTTGAGATCCTTGTAGAAGCGCGGCAGGTCCTCGGGCATCAACAGGCCCTTGTAGGAGATCACCTGGCTGGCCAACGACGGGATGTAGAAGTCCGGGTCGTCCTGGATCAGGTTCTCGGCATCGCGGCGCGCGACGAACAGGGCGGCGTTGAACTGGGCCTCGGTCATGCCCTCGGCCGGGGTGACGAACAGGTGCTCGATCTCCGGGCGCTTCTCGGCCGACATCTGCCCGAGCACGGACGGGTCGGTCGGTACGGTGCGCCAGCCGGCGAGGTTGAGACCCTGCTCGGCGATCGCGCCGACGAGCGCCTCGCGGGCGCGCTCGCGCCGGGCGTCGTCACGCGAGAAGAACACCACGCCGACGGCGTAGACCTCGGGCAGCTCGATGCCCTGGGCGCTCGCCGCCTGGCGGAAGAAACCGTCGGGCTTTTTCAGCAACAGGCCACAACCGTCGCCGGACTTGCCGTCGGCGGAAATGCCGCCGCGGTGGGTCATGCGAGCCAGTGCACCGATCGCGGTCGATACCAGGCCGTGGCTGGCCTGGTCGTCCATGTGGGCGATCAGGCCGAAGCCGCAGTTTTCCTTCTCGAAACTCGGGTGGTACAGACCTTGGGTGGGGGCTTGGCTCATGAGTTGCGCAACCTCTTGGATTCTTCCGGCTTGCCGGGCGAGCGACGCTCGTCCCGCCCTCGGCGTGGCGGTCCGACCCTGCCGACGGCGCGCAGTTCTAAGTTGCGCCAACAGCCCAGGAGCCGACCGTGGTTCGATGGGTGCCCGTATCCGGGGATTTGGGCAAAATGGGCCGGAATTTTACCGGTACGGCGGGAATCAGGCAAATCGAAGCGCGGCGGGCGCGCCGCCGCGGGTGTCACGACACGTCGTGTTCGCCCGGGTCATGATCCCGAGGGAACTCAGAATCGACGTCGGGCGAACGAAGCGGCGCGTTTCGGGCCACTTCAATCCGCCGGATCGACTAGTCGGTCCTGGATCGCCCCGACCGAACGCGGGTAGGGTTCGAGCTCCCGCAGCGCGGCGGGCAGGGAATCGATGGCGTGCTTCGCCCGCTCGACGGAGGTGAAGTCGCCGAAGGTCACGGTGTAAAGGACCTTGTCGTCGATCACCTGGGTGTAGATGTGCCACTGGTCACGTGGCTGCTCGTCGGTGGCCTGACGTTCGATCATCCGCTCGGCGCCCTCGAGTTTGCCGAACGCCGCGATCTGGATGACCGCCCGGGCGCGCGGTCGATCGCGGAACCAGGCGTTGTCGACGTCCACCGGGGGCGTGGCCGGCGCGCTCCCGCGGGCTTCGGGCTCGACGGGGGTGGCAGAGCGATCGTCCTGCTCGGCTCCCTCGGCCTCGTCGCTCCGTTCCGCCGCCTCGTCTTTGGCCGGCCGGTCGTGCCGCTTCTCGTCGGACGTCTCCGTACCCGCGTCGGACTCGTCGCTTTCCTGCGGGTCCGACGGGCGGGACTCGTCGGGGAGCGGGATGTGCGGGGGTTGGCCGTGATCGACTGCCGCGAAGGAATCCCTCCCGTCGTCCTCGGTCTCGTCGCGTGCCGGCTCGTCGGTGTCCGCACGGTCTTTGCCGGCCGTCGGCTCGGTCTCGACGTCGGTTTCGGCATCGCCGGTCGGCTCATCCAACTCCGTTTCTTCGCCCCCTTCATGGTCCTTTGCCGCGGTCTCTTCCGGGCGTTTGTCGGCCGAGCGGCTGGTCCGGTCGCCGGCTTCATCCGTCGAGGTGACGGTGCGTACGGCCTCCGCGGTGGGGTCGTCGGAGCGCCCGAGCAGGGCGAAGACGCCGATGGTGACGACAGCCACGCTGATCACGGCGGCGATCAGCAGGGTCGGGCTGGCCCAGATCGGGCGACTGGCCGTCGAGGGTCGCGGGGTGTCGTCGTCCGCCCGCGGCGGCGTGGCCGCTTGGGGGGTGGTGGCCGTCGACTCCGCTGCGGGAGTGTTTGCCGTGACGGTCGTCGCGGTTGCGGGGGACGGTTGCGTGGTTCCCAGCAAGTGGGCGCAATGCAGGTCGGCGACCAGGCCGGCGAGTGGTTGCGCGGTTTCCACTTGTTCGCACAGGCCGGAGGCGCCCACCAGCAGAAACAGGATCCGCTCGCGGGCGAGATCATGGGCCTGGGTGATCAGGTCGAGCAGGGCATCGGCGGCTTGCGACGCGAGCCACTGGTCGGCATGTTCCAGCACGATCAGTAGCCGTTCCTGCCCGTCGAGGGCGGAGGTGGCCGCGGTGATCAGCTGCCCGGTCGTCTCGATGCCGGCGGAGAGCTGCAGGAGACGGCCCAACTGCTCGATCGGGTCGGCGTCGTCGGGCCGCAGCACGACAGGGCGAACCTGGCGCGGCAGTTTCTGGCCGATCAGCTTGACGAAGGCGCGGCGCTCGGCAGCCGAGTCGCCCTCGACGACCATGAACCGGTCGGAGTACTTGGCGTACTGGACGATTCGTTCGGCTTGTTCCAGGGCGTGTTCCGTCGCTTCGGTCATGGCGGCATCCTTCGTTGCTCGAGTCGGGGGAATGGGTTCAGGCGTCCGCGCGTGTCGCCTCAATGGTGGCGCGAATGTCGCTGTCGGCGACGCGATCGACCAGGCGCGCCTGTCCGAGGCGGCCCAGCAGGACGAGCCGCAGGCGACCGTCCTCGACCTTCTTGTCGCTGTCCATCAGGTCGCGCAGTCGGTCGGCAGAAAGCTCGGCCGGCGCATGGGTGGGTAGGCCGGCCGAGCCGACCAGGGTTTCGACCCGCGTGAGGGTGGTCGCGTCGATCAGGCCGAGACGGTGCGAGAGATCGGCGGCCATGCACATGCCCGCACCCACCGCCTCGCCGTGCAGCCAGCGTCCGTAGCCCATGCCGGCCTCGATGGCGTGACCGAAGGTGTGACCCAGGTTGAGCAGCGCCCGGATGCCGCCTTCGCGCTCGTCCTGGCGGACGATTTCGGCCTTGATCAGGCAGGACTGGCGGATCGCCTCGGTCAGTGCCGCCCGATCGCGGCGCCGCAGGGCGTCGATGTTGGTCTCGATCCAGTCGAGGAAATCCTCGTCCCAGAGCAGGCCGTACTTGATTACCTCGGCCAGCCCGGCGGAAAGCTCGCGATCGGGCAGGGTGTCGAGGCTGGCGGTGTCGGCCAGCACGCAGCGCGGCTGGTAGAACGCGCCGATCATGTTCTTGCCGCGCGGGTGGTTGACGCCGGTCTTGCCGCCCACCGAGCTGTCCACCTGGGCGAGCAGGGTGGTGGGTACCTGAATGAAGGGCACGCCGCGTTGGTAACTGGCCGCGGCAAAGCCGGTGATGTCGCCGATCACGCCGCCGCCCAGGGCGATCAGGGTGGTCTTGCGATCGGCCTGCATTTCCATCAGGAAGTCGTAGATGCGCTCGAGCGTCTCGAGGTTCTTGTACTGCTCGCCATCGGGCAGCGCGATCAGGTCGACGCGCTTGTCCGCCGCCTCGATGGCCTGTGTCAGTCGCTCGGCGTACAGCGGGGCGACGGTGGTGTTGCTGACGATCACCGCGCGAGACGAGGGGATGAAACGTGCGAGCTGGTCTCCGTCGATCAGCCCGGCGCCGATGAAGATCGGGTAGCTGCGCTCGCCCAGGTCGACGTTGACGGTGGTGGGCGGCGAGATGGGGGAGGCGGGATCGCTCATGAACGGTGCCCTGTCGGCTGCGGTTCGACGGTTGGCGACCACTCCGTGGGGTCGCCGCGTGTCCAGGGGTCGTCCTGGAAAAGCCAGTGCAAAGTCTACATCAACCCGCCGGAGTGTCGTCGGTCTCGAGCCCGCTCTGGCGGCTTGCCGCGAGGATGCGGTCGGCCATCGCACGCGGAGTCTGTCCGCCGGTTTCCAGGACCAGGTGGGCCGTCTCCCGATAGAGTGGGTCGCGTTCGTCCATCAGGCGCCGCAAGGTTTCGCGCCGGTCGCCGTTCTGCAGCAGCGGGCGCTGGGTGTCGTGCTGGGTGCGCTCGAACTGGCGCTCCACCGAGGTGTACAAGTAGACCACCAGGCCGTTTTCCCGCAGCAGCCGTCGATTGTCTTCGCGCAGGACCGCCCCGCCGCCGGTTGCGATCACCGAGCCCCGCGCACCGGTCAGGTCGGCGAGCATGGCGTGCTCCCGATCGCGAAAACCCGCCTCGCCCTCGATGTCGAAGATCAGCGGGATGCTCGCGCCGGTGCGCTTCTCGATCTCGCGGTCGGAATCGTGGAACTGCCAGCCGAGCCGGTTGGCGAGGATTCGACCGATGGTCGTCTTTCCGGCCCCCATCGGGCCGATCAGGATGATGTTGCGCATGGGTCGCGATTATACCGGCTGAGGAAACGAAAAACCCCGCCGAGGCGGGGTTGATGTGCTCGCGGCAAGGGCGTTGGTCAGTTGTTGATCATCACGCCGCGATTGTGGTTCTCGAGGTTGTCGCGATCGACGATCTTTGGGGTGACGAAGATAAGTAGTTCGAAACGCGAATCGTCGCGCAAACGGTTCTTGAACAGGTTGCCCAGACCCGGGAGGTCGCCGAAGAAGGGCACCTTCTCGAGTTGCGTGACGTTCTCGAACTCGTAGATGCCGCCCAGGACCACGGTCTGGCCGTTCTGCACCTGCACCTTGGTCTGCACCTCGCGGGTATTGATCGGCGGTTCGCCGTTGACCGCGCGGGTGTAGTCCGGCTCCTCCTTCATTACCAGAATGTCCATGATCACGTTGTCGTTGGGCGTGATCTGCGGAGTGACCTCGGTCTTGAGCAGGGCCTCCTTGAATTCGATGTTCGAGATGGCGCCGCCACCGGAGGCGGTCTGGGACTGGTACGGGATCTCCACACCCTGCGAGATGGTCGCCTTGTGGCCGTTGGTGGTGATCACCTTCGGGTTGGAGACGATCTTGCCGGTGCCCTCGCTCTGCATCGCCTGCAGTTCGAGGTTGAGCAGGACGTTCGAGCCGAGGATCGCCAGGCCCAGCGAGCCGGTCGGATCGCCACTGATCGGGGTGTTGACCATCCAACTGTCCTGGGAGGCGAACTTGGTACTGTTCAGGGTGCCGTCGCCAGTGTCGATCGGGAAGTCGGGTGCGTCGCTACCGTCGTAGGCGCCGCCACCGAAGCCAATTCGTTGCCCCCCACGATCGACGCCGCCCTGGAGACCCCAGCGCACGCCGAGTTCGCGGGAGAAATTGTCGGTGGCGATGACGATGCGGGTCTCGACCAGCACCTGCTTGACCGGGCGGTCGATCTGCTCGATCAGCCCGCGGACACGGTCCAGGGCCTCGGCCGTGTCGGTGACGATCAGGTTGTTGGTACGCGAATCGACGGTGATCGAGCCGCGGCGGCTGAGGAAGTTGCCGTCGCTGTCCTTGTTCTCGGCGTCCTTGCCAAGTCCGGAACTCTCGCGCACCAGGCTTGCGATGTCGTCGGCCTTGGCGTAGTTGATCTGGACGATGTCGGTGATCAGCGGGGCCAGTTTCTGGGCCTGGTCGCGGGCGGCCAGCTCGGCCTTGTCGCGTGCGGCGATCTCGTCGGTGGGCGCGACGTATATCACGTTGCCGTTCTCTCGCGAGGATAGGCCCTTGGTGGTCATGATCAGGTCGAGGGCCTGGTCCCAGGGCACGTTTTCCAGCCGCAGGCTGATCGAGCCCTGAACCGTGTCGCTGACCACGATGTTGTTGCCCGTGAAATCGGCGATCAGTTGCAATAGCGGACGGACCTGGATGTCCTGGAACTTCAGGGTCAGGCGCTCGCCGCTGTATTCCTTCTTGCCCAGCGAGGTGCGCTCTTCCTCCTCGGGGATCGGTTGGACCTCGATCACCAGGCGTTCACCGGTCTGGTAGGCGAGATGCTCGCCCGCGTCCTTGGTCTTGAGTGTCACGCGGCTACCGTTGCCTTCGCGACGCACGTCGACCCGCTCGACCGGTGTCGCGAAGTCGTTGACGTTGTATCCACCTTCCTCGAGGCGGGTCTCGGGCAGACGCACGACGATCTGGCTGCCCTGGCGCTTGATGTCCATCGGCGCATCGGTGCTGTCGACGTCCATCAGCAGGCGGCCGGCGCCGCTGGATACGCGGCGGAAGTCGATCGGCTGACCGGCGTCCATGGCCGTTGCCTCCGAGTCGCCCCGGTCGGTGACGGCCAGGCCGCTTTCGGTGGTCTTGGCCTGGCGGGCCTTGTCGAACGAGACCGTCAGGCGATTGCCATCCTGGTCGATCGAGTAGGGGACCGACCGGTCGAGGTTGAATACGGCGCGCGTCTTGCCGTTGGCCTCGGCGAGCATGACGGACTTGACCGACCCCAGGTCGATATCGGTTTGTCGGCTGCCGGTCTCGTTATCCACGTCGGGCAGGTCGATCGCCACCCGTGCCGGGTTGTCGATCTTGAAGCTCCCCGGCTCGCCGGCCAGCGGCTCGGAGAAGTCGAAATGAACCTGGACCGTCCCGTCATTGCTGCGGTCGTAGCTGATCTCCTCGAGATCGCCGGCTTGCACCAAGCCCGGAGCCAAAGCCGCTGCCATCGTGATGGCTGGGAGGCCAAGCCCTCGACGCAGTCCGGTGCTCAGGCGTGAAGGTTTCTTGAGGTTGTCCATATCGCTGCTTCCCATCATTTAGCTCCGGCCGCTCTGAGACTTGACGACCGTTGTCTGTTTCTTCCAGCCACCCTGTCCATCGGGCACGATTTCCTCCAGCGTGACGCTGGTCTCGCCGATCTCGATCACTTCGCCGTAGTTGCGGCCCATGTGGTCGCCCAGCATCACCTCATGGATGACGCCGTTTCCATCACGGACCAGGGCGTAGGTCTCGTCCTGTCGATGGATCATCCCACGCATCGCGAGCGCGTCGAGCGGGAACTGTTCCAACGGTTCCTTGGGACGATCGACATCCGGCTTGAGACCGTCTCCCTCGTCGTCATCGTCGTCGTCATCCCTGGGTGGCATGAACGGTGTCCGCGCCTCTTCGGGCACGCTATAGGCGTGTTTCGGCAAGGGCTTCATCTCCGGGATCGGCTCGATCTCGCCGCCCGGTCGGGCCTCGAGTTCGGCGACCTCCTGCTTGAGGTCGCTCATGTCCTGGGCGCAGCCGCCGAGCGTGCCGACAAGGATCAGCCCGGAGCCGATCAGCCCGAGGCGGGTCAGGCCGTTTCGCTTATGGTCCATGTTCATTGGCCGCCTCCCTGCTCGCCGCTTTCGAGATACCGGTAGGTTTTCGCCTGGATGCCCATCGTCAACTGGCGCTCGTCATCGGCGTCGATGTCGCTGTCGCCGGGATCGCGTGGTTTGAGAGCCGGGTCGTGCAGTGTGACGATCCGCGGCAGGTTGGCGGTGTCGCTGATGAACTGCGTGAGCTCGCGATAGGTGCCGCGTAGCGAGAGGTGATAGGTCATCTCGGCGTAGAAGTCGTGCTTGACCTCCTTGCCCGGACGGATCTGCTCGTTCTTGAGGCCATTGGAGAGCGAGGTCTGGGCGACGTTGTCGATCAGGTTTTCCGCCTCGCGTTTGTTCGGCAGCTGGCGCAGCAACTCGCCGAAGCGCGTTTCCATTTCCTTGATCTGCGCTTCGTAGGCATCGAGGTTGGCGGCCAGGCGCTGCTTCTCGTCGACCGTGTCCAGCAGCGATTCCTCCTCGCGCTGTTCTCGCTCGAGTTGTTCCTTCTGCGGCAGGGTGTCGAAGTAGATTACCGCGCCGACGATCAGCACGAACACGAATGCGAAGATGAGCAGCCGCGTTCCCAGCGAGGTCAGACCGACGGTCTGAAAGTCGAGATTTCTCAGTTCGTTGAGATCCATGGCTCAGTTCTCCTGGTCCGCGTCGTCTTCCTTGGGCGGCGTGATCTTCGCTTCGATCGAGAACACGTACTGACCCGCATTGGTGGCCTCCTCCGAGTCCTCCGCCAGGATGCCCGAGCCCACCAGGCTCGCATTGCCGATGTAGTCGGCCCGGTTCAGTCGACGCAGATAGGCTGCAACCCGTGCCTGGGCGTCGGCCTTGCCCTGGATGCTGATCTTCTGGTCGTCGCTCACCGTGATGTCGCTCAGCTGGACGCCGTCCGGCAGGGTGTCGACGAAATTTTCCACCAGATGGACGATCGTCGGCCGGCTGGACTGGAGTTTCTCGATCACCTCCATGCGCGCGGTCAGTTCGGCCTTGCGCTCCTTGAGCTCGTTGATCGTCTGGATCTGGCGATCGAGCTTCTTGATCACGTCCTCGAGATAGGCGTTGCGGTCCTGCTGGTACTCGATCTCGGACTGCATGTAGCTGTGTATGCCGAAAGCCACGCCGACGGCGACCAACGCGCTGAGCACGAGGTGGACGACGAAATCGCGTTGCCGCTTCTGGCGCCGTTCCTCGCGCCAGGGGAGGAGGTTGATCCGTCTCATCAGTCGAAGCTCCTTAACGCAAGCCCGCAGGCGATCAGCATTGCGGTGCCATGCCGAGCCAGTTGCTCGGCGGACACGCCAGGTCCCTTGGCGAGTGCGGCGAACGGGTTCGCCAGCCGGGTCGGAACCCCGGTCTCGTTATTGATTCTCTCGACGGCGCCGGAAGTGTTCGCCGCGCCGCCGCCGAGCAAGATCAGATTGACAGTGCTGCCGCTCGACTCCGAGTAGTAGTACTGGATGAACCGCTCGATATTCATGGCGAGCGAATCGAGGTAGGGCTGAAGCACCTTGCGTGGATAGTCCTCCGGGAGGCTGTCGTCACGCTTTCGCTCCTCGGCCTCCTCGAGCGACAGTCCGTACTGGCTGGCGATCTCGCTGGTCAGTTGCTGGCCGCCCCCTTCGTGCTCGCGGGTGTAGACGATGTCGTCTCCGACGAAGATGCTCAGCGTCGTGGAGGTGTCGCCGAGATCGAAGACCGCCACCGGTTGGGTGCGGTCCTCGGGAGCGAGTGTCGGTGCCAGTATCTCGGTGAAGGCGTTCTGCAGGGCGAAGGATTCGATGTCGACGACATCCACCGTCATTCCCGCCGCCTCGGCCACGGCCACCCGGCTGTCGACGTTGTCGGTGCGTGTGGCGGCCATCAGCACGTCGACGCCCTCGGTCTCTCCGGAGCGGCGCTTCTTCTGCTTGCCCAGAATGTCGGTCTGTACCGGCTCGAAGTCGAAGTTGACCTCGTCGATCGGAAAGGGGATGTACTGATCGGCCTCGAGCCGCACCTGTTCCTCGAGTTCGAATTCGTCGCCCGGGTTGTCGATGTGCAACACCCGGCTGACGGCCGAGGACGTGGGTACCGCCATGCAGAGATGACGCCCCTTGAGCCGTGTGCGGCGCACGGCCCGGGTGAGGGCGTCCGCGACGGCTTCCGTGTCGGTGATCGACTTGCCCTGCACGGCCCCTTGCGGGAGGGGCTCGATGGCGAATGCCGTGGTGCGGTAGCCACCACGTCGTTTTTCCAGTTGGATCAGCTTGACGGCGGTCGAACTGATGTCGACACCGAGGCGAGCGGGTTTAGCGCTGAATAGTGGCACGGTCATTCCCTTCCTTTTGAGCGTGCGTTAAGGTTTCGCACACACGCACCTTGTCTCCCAGGTGCTCATCCTATGGCATAACCGTCGCGCTTGTCGACAACGGCGCCGGGGCGAACTCGCAACAACGGTCACTGGGCCTTTTTTCTTATTCAAATGAAGTTTATCAAGATTGTTGCCTATCTGGTTGGTTTGGGTCTGATTCTGGCCCTGGCTGGCGTCGGTGTCCTGTATCATATGTACAACACCCAACTGCCCAGTGTCGATGAATTGGGCGAGGTGCGGTATCAGCTGCCGATGCGGATCTACGACCGCGAAGGCGGGTTGATGGCCGAATTCGGTGATCAACGCCGACTCCCGGTTTCCTACGACCAGATCCCGGAGGTGGTCGTGGACGCCTTCGTCGCCGCCGAGGACGATCGCTTCTTCGAGCACGTCGGCGTGGATTTCGTGGGGCTGGCGCGGGCGGCGATCGAGTTGCTGCGCACGGGCGAGAAGTCGCAGGGCGGCTCGACCATTACCATGCAGGTGGCGCGCAACTTCTACCTCGGTCGCGAGAAGACCTACACGCGCAAGCTCAACGAGATACTGCTGGCAATCAAGATCGAACGTGCCTTCAGCAAGGAGGACATCCTCGCCCTCTATCTCAACAAGATCTTCATGGGCCACCGTGCCTACGGCGTGAAGGCAGCGGCCCAGATCTATTTCGACAAGGACCTGCCGGAACTGACGGTCGCCGAGGCGGCGATGCTGGCGGCCCTGCCCAAGGCGCCTTCGAGCACGAACCCGGTCAGCGATCCCGAGCGTGCCCTGGCGCGGCGGGCCTACGTCCTTGGACGCATGCTCAAGCTGGGCTTCATCGACCAGGCCACCTTCGATCGCTCGGTCGACGAATTCCTGCCCGGACGCCTGTACACCTCGGCCGACGTGGAGACCCGGGCGCCCTACGCGGCCGAGATGGCGCGCAGCGACCTGGTCGAGGAGTACGGTCCCGAGGCGTATGAGATGGGGATCGCCGTGCACACGAGCATCGATCCCGAGGCGCAGCGATCGGCGCGCCGCGGCCTGCGTCGAGCCCTGATCGACTACGATCGCCGCCATGGCTACCGGGGACCGGAGGCCGACTGGAGCGAGTGGCTCGAGGATCGCGAGACACTGGAGGAACGGCTGGAGGAGACCGATCGCGTGGGCGATCTGTTGCCGGGGGTCGTGTTGGAGGTCGATGCCTCAACGGCCCGCGTGCTGGTCCGGGATGCCGGGGAAGTGAGGCTGGGTCTCGATGCGATGCGCTGGGCCTGTGAATACCGCGACGTCGACCGCTGCGGTCCGGAGCCGAAGACGGTGGATGCAGTGGTGGCACGTGGAGACCTGATCCGTGTCGAGTCGGAAGAGTCGGAGGAAGGGGTGCGCTATCGGTTGGCGCAAATCCCGGAGGTGACCGGTGCCTTCGCCGCCCTCGATCCGTCGACCGGTGCGATCCGGGCGATGGTCGGCGGGTTCGACTTCTTCCACGACAGCGAATTCAACAACGTCACCCGCGCCGAGCGGCAGCCCGGCTCCGGGTTCAAGCCCTATCTCTACTCCGCCGCCCTCGACCAGGGGTTCACCTGGGCGAGCATGATCAACGACTCGCCGGTGGTGGTCGAGGACGGGGTGCGCCAGGGGATCGACTGGCGCCCGAGCAACTACGGGCGCAGTTTCGGTGGCATGCGGCGCATGCGCGAAGCGCTGACGCGTTCGGTCAACCTGGTGTCCATCCGCCTGGCCCAGGCCGTGGGCACGCCGACTCTGCTCGACTACGCCGAACGCTTCGGTCTGCCCGTGGCGGATTGGAAGCCGACGTTGTCGATGGCGCTCGGCAGCTACAACCTGACCCCGCTTGATCAGGTCGCCGGTTATGCGGTGTTTGCCAATGGCGGTTACCGCGTCACCCCCTTTCTGGTGGCCGAGGTGGACAACCCCGACGATGGCGTCATCCACTCGCATCCCTCGGTCAGCCTGTGTGACGACTGCCCGGCCGACACGGCCGACCCGAGTCTCGCTCCCCGGGTGATATCGGCGCAAAACGCGTTCCTGGTGCGATCCGGACTCAGGAGCGTGGTGCGTGAGGGCACTGCCGTTCGGGCCTGGCGCGCGCTGGAACGTGAGGACATCGGCGGGAAGACCGGGACCACCAACGACCAGCGCGACGCCTGGTTCACCGGCTTCGGCCCCGGGTGGGTGGCTACCGCCTGGGTCGGGTTCTCTGACAACGGCGAGCTGGGCAAGCGCGAAACCGGTGGCAAGGCGGCGTTGCCGATGTGGATCGATTTCATGCGCGACACGCTTCCCCCCGAGGAAGAGACCGAGGATCCCCCGACCGGCATCGTCACGGCGTGGATCGATCCGAAAACGGGGAAACGGGTGCCGGAGGGTCACCCCGGTGCGATCCGCGAGTACTTTGACAGCGTCAACCCGCGGGCCAGCCTGCCGGAGGAGGACGCGGCCGCCGCTTCCGGCACGTCCCGCGAGGTGATCGACAACCTCTTCTGACCGCCGTCCCGTTCCGGCGGCCATTCATGACGATCCGGGGGGCGTCGCTCGTCCGACGCGCCATGGGATGGAGAGAGATGGGCCCTGCTTCACTCGAACTGCTACGTCTGGCCGCGCGGCATGCTGCCGAGACGCCGGGGCATTCCCGCCGCGATTCGTTGCGCGCTGCCGCCGACGAGCTGGGCGAGTCCCTGGACCCGCGCTTCCGTTCTGCCGACCTCGAGCGTCTCGAACTCGAGCTGAGGCAGTATCAGGCCACCTTTCGACCCAAGCAGCAGGAGCATCTCGTCGCCCTGCGGCGTGCCGCGCTCGAGGCGATGACCTTCTTCGCCGAGTTTCGACCGCGGCTGGTGGGGGATGTGCTCAGCGGTACGGCGGATGCCTATTCGCCCATCGTGCTGCAACTGTTCGCTGCGACCCCGGAACAGGTGATCGAGTGGCTGCTGGCGCGGCGGATGCCGTTCGAAGAGTCGGAGACCAGCTACCAGTATCGTGACGGTCGGCACGAGCGGGTGTCGGTCTTCACCTTCACGGCCGGCGACGACCGGGTCGTGCTGGAGGTCTTCCCGGAGGAACGATTGCGCGAGGCGCCGCTGGCCCCCGGTGGCGGCAAGCTGCGGCGAGCCTCCCGGCGGCAACTCGAAGCCCTTGTCCAGGAGGGTGAAGGCAGTCCGCCCTGATTCGCCGCCCCTTGCCCGAGCCCGACGACACGGGCAACGTAAAGACCCCCGGATGGCCGGGGGTCATCGTGCGGGCGCGGCGAGTCGCCCGTGCTCGGCGTTGCGATGTCTTTACGTGGCCACCGGCACGCCGGCGTTCAAGCGCCTTGATCACGAACGACTCGCCACGCCAGAGTGACATCCGTTTCGTGCAGAGTTTCCTTAGCGGGCGCTGAGGCGGTGGACGGCGTCGACCAGCACCTTCACCTTGTCCGGGTCGACGTGCTGATGGATGCCGTGGCCGAGGTTGAAGACGTGGCCCGGATGCGGTCCGAATTCCTCGAGGATGCGTGCGACCTCGCGCTCGATGACCTCGTCCGGGGCGTAGAGCACGCTCGGGTCGAGGTTGCCCTGCAGGGTGACGCGGTCGCCGACCCGCTCGCGGATGGTATCGAGGTTCACGGTCCAATCCAGGCCGATGCCGTCGGCCCCGGTGTCGGCGATCCATTCGGCCCACTGGCCGCCGCCCTTGGTGAACAGGGTGACCGGTACGTAGCTGCCGTCCGGGCGCTCACGGTTGATCCCGTCGACGATGCGCTGCATGTACTGCAGCGAGAAGTCGCGGTAGTCGTGCGGGGCGAGCACGCCGCCCCAGGTGTCGAACACCATCAGCGCCTGGGCGCCGGCCTCGATCTGGGCGTTGAGGTAGTCGGTGACCGCGTCGGCAAGCCGGCCGAGCAGGTCGTGGGCCGCCGTCGGATCGCTGTAGACCAGCCCCTTGACCTTGGCGAAGTCCTTGGTGCCGCTGCCTTCCACCATGTAGGTCGCCAGCGTCCACGGGCTGCCGGTAAAGCCGATCAGCGGCACGCGCCCGTCGAGTGCCTTGCGGATGGTCGAGACGGCATTCATCACGTAGCCGAGGTCCGAGCCCATGTCGGGCTTCGGCAGGCGGGCGATGTCGGCGGCCGAGCGCACCGGGCGTTCGAAGACCGGGCCTTCCCCGGCGACGAACTTCAGCCCCAACCCCATGGCATCGGGGATGGTCAGGATGTCGGAGAACAGGATAGCCGCGTCGAGGTCATAGCGTTCCAGCGGCTGGAGCGTGACCTCGCAGGCCAGATCCGCCGAGCGGCACAGGTCCATGAAACTGCCCGCGCGCTGGCGCGTGGCGCGGTATTCCGGCAGGTAGCGACCCGCCTGGCGCATGATCCAGATCGGGGTGCGGTCAACGGGCTGGCGGGCCAGTGCACGTAACAGGCGGTCGTTCTGCAGCGGAGCGGTCATGAAACTTATACGTCCAGGTAGTCGAGGATGCCGAAGGCCGCGTTGCGCCCCTCGAAGACGGCCGTGACGACGAGATCCGCGCCACGTACCATGTCGCCGCCGGCGAAGATCTTGGGATTGCTGGTCTGGAACTCGGGTGCGTTCTGATCCTTGCGAACCATGACGCGACCGCTGGGGTCGAGCTCGATCTTCTGCGGCTCGAACCAGTCGGCCGGGGAGGGGCGAAAGCCGAAGGCGATCAGTACGGCATCGGCCTCGATTACCTGCTCGGAGCCCTCGATGGCGACCGGGCGACGGCGACCGCGCTCGTCCGGCTCGCCCAGGCGGGTCTCGACGAACTTCACGCCGGTGACCTGGCCGCCTTCGCCGAGGACCTCGACCGGCTGCAGGTTGAACATGAAGTGGGCGCCTTCCTCGCGGGCGTTCTTCACCTCGCGGCGGGAGCCCGGCATGTTGTCTTCGTCGCGTCGATAGACGGTGGTCACCTTGGCCGCACCCTGGCGCAGCGAAGTCCGGGTGCAGTCCATCGCGGTGTCGCCCCCGCCCAGGACGACGACGCGCTTGTCCTTGACGTTGATGTAGGGGTAGTCGCCACCAAAGTCCAGCTGGTGATTGGTGTTGCCGATCAGGAAGGGCAGCGAGGCGTGTACGCCCTCGAGATCCTCGCCCGGGAAACCGCCCTGCATGGCGTTGTAGGCGCCCATGCCCATGAACACCGCGTCGAATTCGCCGAGAATGTCGTCGATGGAGATGTCGCGACCGACCTCGGTGTTGAGGCGGAATTCGATCCCCATGCCCTCGAAGATCTCGCGGCGGGTCTGCATCACGTGCTTCTCGAGCTTGAACGACGGGATGCCGAAGGTGATCAGGCCGCCGATCTGCGGATGGCGATCGAAGACCACCGCCTTCACGCCGTGGCGCGCCAGGATGTCCGCGCAGCCCAGGCCGGCCGGACCGGCGCCGATCACGGCGACGCGCTTGTCGGTGGGCACCACGTCGGACATGTCCGGACGCCAGCCCATCTTGAAGGCCTCGTCGGCGATGTATTTCTCGACCGAGCCGATGGTGACCGCGCCAAAGCCGTCATTCAGGGTGCAGGCGCCTTCGCAGAGGCGGTCCTGCGGGCAGACGCGACCGCAGACTTCCGGCAGGGAGTTGGTCTTGTGGGCCATCTCCGCGGCCTCGAGCAGATTGCCTTCCGCGATCAGCTTGAGCCAGTTGGGGATGTAGTTGTGGACCGGACACTTCCATTCGCAATACGGGTTACCGCACTCGAGGCAGCGATCGGACTGTTCAGCCGCGTGATCCGGGGTGAATTGCCCGTAGATTTCGTTGAACTGTTGGACGCGTTCCTCGGCAGGAGTGGTCTCCGGGTCGCGTCGCGGCACGTTCAGGAACTGGAAAGTCTCGCCCATGGCTCGTTCTCGAATTGATGGTTCGGATCAACGCGGTGCCCGGGGTGGGGTCCGACGGTGCGGACCGCGGCCCGGGGCGATCCCCGTGGCTCAGGCCGAGAGGCGGGAGCGAACGGCCTGGCTGACGGCGGCCATGTCGGCCCGTCCGGCCAGGCGTTCGCGGGCCGTCTTCATCACGGCCCCCATCTGGCTCAGGTCGGTGGCCTGCTCGGCGGCGATGATCTCGGCCACCGCGGCCTCGATTTCCTCGGGGGACAGCGGCTGAGGTAGGTAGGTCTCGATGATCGCGAGTTCGGCTTCCTCGACGGCCTTCAGGTCGTCGCGGCCGGCGGACTCGTACTGGGCGATCGACTCGCGGCGCTGCTTGGCCTGCTTGGTCAGGATCGCCATGGCCTCGTCGTCCGAGACCTCCCGGCGCTCATCGATCTCCCGCTGCTTGATCGCGGCGATCAGCATGCGGATGGTGGCCAGGCGCGACTTTTCGCCGCCCTTCATGGCCGTCTTCATGTCGGCGGTCAGGCGCGCCTTGATCGTGCTCATGCGGTAATCACCGTCACAAGTGCGATCAGTACAGGCGTACGCGACGCGCTTGTTCCTTGGAGAGGCGCTTCTGGTTGCGCTTCACGGCGGCGGCAGCCTTGCGCTTGCGAGCGGCCGTCGGCTTTTCGTAGTACTCGCGCTCGCGCATCTCGCTGATGATGCCGGCTTTCTCGCAAGAGCGCTTGAAACGACGAACCGCAACCTCGAAAGGCTCATTTTCCCGAACACGTACAGAAGGCATGAATGCGTTCCACCTCGTTGATTTGAAACTGAAATGTTTGGATTCGGACCCACGCGGCCCAAAATAAAAGGTGTTGTAGTATAAAGCGTTGCCCGAGGTGTGCAAGAGGCAAATGTCCCCGGCGGCCGCGGCCTTGCAGCGGCGGAACACCAATATATAAGGAGTCCTGCGCGTGCGCGTACTGGCGATCGAGAGTTCCTGCGACGAGACGGCGGTGGCCTTGTACGATGGCGGCCGCCAGGAGTTGCTGGCCCACCGTGTTCATTCCCAGACCGACGTGCATGCCGAGTACGGCGGAGTGGTGCCCGAGCTCGCTGCCCGGGATCACATGCGTCGCCTGCCCGGGTTGACTCGCGCGACGCTCCTTGAAGCGGGGCTGGGGCATGACGCTATCGATGCGGTCGCCTACACCGCCGGTCCGGGGCTGGCCGGGGCCCTGATGACGGGCGCCGCGTTCGCGAAGGGGTTCGCCGCCAGCCGGGGCGTGCCGGCGCTGGGGGTCAATCATCTCGAAGGGCATATCCTTGCTCCCCTGCTGGGCGAGGACCCACCCTCGTATCCGTTCCTGGCTCTGCTGGTCTCCGGCGGACACAGCCAGTTGATCGCGGTGCGCGAGGTCGGCGACTACCGGTTGCTGGGCGAGAGCATCGATGACGCCATCGGCGAGGCGTTCGACAAGTCGGCCAAGCTGATGGGGCTCGGCTACCCTGGCGGGGCGGCCCTCTCGCGGCTTGCCGAAGGCGGCGATCCTGCCGCGGTCGCCTTCACCCGGCCGATGGTCAACCGTCCGGGCCTGGACCTGAGTTTCAGTGGGCTGAAGACGGCGGTGGCGAACGCCGTCACCGCCGGCGCGGCCCACGCGGACGTCGCGGCCTCCTTCGAGCGCACGGTGATCGATACCCTCGAGATCAAGTTGAAGCGGGCTCTCGATCAGACCGGGCTGGACCGTCTGGTGGTCGCCGGTGGGGTGGCGGCCAATCGACCCTTGCGCCAACGCCTGACCCGGATGATGACCGAGCGGGGCGGGAGGGTGCACTTCCCGGCAATCGAGCTCTGTACTGACAACGCCGCGATGATCGCCCTGGCCGGCTACCTGCGGCTGGCCGCCGGGGAGCGCGATCCCGACGCCGGTTTTCGCGTGCGACCGCGCTGGCCCCTGGCGGAACTCGCGGTGCCGGGGGCGGCCGAAGCGGTCACTCCTTGACCGACGGCTCGGTCTTGTCACCGATGCGCGGTTCCTCTCCGCGCACCAGCCGACGGATGTTGCCGTGGTGGCGGAGGATCAGCAGCAAGGCCATCAGCGAGATCGCCAGGGCGATGAATGGGGGCGACAGGAAGGTCGCCAGCGCCGCGGCCACCACGGCGGCGAACAGCGCCGCGAGCGAGGAGAAGCGGGTGGCCCAGGCGGTACTCAGCCATCCGACGATCGCGACCAGTCCGATTATCGGCGCCATGGCGAGGATCGCGCCGGCGGCCGTCGCCACGCCCTTGCCCCCCTTGAAGCCGAAGAACACCGGGTACAGGTGGCCGAGAAAGGCGAACAGGCCGGCCGTGCCCATCGCCGCCTGGTGCGACGGGCCTTCGACGAGTACGCCCGCCATGACGACCGGGACCAGGCCCTTGAGGAGATCGCCCGCCAACGTGACAATGGCTGCCTTCTTGCCGCCCAGGCGCAGGACGTTGGTTGCGCCCGGGTTGCCCGATCCCGCCGAGCGTGGGTCCGGCAGTCCCAGCAGGCGTGCCGTGAGCACGCCCGTGGACAGCGAACCCACCAGGTAGGCGGCGACGGCGATGATGAGCAGCGTGGGCCAGTCGAGGGCAGTCAAGTGCGTATACCGAATGTTTGAATGGGACCGCCATTATCCCGGGGGCTTCCTTCGTCGGCAAACGCCGTCGATGCCGGCGGTCGGGTCGAGCTCGACGGGATGACGGCCGATCGCGGCGAACGGGACCTTGCCGGGCTGACAATCGGGCTGGTCGGCGGCTGGTCGTTTCCGGCGGAGATGTTCCGCCCGCTGGTCGGGCGGCTGTCTTCGCGTGAGGTCAGATGCCATGACTGGCGGGGATTCGCCGATGCGTGGCTGGGCGAGACGTCGGCGGGTCCAGCGGGCGGGATCTGGCTGGGCTGGTCGCTCGGTGGCGGTTTGCTGCTCGAGGCCGTTGCCCGGGGGCGGCTGCGGCCGGACCGGCTGCTGCTGGTGAGCGCCACGCCGCGATTCCTGGCCGCCGGCGGCTGGCCAGGCGTGCCGCGCGGCGAGTGGCGCGCCCTGCGACGGGCCGCGCGGGCCGACCCCTGTTCGGCGGCCTGCGGTTTTCGACGACGTTTCGGACTGCCGGATTGCCACGAACTGCCGCCGGCAGCGGCCGCCGATCCGGACGGCCTGGACTGGCTGGCCGCGATCGATCGTCGCGGCCTGCTGGAATCCCTGCCCAACCCGGTGGAGGTCTGGCTGGCTGACGACGACCCGTTGATCCCGTCCGAGTGGGCCGAACGGCTGACGCTTCCCCGGTCGGTCGTCTTGCGGCGCCTGCGCGGAACCGGGCACGGCGCCATCTTCGAATCCTGGGATGAGCTGGCCCGAGCGCTGGTGCCCTTGGAAGGCTGACTCCCGCGGCACCTGCTGGATCGGGAAAAACCGCGCATCCATCCTTCATTCCCAACCGGAGTCACAATCGTCGATGTCATCCCGAAGCCAATTCGATCTCGAGCGGGTGAGAAGTCGTTTCAACCGGGCGGCCGAGGCCTACGACCGGCATGCCGCCGTCCAGCAGGAGGTCGGTCGACGCCTCGACGAGCGTTTCGGCTGGCTGAAGCTCGCCCCGGGGCGGATCCTCGACCTGGGGGCCGGTACCGGCCAGATGGTCCGGGCGATGCGCTCGCGCTACCCGGAGGCCGGCGTCGTCGGGCTGGATCTTGCGGAAAACATGCTGCGGCGCCTGCCGCGGGAGCGATGGTGGTCGCGTGCTCGGCTCGGTGTCGCCGCGGACATGCACGCCCTGCCGTTCGCGGGAGGGTCGATGGATGTGGTGGTGTCGAACTTCGCGCTGCAGTGGAGTGACCGGCCGGCGGCGCTGTTCGCGGAGGTCGCCCGGGTGCTCGCCGCCAGCGGGGCCTTCTCCTTCTCCACCCTCGGTCCCGACAGTCTCCAGGAGATTCGGCGCGCCTGGTCCGAGGTGGATGCCACCCCGCATGTGCACCAGTTCATGGACATGCACGACCTGGGCGATGCCCTGGTCGGGGCGATGCTGGCCGACCCGGTCATGGACCGGGAAACGGTGACGGTGACCTATCCCACCGTCGACGCCCTGCTGGCCGACCTGCGGGGCGTCGGGGTGGGCAATGCGCAGCGCGGACGGTCCCCGGGCATGACCGGCGCGAGGGCGTGGCGACGATTCCGAGAGGCCCTGGAGGCACAGGCCATCGACGGGCGGATCCCGCTTACCTACGAGATCGTCTACGGCCTGGCGTGGGGGACGGGGGTGTCGCCGCTGGCGAGCGAATCGGTGCACGGGCGGCATGACGCGACCCTTGCAACCGAATAGGCTGCGTGCCGGCTTTTTTTGACGGGGAAGTGGAGCTCTCTTATATAAGGATTGAATATCGCCAATATACTCAGTTTATCTGCACCCCAGGGTGGGCGTATAAGGCGTTGAAAGACCGTAGTTTTGCCGCGAAGAGTTGCCCTTAATGAAGTAAATTCATAGGTTTTTGTCCGGGGTGGATTGGATTATCATTGCCCGTCGAAAGAAAAAGGGTCTGGCCGATTGTGGCCGGGATGAACCTAAAAGTCTGGAGGGGTCACGATGTCCACCACAACAGCTTCGGTTGCAACCGAGCAGTACAACTACGGCATCGTCAAGAAGTTCGCCATCATGGCCATGATTTGGGGCGTGTTGGGGATGCTTGCCGGTGTCTACATTGCCAGCGAGCTGGCATGGCCGTTTTTGAACTTCAATATCGCCGAGATCACCTTCGGTCGTCTGCGCCCCGTGCATACGACGCTGGTGATCTTCGGTTTTGGTGGTAGCGCGTTGTTCGCGACGTCCTACTACATCGTGCAGCGCACCTGCCAGGCGCGCCTCTGGGGCGGCAAGCTGCTGCCGGAGCTGACCTTCTGGGGCTGGCAGCTGTCCCTGGTGCTGGGTGTCATCACCTACATGGCCGGCTACACCCAGAGCCGCGAGTACGCCGAGTTCGTCTGGCCGATCGACCTGCTGATCGCCGTGACCTGGGTGCTGTACTTTGCCGTGTACGCGATGACCCTGGTCAAGCGCAGCCAGCCGCACATCTACGTGGCCAACTGGTTCTTCATGGCGTTCATTCTCGCCACCGCGCTGCTGCACATCTTCAACAACCTGCAGGTGCCGGTCGCCTGGAACAGCCTCGAGTCCTACTCGCTGTTTGCCGGCGTACAGGATGCGATGACGCAGTGGTGGTACGGCCATAACGCCGTCGGCTTCTTCCTGACCGCGGCCTTCCTCGGCATGATGTACTACTTCGTGCCCAAGCAGGCCGGTCGTCCGATCTACTCCTATCGCCTGTCGATCGTGCACTTCTGGGCGCTGTCGTTCCTCTACATGTGGGTCGGCGCTCACCACCTGCACTGGACCGCGCTGCCGGACTGGGTCTCCACCCTCGCGGCCACCTTCTCCATCCTGCTGCTCCTGCCGTCCTGGGGCGGGATGATCAACGGCATCATGACCCTGTCGGGCGCCTGGGAGAAGCTGCGCACCGATCCGATCATGCTGTTCCTGATCACCGCGCTGGCCTTCTACGGCATGTCGACCTTCGAGGGGCCGATGATGTCTTTGAAGTCGGTCAACGCGCTGTCGCACTACACCGACTGGACCGTGGGTCACGTGCACTCCGGCGCGCTGGGCTGGGTGGCGATGATCACCATCGGTTCGTTCTATCACCTGATCCCGCGCCTCTGGGGGACCACGCTGTACTCGACCAAGCTGGTGTTCGTCCACTTCTGGCTGGCCACCATCGGCGTCGTCCTCTACATCGTGGCCATGTGGGTCGCCGGCATCGGCCAGGGTCTGATGCTGCGGGCCTTCGACCAGTACGGCAAC
>CAYUAO010000019.1:0-22646 GCA_964442775.1 uncultured Halothiobacillus sp. | reverse complement strand
GAACGACTCGCCAAGCCAGAGTGGCATGGCATTCGTGCAGAGTTTCCCTAACCGAGAGGCGATCTGCTTGTCGGCCTCGGTCGGTCGTTGCCGATGATTGCCCCGTCGACGGAGGGTAACTGCTGGATTTGACAGCGGTTACCGTTATACTGACGTGTTCCCCCGCGCCCATGACCATCTTTCGCGGCGGGGTTTGTCAGCCGTCTTGGCGGCAGGAGGTTTCCATGCGCTATCCAGATCGATTTTCCGTGATCGTCATCGGCGGCGGCCATGCCGGTACCGAGGCGGCGCTGGCCGCCGCGCGCATGGGCGTGGAAACCCTGCTGGTCACGCACAACATCGAGACCCTCGGGCAGATGAGCTGCAACCCGGCCATCGGCGGGATCGGCAAGGGGCACCTGGTCAAGGAAATCGACGCGCTCGGTGGGGCGATGGCGCACGCCGCCGACCGCGGCGGTATCCAGTTCCGCACGCTCAACGCCCGCAAGGGCCCGGCCGTGCGCGCGACTCGTGCCCAGGCCGACCGGGTGCGCTACAAGGCCGCCATCCGCCACATGCTGGAGAACCAGCCCAACCTGACGATCTTCCAGGAGGCGGTCGACGACCTGATCCTCGACGGCGAGCGGGTGACCGGGGTGCGCACCGCCGGCGGGATCGAGTTTCTCGGCGAGACGGTGGTCCTGACCGCGGGCACGTTCCTCGCCGGGCAGATCCACGTCGGGCTGGAGCGCTCCGAGGGCGGCCGCGCCGGCGATCCGCCGGCCAAGAAGCTGGCCGAAACCCTGCGAGCGCTCGACCTGGGGGTGGAGCGCCTGAAGACCGGCACGCCGCCGCGGCTGGATGCCCGCTCGCTGGACTTTTCGGTGATGCAGGGGCAGCCGGGCGACACGCCCACGCCGGTGTTCTCCTTCCTCGGTTCGCGCGAGGAGCACCCGCAGCAGGTCGAGTGCTTCATCACGCACACCAACGAGCGCACCCACGAGATCATCCGTGGCGGGCTGGACCGTTCGCCGATGTTCACCGGCAATATCGAGGGTGTCGGCCCGCGCTACTGCCCGTCGATCGAGGACAAGATCCACCGCTTCGCCGACAAGGACTCGCACCAGATCTTCGTCGAGCCCGAGGGGCTCGATACCCACGAGGTCTACCCCAACGGCATCTCCACCAGCCTGCCCTTCGACGTGCAGCTGGCGCTGGTGCGCTCGATCCGCGGCTTCGAGAACGCGCACATCACGCGTCCGGGCTACGCGATCGAGTACGACTTCTTCGATCCGCGGGGCCTCAAGCCCACGCTCGAGACCCGAGCGATCGAGGGACTGTTCTTCGCCGGCCAGATCAACGGCACGACCGGCTACGAGGAGGCCGCCGCGCAGGGGTTGATGGCCGGTGCCAACGCCGCGGCGCGCGTGCTCGATCACGATGCGCTCACCCTGCGCCGGGACCAGGCGTATCTGGGCGTGCTGGTCGACGACCTGACCACGCAGGGCACGCTCGAGCCCTATCGCATGTTCACCAGCCGGGCCGAATACCGCCTGATGCTGCGCGAGGACAACGCCGACCAGCGCCTGACGCCCGTCGGCCGCGAGCTCGGGCTGGTCGACGAGCGCCGCTGGCGGGCCTTCAACGAGAAGATGGAGGCGATCGAGAGCGAACGCGGGCGGCTCAAGGACATCTGGGTCCACCCGGGTCACCCGGCCGCCGACAAGCTGGACGGGTCGGTCTCGCGCAACGTCACCGCGCTCGACCTGTTGCGTCGCCCGGAGCTGGATTACGCGGCCATCGCCGCGGTCGACGAGCTCGCCCCCGAGGCCATGCCGGCGCCGGCGGTGATCGAGCAGTTGGAAATCGAGGCGAAGTATGCTGGCTACATCGATCGGCAGCGCGACGAGGTAGCCCGCTCGCTGAAGCAGGAGCAGGAGGCGATTCCGCCGGAACTCGACTACGCCGAGATCCCGGGGCTGTCGAACGAGGTGCGCGACAAGCTGGCCTCCCAGCGCCCGGCCACGGTCGGTCAGGCCGCGCGCATTCCCGGCGTGACGCCGGCGGCCGTCTCCCTGCTGCTGGTGCACCTCAAGCGTCGCGGCCGGCTGGCCCGTTCGGCCTGACTGCATGCCCGCGGCGCTATCCGACGAGCAGCGGCAACGACTCGAACGGCAACTGGCCGACGGCATCGACCGCCTCGCGCTGGCGCTCGATCCGGGCGTCGTGCCGCGCCTGATCGACTACGTCGAGTTGCTGGCCCGCTGGAACCGGGCCTACAACCTCACCGCAGTGCGCGACCCCGAGGCGATGGTCGTCCGTCACCTGCTCGACTCGCTCGCCGTGCTGCCGCACCTGCCCGCCTGCCCGCGGCTGCTCGACATTGGCAGTGGCCCCGGCATACCGGGTATGATCTTGGCGGTTTGTCGCCCCGACAGTGAGGTCACCTTGGTCGACTCGAATCTCAAGATGACGCGTTTCGCCATGACCGCCCGCCGCGAGCTGGGCATCGGCAACGTCAGTGTCCAGCGCGAGCGCGTCGAGCGGCTCGACCCGACCGACAGGTTCGACTGCATCGTCTCGCGCGCCTTCGCCGCGCTGGCCGACTTCGTGCGCCTCGGCGCCCCGTTGCTGGCCGACGGCGGGCGCCTGTACGCCATGAAGGGGCGGCTGGATGCCGACGAGCTCGACGCGCTGCCCGGTGGTTTCACGGCCACCGCCCGGCACCGGCTGGACGTTCCCGGCCTCGATGCCGAACGTCACCTGCTGGTGGTCGAGCGGACGGGTAACGCATGAGCTGGGTGATCGCGATCACCAACCAGAAGGGCGGCGTGGGCAAGACCACCACCGCGGTGAATCTCGCCGCCGCGCTGCAGGCCTTCGGTCGCCGCGTGCTGCTGGTCGACATGGACCCGCAGGGCAATGCCACCGTCAGCGCCGGCTACGACAAGCACTCCGTCGAGCGACACGTCGGCCAGGTGCTGCTCGAGGAAATCGGCGTGACCGAGGCGCTGCTGCCCAGCGATCCCGGCGGCTTCGACCTGCTGCCGGCGACCATCGATCTTGCCGGGGCCGAATTCCAGCTGGTCACCCGCATCGGTCGCGAGACCAAGCTGCGCCAGGCGCTCGCGCCGCTGGTCGACGACTACGACTTCGTCCTGATCGACTGCCCTCCGGCATTGAACACCCTCACGATCAACAGCCTGGCCGCGGCCGACGACGTGCTGATCCCGGTCCAGTGCGAGTATTTCGCGCTGGAGGGGCTGTCCGCCCTGCTCGACACCATCGAACAGGTCCGGGTCGCTCTCAACCCGGACCTCGGCATCGCCGGGGTGCTGCGCACGCTGTATGATGCGCGCAACCGGCTGGCACAGGACGTGAGCGAACAGCTGCGCCAGCACTTCGGCGACCGGGTCTTCGACGCCCTGGTGCCACGCAACGTGCGCCTGGCCGAGGCACCCAGTCACGGCCTGCCGGCGATGTTCTACGACAAGAGCTCCAGCGGCGCGGAGGCGCACGCCGACGTGGCCCGCGAACTGGTCAAGCGGGCGCGCAAGCGCGGCAAGCTCGGCAAGCCGGCCGCCCTGCGCCAGGGGCGTGTCGGGGCGGGCCGTCGCGACTGACGAACGGGGACACAGAGGCCTTTCCATGAGCACGAAACGCAAGGGATTGGGGCGCGGTCTGGATGCCCTGCTGGGTACCGCCGAACGGCCCGTCGAGCAGGCCGGGGCGCAGCTGCGCGAGCTGGCGGTCGACCTGATCCGTCCCAACCCGTTCCAGCCGCGTACCCGTTTCGACGAGGCCGCCCTGACCGAACTGGCCGATTCGATCCGCGCCCAGGGCGTGATCCAGCCGGTGGTGGTGCGCCGTCGCTCCGGGGAGTACGAGCTGATCGCCGGCGAGCGCCGCTGGCGGGCCGCGCAGAAGGCGGGGCTCGACCACATCCCGGCGGTCGTGCGCGAGATCGACGACGACCAGGCGGCCGCGATGGCGCTGATTGAGAACCTCCAGCGCGAGGATCTCGATGCCATCGAGCAGGCCAAGGCCATGCAGCGACTGGTCCAGGAGTTCTCGTTGACCCACCAGCAGGTGGCCGACATCCTCGGCATTTCCCGCCCGGCGGTCAGCAACGCCCTGCGACTCCTGGACCTGGCCGCACCGGTGCAGAAGCTGCTGCGCGAGCGCGCCATCGAGGCGGGCCATGCCCGCAGCCTGGCCGCCCTGCCCAAGAAGGAACAGCTGCCGCTCGCCGAGAAGGTGGCCGCCCGCACGCTGACGGTCCGCCAGGTCGAATCGATGGTCAGCCGCTATCTCAAGCAGGCCACGCAGCCCGAAGCCACCGAGCCGGACGCCGACACCCGGGCGCTCGAACGCCGCCTGGCCGATGCCCTCGGTCTGGCGGTGTCCGTTCATGCCAACAGGAAAGGGCGGGGGCGCGTGACGCTGGCCTTCGACAGCCTGGATCAGCTCGACGGGCTGATCGCGCGCCTCGAGGGTGCCGGTGACGACGTGCCCTGATCGCGAACGGCTCGTCAGGGTTTCCATAGGTACCGAAGGCATAAAGTGTTGTCGTCCGGTGCCCGACTCGCTACACTGGCCGCCAATTTTTGGGCCCCGTAATGACTGATCCGCACAAGAAGCCGTCAGACCAAATGCACGGTAGCTACTGGCAGTCGCGTTTCAAGGGCCTGTTGCATGTCGGTGCGGGCAACCGCTTGGCGGCAAGTGTCATCGCGGGGCTGCTGATCGGCTTCGGCCTGGATCACTGGCTGGGCACGGCGCCGATCTTCATGATGGCCTTCGGTGCGCTCGGTTTCATCGGCGGGATCCGCAACGCCCGCAACAGCTTGCTCACCGAGAGCCGGGACGAGCAGGAAAAGGATTCGGACCGCCCATGAGTCGGATGGCGGACGCAATCGACCGCCGCGGCCGGCTCGTGGTGCAGGTGCAGCTGGTCGCGCTCTTGTTGCTCGGCGGGGCGTCGCTGGTTCATTCCCTGCATGCCGCGTTGTCGGCCGTTGCGGGAGTGCTCGTGGCGATGGCTCTCGCCTGGATGCTGCGCCGAAGCATGGCGCGCGCCACCGAGTTGGCGGTGGAGGCTCCGCAGCGGAGCATGAACACGATGTATCTCGGGGCAGCGATGCGGTTCATATCGCTGCTCGCTCTGATGGCGATTGGCCTGGGCGTGCTCGGCCTGGACCCGCGCTTCATGGTGGGATCGTTTGTCCTCGCCATGATCGCCGGCGTCCTCGCGGCACGAGGGCGGGACTCGGGCCGACCGGCCACGGATAACGAAAACTGATTTTCAAGTCTTGAGGAGTGCGCAAGTGGCTACGGAGAATGCGGGCGGCGGCCCGGTTGAATATATCCAGCATCACCTGACCAACCTCCATGTTGGCGAGGGCTTCTGGCAGCTGAACATCGACACGATCTTCTTCAGTGTTCTGCTCGGGGCGCTGATCGTGTTCGTCGCGATGCGCATCGGCCGCGGCCTGCGGGCCGACACGCCGAACGGCATGCAGAACGCCGCGGAGGCGATCCTCGAGTTCGTCGACGATCAGATCAAGGACACCTTCAGCAGCCGGGCGCCCAAGATCCTCGGCCCTCTGGCGCTGACGGTGCTCCTGTGGATCTGGCTGATGAACTTCATGGACCTGATCCCGATCGACCTGCTGCCGGCGATCGCTTCCGGCCTGGGTATCGAATACCTCAAGGTCGTGCCGACCACCGACCTGAACACCACGCTCGCCATGGCACTGTTCGTGTTCATCCTGACCGTCTACTACAGCATCAAGGTCAAGGGTCTGGGCGGCTACATCAAGATGTTCCTGTTCCACCCCTTCGGCAAGTTCGCGATCCCGATCAACATCGTCATGACCGCGATCGACGAGCTGGCCAAGCCGATCAGCCTCGCGCTGCGTCTGTTCGGCAACCTGTTCGCCGGCGAGCTGGTATTCCTGCTGATCGCCCTGCTGACCCTGGGTGCCAGCATCAGTGCCAGCCTGCTCATCTGGTTCCCGCTGCAAGTCGTGCTGGACATGGCGTGGATTGCCTTCCACATCCTGATCATCACGCTTCAGGCCTTCATCTTCATGGTGCTCACGATCGTCTACATCGGCATGGCCCACGTGGAAGATCACTGACGTACCGAACGAGTTTCCTTTGACCCTTTGTTTTTCTTGATTAGGAGAAGACGCTATGACCCCTGATATGCTCGCCACGATCTACGCTTACACTGCCGTTGGCGTCGGTGTGATCCTCGCTGCCGCCGGCCTGGGCTCGGCCATCGGCTGGGGCCTGATCTGTTCCAAGACCCTCGAGGGCATCGCGCGTCAGCCGGAGATGCGTCCGCAGCTGATGACCAACATGTTCATCTTCGCCGGCCTGATGGAATCCTTCCCGTTCATCATCCTCGCCTTCGCGATGTGGTTCCTGTTCGCCAACCCGTTCGTCGGTGCCCTGACCGCCGCGATCGGCGCACTCTAAGGTCGCGCCACTACGTGACTGACGATCCGGCATGCGCGGCGGCTCGACCCGCCGCGTCCTGCTGACCGGAAACCCAATTCGTAGATACGCGAGGGGAAATCGTGAATATTTCGATCACACTGGTTGCTCAGCTGATCGCCTTCGTGGTGCTGATCTGGCTGGTCAACAAGTACCTCTGGGCGCCGCTTTCGGCACTCATGGAGGCGCGCCGCAAGAAGATTGCCGACGGCCTGTCCGCCTCCGAGCGTGGCAAGCATGAGCTCAAGCTCGCCCAGGAGCGCTCCAGCGAGTTGCTGCGCGAGGCGAAGGACAAGGCGAACGACATCATCGCGCAAGCGAATTCCCGTTCGAACCAGATCCTGGAAGAGGCGCGCAACAACGCCAAGACCGAGGCCGAGCGCATCGTCGCCCAGGCCAACGCCGAGATCGACCGCGAGGTCAACCGCGCCAAGGAAGAGCTGCGGGCCCAGGTGGCCGACGTGGCCGCCACGGGTGCCGAGCGGATCCTCAAGCGCGAGGTGACGGACAAGGACCACGAATCCGCGATCTCAGATCTGATCGCTCGGATCTAGGACAAGCGGAGGCCTCATGTCAGACCACACCACAGTCGCCATCTCGTACGCAAAGGCAGTGCACGAGCTCTGCGCCGATGCCGCGCAGGCCAAGCACTGGTCCGAGACGCTCGCCGGGCTATCTGCCGTTGCGCAGAACGCCGACATGGTCGCGTTTCTGGGCGACGAGAAGCGCTCCCGCAACGACCGGCTCGCCGGCTTCGTCAAGGTGGTCGAGGGCAACGTCGACGAGAAGGCGCTCAATCTTGTGCGTCTGCTCGGCGAGCGTGATCGCCTCGACCTGCTGCCGGAGGTGGCTGAGCAGTTCGAGAAGCTGTGTGCCGAAGCGGAGCGCCGCATCGTGGCCTCCGTCGTCTCGGCCAAGCCCCTGACCGACGAGCAGTCGAACCAAATCAAAACAGCGCTCGGCAAGCGACTCGATCGCACCGTAGAGCTCGAAACTACCGTCGACGAGGACCTCATCGGCGGCGCGATCGTTCGCGCCGGTGACCTGGTCATCGACGGATCGATGCGCGGAGAGCTCGAGCATCTTGCCGTACAAATGAGTCGCTAAGGAGATCTTCCATGATCAACCCGTCTGAAATCAGCAGTCTGATCAAAGAGCGCATCGAAAACTTCGATGCCGGCGCGGAAGCGCAAACCGTCGGCACCATCGTCTCGGTGGGCGACGGCATCATCAAAATCCACGGCCTGAGCGAAGTCATGCTCGGCGAGATGCTCGAGTTGCCGGGCGGCTCGTTCGCCGTCGCCATGAACCTGGAGCGTGACTCGGTCGGTGCCGTTGTTCTGGGTGCCTACGAGCATCTCACCGAGGGCGACCAGGTCAAGTGCACGCAGCGCATCCTGGAAGTGCCGATCGGCAAGGAACTGCTGGGCCGCGTGGTCAACACCCTCGGTCAGCCGATCGATGGACGCGGCGAGCTCAAAGCCGAGTCTACCGCGCCGATCGAAAAGATCGCACCGGGCGTCATCGAGCGCCAGAGTGTCGATCAGCCGATCCTCACCGGCATCAAGGCCATCGACTCGATGGTGCCGATCGGTCGCGGTCAGCGTGAGCTGATCATCGGCGACCGCCAGACCGGCAAGACCGCGGTCGCGATCGATACCATCATCAACCAGAAGGGCAAGGGCGTTTACTGCGTTTACGTCGCGATGGGCCAGAAGGCCTCGACCGTCGCCAACGTGGTCCGCGAGCTCGAGAAGCACGGCGCGATGGAGTACACCATCGTCGTATCCGCCGGCGCTTCCGACCCGGCCGCCATGCAGTACCTGGCCGCCTACGCCGGCTGCACCATGGGCGAGTACTTCCGCGATCGCGGCATGGACTCCCTGATCGTGTACGACGACCTGACCAAGCAGGCCTGGGCCTACCGCCAGATCTCCCTGCTCCTGCGTCGTCCGCCGGGCCGCGAAGCCTACCCGGGTGACATCTTCTACCTGCACTCGCGTCTGCTCGAGCGCGCCTCGCGGGTCAACGAGGACTACGTCGAGAAGTTCACCAACGGTGAAGTCAAGGGCAAGACCGGCTCGCTGACTGCGCTGCCGATCATCGAGACCCAGGGCGGCGACGTCTCCGCGTTCGTTCCGACAAACGTGATCTCGATCACCGACGGTCAGATCTTCCTCGAGACCGACCTGTTCAACTCCGGTATCCGCCCGGCGATCAACCCGGGTATCTCGGTATCGCGTGTTGGTGGCTCGGCACAGACCAAGGCGGTCAAGAAGCTGGCTGGCGGTATCCGTACCGATCTCGCCCAGTACCGCGAGCTGGCGGCGTTCTCGCAGTTCGCTTCCGATCTGGACGAGGCGACCCGCAAGCAGCTCGAGCGCGGCAAACGCGTTACCGAGCTGATGAAGCAGCCGCAGTACAAGCCGCTGTCGGTCACCGAGATGGCCCTCTCGCTCACCGCCGCCAACGAGGGTTTCCTCGATGACGTGCCGGTCGAGAAGGTCAACGACTTCGAGGCCGCCCTGCACGCCTACGCGGCCGACAACGCCGGCGAGCTGGCGAAGAAGATCGGTGACGAAGGCAACTACAGCGACGAGATCGCCGCCGAGCTGAAGAAGGTCGTCGAGGACTTCAAGTCCAAAGGCGTCTATTAACCGGGGGGCGAGATCATGGCCGTAGGCAAAGAGATTCGCACCAAGATCAAGAGCGTGCAGAACACGCGCAAGATCACCAAGGCGATGGAAATGGTGGCCGCATCCAAGATGCGGCGCGCCCAGGAAGCGATGGAGGCGACGCGCCCCTACGCCGAGAAGTTTCTCGAGGTAGTGGGTCACATCACCAACGCGCATCCCGAGTACCGCCATCCGCTGATGGTCGAACGTGAAGTCAAGCGCGTTCTGATGATCGTGGTGACCACGGATCGTGGCCTGTGCGGCGGGCTGAACGTCAACCTGCTCAAGCGCACGGCCGACAAGATTCGGGAATACGAGAAGAATGGTGTCGAGGTCGACGTCATTCCCGTCGGCAGCAAGGGGCGCGGATTCTTCCGCCGGTACGGGGGCAACATCCTGACCTCCGTCACCGGGCTGGGGGACAAGCCGAACTACGCTTCCATGCGCAAGGCGATCAATGCGGCGCTTGCCGCCTTCGAGAACGGCGACGTGGATCGTATCGACCTGGCGCACAACGGGTTTGTGAACTCGATGACCCAGGAGCCGTCCGTCGAGCAGATCGCCCCCTTGCAGTACCAGGAGGACGAAAGCCTCAAGCATCACTGGGACTACATCTACGAGCCCGACTCGCAGATCGTCCTGGACGCGGTGCTCAAGCGGTACCTGGCGGGGCAGATCGTGTCGGCCACCATCGAGAACGTGGCTTGCGAAATGGCGGCCCGTCGGATCGCGATGAAGAACGCCTCCGACAACGCCAACGACATGATCACGGACCTCAAGCAGCAGTACAACAAGGCGCGTCAAGCGGCGATCACGCAGGAAATCTCCGAGATCGTGTCCGGCGCGGCCGCCGTGTGACGACGGCACCAACCCATTTTTCGAATTGAAAGAGGAACACACATGAGTTCTGGAAAAATTGTCGAGATCATCGGGGCGGTGATCGACGTCGAATTTCCGCATGACCAGGTGCCTTCCGTCTACGACGCGCTGCGTGTCGACGAGAACGGCCTGGTGATCGAGGTTCAACAGCAGATCGGTGACGGTATCGTGCGTGGCATCGCCATGGGTACCTCCGACGGTCTCAAGCGCGGCCTGGCCGTGACCAACACCGGCAAGCCGATCTCGGTTCCGGTCGGCAAGGGCACCCTGGGTCGCATCATGGACGTCCTGGGCAACCCGATCGACGAGGCCGGCGACGTCGAGACCGACGAGAAGTGGTCGATTCACCGCAAGGCGCCGACCTTCGACGAACAGGCTGCGGGCACGGAGCTGCTGGAGACCGGCGTCAAGGTCATCGACCTGCTCTGCCCGTTCGCCAAGGGCGGCAAGGTCGGCCTGTTCGGCGGCGCCGGCGTGGGCAAGACCGTCAACATGATGGAGCTGATCCGCAACATCGCCGTCGAGCACAGCGGTTACTCCGTATTCGCCGGCGTGGGCGAGCGTACCCGTGAAGGGAACGACTTCTACCACGAGATGAAGGACTCCAACGTCCTCGACAAGGTGGCTCTGGTCTACGGCCAGATGAACGAGCCGCCCGGTAACCGTCTGCGCGTCGCGCTGACCGGCCTGACCATGGCCGAGTTCTTCCGCGACGAGGGCCGTGACGTCCTGATGTTCATCGACAACATCTACCGTTACACGCTGGCGGGCACCGAGGTTTCCGCACTGCTGGGCCGTATGCCGGCCGCGGTTGGCTACCAGCCGACGCTGGCCGAGGAAATGGGTGTTCTCCAAGAGCGCATCACCTCGACCAAGACGGGCTCGATCACCTCCGTCCAGGCCGTCTACGTCCCGGCGGACGACCTGACCGACCCGGCCCCGGCGACCACCTTCGCCCACCTCGACGCCACCGTCGTGCTGGCCCGTGACATCGCCGCCATGGGTATCTACCCGGCGATCGATCCGCTGGACTCCACCAGCCGCCAGCTCGACCCGCAGGTCGTCGGCGAAGAGCACTACAACACCGCTCGCGGCGTGCAGAACACCCTGCAGCGCTACAAGGAGCTGAAGGACATCATCGCCATCCTCGGCATGGACGAGCTGTCCGACGACGACAAGGCGGTGGTCTCCCGTGCTCGTAAGATCCAGCGCTTCATGTCGCAGCCGTTCTTCGTCGCCGAGGTGTTCACCGGCGCACCGGGTCGCTACGTTCCGCTCAAGGAAACGATCCGCGCGTTCAAGGGCATCGTGGCCGGCGAATACGATCACCTGCCGGAGCAGGCGTTCTACATGGTTGGCACCATCGACGAAGCCGTCGAGAAGGCCAACAAGATGGCCGAGAAGGCCTGATAACGGAGGTCGACAATGGCTATGACTACCCGAGTCGACATCGTCAGCATGGAAAAGCCGATCTTTACCGGGAAGGCGACCTTCGTCACCATCCCGACCGAAGCCGGCGAGATGGGCGTAACCGCCCGCCACACGCAGACGTTGTCGGTACTGCGCCCGGGCGAAGTCCGGGTGCATCAGGACGACGGCTCGATCGTGCGCTATTTCGTCGGTTTCGGGGTGGTCGAAGTCCAGCCCCACGTGGTCAGCATCATCGCTGACTGGGCGCTGACGGAAGAGGACGCGAAGAACCTGGATCCGAACGAACTCGAGGCCCGCATGGGCGAAGAGGAAGAGTACGTTTCCGAGTACGAGCAGCGCGGCCAGCTCGACTTCACCTCGGCCGATATGATCCTGGTCGAGGCGGAAGAACGGCTCAAGTGGATCAAGTCCATGCGTTCGACAGGCGGTCGTCACTAAGGCGACGCGTCGGCCGACGTATTGAAAAGGGGCCTACGGGCTCCTTTTTTGTTTCCGCCGACTGCGGTCGGCCAGAAACCGGAGGTACAGACACAATGAACGATTCGGCACGCCATCGGCTGCACGTGCTGGTGCTCGCCGCGGGCAAGGGCACGCGCATGCGCTCGAAGCGGCCCAAGGTGCTGCACGAGGTTGCCGGCCGCACGATGCTGGCCCACTGCCTGGATACTGCCGCGGCGCTGTCGCCGGCGACGATCAGGGTCGTGATCGGGCATGCCGGCGACGCCGTGCGGGACTCCGAGGCCGACCGGCCGGTGGAGTGGGTGTGGCAGCGCCAGCAGAACGGTACCGGCCACGCGGTGCAGCTGGGTATCGAGGGCCTGGAGGCCGGTCCGGACGACCGGGTGCTGGTACTGTACGCCGACGTGCCTTTGCTGGGCGCGGACCTCCTCGCCCGGCTGACCGGGTCGACGGCCGCCGTCGGCTTGCTGACGGTGCACATGACCGACCCGACCGGCTACGGTCGCATATTGCGCGATGACAGCGGGCGGGTACGGCGGATCGTGGAGGAGAAGGACGCCAGCGAGGCCGAGCGGAAAGTGCGCGAGGTAAACACCGGCATTCTCATCGCGCGTTACGGCGACCTCGCCGCCTGGCTTGGCCAGCTCGAGTCCGGCAACGCCCAGGGCGAACTTTACCTGACCGATATCATCGAGATGGCGGCCGGCGAGGACAAGGCGGTCGAGGCCGTGGTCGCCGACGACCCCTGGGCGGTTACCGGCGTCAACGATCGGCTGGCGCTCTCCCGCCTGGAACGGGTCTTCCAGCGCCGCAACGCCGAGGTGCTGGCCCTGGCCGGCACCACCATCGCCGATCCGGACCGGCTGGATGTTCGCGGGACCCTCGATTGCGGCATGGACGTGTCGATCGACGTCGGTTGCGTGTTCGAGGGTGACGTGCGGCTGGGTGACGACGTCCGCATCGGTCCGCACTGCGTGCTGCGCGACTGCGACCTCGGCCCGGGCTGCGTGATCGAGCCGTTCACGCACATCGACGGCGCCGTGCTCGCCGGAGGCAACCACGTCGGCCCCTACGCGCGCCTGCGACCGGGTACCGGACTGGATTCGGCGGCGAAGGTCGGCAATTTCGTCGAGGTGAAGGCCGCCCGCCTCGGCGAGGGTTCGAAGGTCAACCACCTCTCCTACGTGGGCGATGCCCGCGTCGGTGACGACTGCAACCTCGGGGCGGGCACGATCACCTGCAACTACGATGGCGCCAACAAGCACCACACCGAGATCGGCGACCGGGTGTTCGTCGGCTCGGCCGTGCAACTGGTCGCGCCGGTGACCGTCGGAGCGGACGCCACCATCGGGGCGGGTTCAACGATCACCCGCGACGTCGGCGAGGGCGAACTGGCCATCGCGCGCAGTCGACAGAAGACCGTATCCGGCTGGCGACGGCCGAAGAAGCCCGACTGAGATCCGCCTGCGGCCGAGCGATCAGTCGTCCGGCAGGAACCGCCCCAGCACGTCGTTGAGAAAGCGCAGGCCGCGCTCGGTGGGACGGACCGTCTGGATGTCCCAGTCGATCAGGCCGTCCTCCTCCAGGCCGCGCAGGGTCTCCGAGACCACCGCGATGGGCATGCCGGTGCGTTCCTGGAACAGGCTCACCGGGAAGCCGTCGGTCAGGCGCAGGGCGTTGAGCATGAACTCGAACGGGATCTCCTTGCGGCCGATGTCGTGGGCGTCGATGTTCTCCACGCTCCCGGCCAGCTCGAGATAGCGGTTGGGGTGGCGGCTGCGCACGCGTCGTTCGATGCGGTTCTCCGCCGGCAGGGTCAGCTTGCCGTGGGCGCCGGCACCCAGCCCCAGGTAGTCGCCGAACCGCCAGTAGTTGAGATTGTGCTCGCACTCGTGCCCCTCGCGGGCGAAGGCGGAGATCTCGTAGTGGCCATAGCCCGCGCCCACCAGCCGTTCCCGGCCCGCGTCGCCGATCGCATCCAGCGTCGCCTCGGGCGGTAGCGCCGGCGGGCGGAAAGCGAAGGCCGTGTTGGGCTCGATGGTCAGCTGGTACCAGGACAGGTGTGGCGGCTCGAGCGAGATCGCGGTCTCGATGTCCGTCAGCCCGTCGTCTTCCGTCTGCCCGGGCAGGCCGTGCATCAGGTCGATGTTGAAGCTGTCGAGACCGGCGTCGTGAGCCGCCTCGATGGTGCGCCAGGCCGCGCGTCGATCATGGATGCGGCCCAGGCGCTCGAGCGCGCCGTCATCGAAGCTCTGCACGCCGATCGAAACCCGGTTGAAGCCGATCGCCCGGTACTCCGCCAGCCGCGAGGCCATATCGGTGCCCGGATTGACCTCGAGGGTCACCTCGCGGGTAAAGCGCAGGTCGAGCAGGGCACGCAGACCGGACATCAGCCGGTCGAGCGCCTCCGGCGAGAACAGGCTGGGCGTGCCGCCGCCGAGGAATATGGTCTCGATCGGCCGCCCCCAGATCAGTGGCAGCTCGGGCTCGAGGTCGCGCAGCAGGGCGTCGACGTACTCGGTCTCCGGCAGCTCGCGGCCCTTGAGCCCGTGCGAGTTGAAGTCGCAGTAGGGGCATTTCTCCACGCACCAGGGCAGGTGGACGTAGAGCGAGAGTGGCGGGTTGTCGGTGAACTGCAGCAGGCTCATGGGCGGGTCACGCGGCGTCGATGTCGATGGCGGCGAGCCGCTCGATCAGCTGCTTCAAGGCCCGGGCGCGGTGGCTGACGCGGTGCTTCTCGTCCGGGTCCATCTCGCCGACGCTCATGCCGTGCTCCGGGGAGAAGAACAGCGGGTCGTAGCCGAAGCCGCGCGCACCGCGCGGGGCATCGAGCACTTCGCCCTCCCAGGTGCCCTCGACCACAATCGGGCGATCGTCCTCGGCGTCGCGCACGAAGGCCAGGGCGCAGACGAAGCGCGCGCTGCGCGGGGCAGCCGGGCGATTCGCCAGTTCGTCGACCAGCCTGGCGTTGTTGTCCGCGTCGTTGGCATTCTCGCCGGCAAAACGCGAGGAGAATATCCCCGGGCGGCCGTCGAGGGCGTCGACCACCAGCCCGGAATCGTCGCCAATCGCCGAGTGGCCGGTGATCGCCGCGGTGTGTCGCGCCTTGATCAGGGCATTGCCGCGGAAGTTGTCGGCATCCTCGACCGGGGAGGTGACGTTCCAGCCGCGCTGCGAGATGAAGCGCAGCCGCGTCAGCGTGGGGTGGCCCTCGGCCAGTACCCGGCGCATTTCCTCGAACTCGGCCATCTTGCCGTCGTTGTTGGTGGCGATCACGATGTCTGTCATTCGGGCGTCCCGGTCGGTTGATGCAGGCAGCGAGGATACCTGTAACCGGGCACTCCTGCAGTGCACGGGGTCGACTCGTGCAAGGCGGTGGTTGCCAAAGCGGGCCGGATCCGCTATATTGCCGCGCTTTGTGTGGAACCGAGCGGATTAGCGAAAGGGGCGTCCATGAAAATTCTGTCTTCTCTCAAGTCAGCCAAGAAGCGACACAAGGACTGCCAGGTCGTTCGTCGTCGCGGCAAGGTCTACGTCATCAACAAGACCAACCCGCGCTTCAAGGCTCGTCAGCGCTAAGCCGGCGGACTGATGCGTGACACAAGGCCCCGCCTCGGCGGGGCCTTGTCGTGTCCGGGTGCCGGCCACGTCTGCCTTGCTTTTCGATCCGCTGTCCAAGGTCTTGAAAAACCCGGTAACTGGCCTAAATGTCCGGGGTGTACAGAGACAGGTCACAGGACATCGGAAGGAGGTGTTGCAGATGGCAATCGTACGCTACAAGCCGGAGGGTCAGACCCGCAACCAGCCCTGGGGTATGCTGGACCAGCTCTATCGCGAGATGAACTCGCTGTTCGAGCCGAGCCTCGCCCATGCGGGCGACGAGGGCAAGCTCGAGGTCGCCGACTGGTCGCCGGCCGTCGACATCAAGGAAAACGAGGAGGCCTACGAGCTGCACGTCGACCTGCCGGGCGTCGACCCCAAGAGCGTCGAGGTGACCGCGGAAAACGGTGCGCTCGAGATCAAGGGCGAGCGCAACTCGGAGCTGAAGTCCTCGCAGGACGGCTACTCGCGCATCGAGCGTCACTACGGGCGCTTCTATCGCCGCTTCACCCTGCCCGAGCAGGTGGACGCCGACGGTATCACGGCGAGTTCCGAGCACGGCGTGCTCACGGTCACGATCCCCAAGGCGGAGACCTCGAAGCCGCGGCGCATCGAGGTGAGCTGATCCGCTCCGGCCGCCGACCGCGGATGCACGCGAAAAGCCCGGCGGCCCCGGGCTTTTCGTGTTTCGGGCCGATGCCCGTCCGGGCGTCTCGAAAGCCGGTCCGCAATCGGGTCGGCTTTCGAGACGCCGACCCTGATTACCGCACATCACTCGGAGGAGTGCAGGCGTGAAATATCACGACTACTACGCAACCCTGGGCGTGGCGCGCAATGCCTCGCAGGACGAGATCAAGCGGGCCTACCGCAAGCTCGCGCAGAAGTATCACCCCGACCGCAACAAGGGCGAGGGTGCCGAGGACAAGTTCAAGGAGATCAACGAGGCCTACGAGGTGCTCGGCGATGCCCAGAAGCGTGCGCGCTACGACGCCCTTGGTTCGGGCTACCACCACGGCGACGAGTTCGGCGCCGGTCCCGGTGGCCCGGGTGGTCCGGGCGGCTTCGGTGGCGGCTTCGGTGGTGACGACTTCGCCGCCGGGGGCTTTTCCGACTTCTTCTCGCAGTTCTTCGGCGGTGGGTTTGGCGGCGCCGGGCCGGGCGGCGCCGGGCAGGGGCGCAGCGTGCGAGGTCAGGACGTCGAGGCCGAGGCCCCGGTGCCGCTGGAACTGCTGGTCACCGGCGGGGCACACACCATCCGCGTCTCCGACGGCCGTGGTGGTGCCCGTTCGCTGAAGGTCAACGTGCCGGCCGGCTCGGCCCCGGGGCGGCGTATCCGGCTTTCCGGCCAGGGCCAGCCGAGCCCGATGGGCGGCCCGGCAGGCGATCTCTACCTGGTGCTGACCCTGCGCGAGGAGGATCGCGACCGGGTCGACGGCAACGACATCGTCCAGGAGCTCCCGATCACCCCCTGGGAGGCGGCCCTGGGCGCCAAGGTGCCGGTCACCCTGCCCGACGGCAAGCGCATCAACATGAGCGTGCCCGCCGGCTCGCAGTCGGGTCGCAAGCTGCGCATCCCCAAGCGCGGCTTTGCCGGTGGCGATCTCCTTCTCGAACTGATGATCCACACCCCGCCGGCGAAGACCGACGAGGCGCGCGAGTTCTACGAGGAGATGCGCGCGTCGATGCCGTTCGATCCGCGGTAATCGTTCCGCAATCGGGCCGTGAGAGTCTAAGCTCCCGTTGGTATTCCGATAATCGGGCATGTCGCCATTGACGGCCAGCGGACACCACCAGGAGGACTCCAGAATGACCGCGCACGCGTTGACTCAACTGTACGAATCGCAGGGCCAGAGCCTGTGGCTGGACAATCTCTCGCGGGTATTGCTGCAGGACGACGGCCTGCCGCGCCTGATCCGTGATTACGGGGTTCGCGGCGTGACCTCCAATCCGTCGATCTTCAAGAAGGCGATCGTCGGCAGCGATCTCTACATCGAGGACCTCGCGGAATGCCGCCGTCGCTACGACGGCGTCGAGTCGGTCTACGAACACCTCGTCGTGACCGACATTCAGCGCGCCTGCGATCTGCTCCGGCCGGTGTGGGACGAGTCGAACGGTGAGGATGGCTGGGTGTCCTGGGAGGAGTCGCCCGGCATTGCCCACGACGTGGAACAGTCGGTGCGCGCGGCCCATCACCTGCGCGAACTGGTCGACCGGCCCAACGTGCTGATCAAGGTGCCGGGCACGGTGGAGGGCATTGAGGCCTTCGAGCGCCTGATCGGTGAAGGCGTGAGCGTCAACGTCACCCTGCTGTTCTCGCTCGACCAGGTCAGGCGCGTGTTCGCCGCCTATCGGCGCGGGCTGGAACAACTGGAGAAGAACGGCGGCAAGGTCGCCGAGGTCCGCGCGGTGGCCAGCCTGTTCATGAGCCGCGTCGACACGCTGGTCGACAAGCAGCTCGACGAGATCGGCGGCGAGCGCGCCGAGTCGCTCAAGGGCCGCGCGGCCCTGGCGCTGGCGGGCATGGCCTACGAGCACTTCCGCGAGGTGTTCGAGGGCGAGGACTTCGAGCGCTTCGAGCAGCAGGGCGCCCGGCCGCAGTACCTGCTCTGGGCCAGCACCGGCACCAAGAACCCCGACTACCCGGACCTTCTGTACGTCGAGAACCTGATCGCGCCGCGCACGATCAACACGCTGCCGGACGCGACCCTCGAGGCGTTCGCCGACCACGGCAAGATCGCCTCCACCCTCAAGCCGCGCCTCGACGAGGATCGCGAGGTCTGGGCGGCGCTCGCCGAGGTGGGCATCGACATGGATGGCGCGGTGCGCGACCAGTTGCTCGACGAGGGGGTCGAGCAGTTCCAGACGGCCTTCGACGACCTGCTCGCCGCCATCGAGCGTACCTGACGGCGGGTCAGCCCCGGCCCAGCCACCACATCCGCAGGCGCACGCCCCAGGGGCTGGTCAGGCCGGTGGTCGAATGGGCCACCCGTCCGGTCCGGTCGAAGAACAGGAAGGTGGGCGTGACATTCACGCCCAGGCTTGCCGCGATCCGCCCGTCGGGGTCGTTGACCACCGGCAGTTTCTCGAGGTCGTTCTCCCGCATGTGCTTGCGAACGGTGTCCGCGTCCCCCGACTGCATCGCCACCGTGATCACGCGGTGATCGTCGACTAGATCGACCAGCCAGGGCATCTCCAGATCGCAGAAACCGCACCACGTGGCCCAGAAGACCACTACCGTCGGTTTGTCCGAGGGGCCGCCGATGGCCAGTTCCCGGCCGTCGATATCCTCGACCGTCGTGCCGGGGATCTCGCCTTCCGGCAGGTCCGGCCCCAGCCAGGCCTGTACCGCCAGCAGGACGGCGACGAACACCAGGCCCTCGAGGGTCCAGCGCAGCCAGCGCGGCAGGCGGTGTTTCGGCCTTGACGGCGGGGGATTGTCGGGATCGTTGCCCGGCGTGCCGGCCTTGTTGCTCGGATCGTCTGCCATGCGTATGTCTCGAAGCATTTCGGTGAAAGGTCGCGGTTGACCGCGTTGGTGCCTCGCCTCGGGGCGTGCCCCCATGGCGGCACCGGCTGTGTGACGCTCTTCCCTGATAAACTGCGCCCATGAACGCTTCGTCATCCAGCCCACGCATCCTCGTCGGCGTCTCCGGCGGCATCGCGGCCTACAAGGCCGTGGTGCTGGTGCGTCGCCTGGTCGAGGCCGGCTGCGATGTACGCGTGGTGATGACCGAGGCGGCCACCCGCTTCGTCACGCCGCTCTCCTTCCAGGCGGTCAGCGGCCACTCGGTGCGCAGCACCCTGCTGGATGCCGAGGCGGAATCCGGCATGGATCATATCGCGTTGGCCCGCTGGGCCGATGCCGTGGTGATCGCCCCGGCCAGCGCGGACCTGATGGCGCGGCTGGCCGTCGGCATGGCCGACGATCTGCTGACCACCCTTTGTCTCGCCACGGAGGCGCCGGTTCACCTCGCCCCGTCCATGAACCGGCAGATGTGGGCGCATCCGGCCACGCAGGCCAACCGTGACACGCTGCTCGCGCGCGGCGTGACCCTGCTGGGGCCGGACGCCGGGGCGCAGGCCTGCGGCGAGACGGGCGAGGGGCGGATGATGGAGCCCGAGGCGATCGCCGCGGCCCTGCTGGCGGGGCCGCCGCGGCAGGACCTTGCCGGACGCCACGTGGTGGTCACGGCCGGGGGCACCCGCGAGCCGATCGACCCGGTGCGCTTCATCGCCAACCGCTCCTCCGGGCGCATGGGATTCGCCATCGCCGCCGAGGCCGCCCGCCGCGGCGCGGCCGTGACGCTGGTCGCCGGCCCTTCGGCATTGTCCACCCCGGCGGGCGTGACGCGGGTCGACGTGGAGACGGCCGCCGAGATGCAGTCGGCGGTCGAGTCGATCGAGTCGATGGACCTCTTCGTCGGGGCGGCCGCCGTGGCCGACTACCGCGTGGCTACCCCTGCCGACCACAAGCTCAAGAAGGACGGCGAGACCCTCAGCCTGGAGCTGGTGCCCAACCCGGACATCATCGCCGGCATTGCCGCGCGTGCCGAGCGACCGTTCGTCATCGGATTCGCCGCCGAGACCGACCGCCTGCGCGAACACGCGGCCGCCAAGCGCGGGGCCAAGGGCATGGACCTGATCTGTGCCAACGAGGTGGGTGACGGCAAGGGCTTCGACCGACCGGACAACGCGCTGCTGCTTCTCTGGGAAGGCGGTGAGCGCGAGCTGCCGCAGGCGGGCAAGGAGCGGCTGGCGGCCCACATCCTCGATACCTATCACCAGATCAGACAGGACGGACACGATGCATCGAGTTGAGGTCAAATGGCTCGACCCCCGGCTGGGCAACGAGATTCCGCGCCCGGACTACGCCACCGACGGCTCGGCAGGCCTCGACCTGCGGGCCTGCCTGGACGAGCCGCTGACGCTCGAGCCCGGGCAGACCGAGCTGGTGCCCACCGGCATGGCGATCCACCTCGGCGACCCGGAACTCGCGGCCATGATCCTGCCGCGCTCGGGGCTGGGCCACAAGCACGGCATCGTGCTGGGCAACCTGGTCGGGCTGATCGACTCGGACTACCAGGGCCAGCTGTTCGTCTCGACGTGGAATCGCGGCGACAGCCCGTTCACCGTGGATGTGGGCGAGCGCATCGCCCAACTGGTGGTCGTGCCGGTGGTGCAGGTGGCCTTCGAGGCGGTCGAGGAGTTCGGCGAGACCGAGCGCGGCACCGGCGGCTTCGGCCATACCGGCAGGTCCTGAGTTCTTCGGCATGGCCGGCCACGTGCCTTTGTCGCCCCGGTCGAGGGCGTGCCGAGCGGCGCCCGACGTTGTCCAGCCGGCTCCGAATGCCCGTTTTCCCTTGAATTCGCACACAGAGATTCCAACATGCCCCGATTCGACCCCGCCCTGACCGCCGACGTGCTGATGGAGGCGCTGCCCTACATCCAGCGCCTGTTCGACAAGACCGTGGTGATCAAGTTTGGCGGCAACGCCATGGTCGACGATGAGCTCAAGGATGCCTTCGCCCGCAACATCGTGCTCTTGAAGCAGGTGGGCGTGAACCCGGTGATCGTCCACGGCGGCGGGCCGCAGATCAACCAGTTGCTGGAAAGGCTCGGCAAGCAGGGCGAGTTCGTCGAGGGGATGCGGGTGACCGACCGCGAAACCATGGACGTGGTGCAGATGGTCCTCGGCGGACTGGTCAACAAGGACATCGTCGCACTGATCAACCGCCACGGCGGTCGCGCCGTGGGCCTGACCGGCCGCGACGCCGGGCTGGTCCGCGCGCGCAAGCTCAAGGTGACGCGCAAGAACCCGGAATTCGACGAGCCGGAGATCATCGACATCGGCCACGTCGGCGAGGTCGCCTCCATCGACGCGGGCATCCTGCGCACGCTGGACGCCTCGGACGTCATTCCCGTGATCGCGCCGATCGGCGTGGGCGAGGACGGCGAGGCCTACAACATCAACGCCGACGTGGTGGCGAGCAAGGTCGCCCAGGTGCTCGAGGCGGAGAAGCTGCTGCTGCTGACCAACATCGCCGGGGTGCTGGACAAGGAGGGCAAGCTGCTCACCGGGCTGACCGCCGGTGACGTCGAGGCCCTGATCGAGGATGGCACCATCCACGGCGGAATGTTGCCGAAGATCAATTTCGCACTGGACGCCGTGCGTGGCGGAGTGAAGACCGTGCAGATCATCGACGGGCGCGTGCCGCACGCCGTGCTGCTCGAACTGCTCACCGACCAGGGGGTGGGCACGCTGATTCGCGGTTGAGCCGCCGGGTCGCCCTACCCCCTCGACCTGATCTCGCGCAGGCGCTCGAGGTCGGCCTCGAATTTCTCGGCCACGGCGTCGCGTTCGGCGCGCGCCTCCACGATCGCCTTGTTCAGCTGCTTCAGGTCGCGGGCGTAGGAAGGGTCGTCGTGGCCGGCGTCGATGTTCGCCTGGAGGCGTTCGATCGAGCCCTCCATCTGCGCGATCCGGCCGTCCAGGCGGTCGAGGCGCTCGTCGCGTGCCGCCTTGAGGTCCGCCTCGCTGCCGTAGAGCGACTGCAGGATGCGGTCGCGTTCGGCGCGTTCCCGCGCCTCGCGCGCCTCGCGCGCGGCGGCCTTTTCCTTCGCTGCCTTGCGCGCCTTCTCCTCGGCGGACGGGCGGGGTTCGACCGTGCGCAGGACCGTGCCGGTGCGCGGATCGATCACCTCGTAACCGCGAGCGGCCGCTCCCGACGGCAGGGTGTCGCTGAATTGCAGGTTGCCCTCGCCGTCGGTCCAGCGGTAGGTGGTGTCGGCGGCCTGGATGACCGGCAGGACGATTCCTCCCAGCAGGGCGAGGGCGAGAGCGGCAAGCGGGGCGCGGTGGCGGACCGGCATGGGGACCTCCTTGTGTCCGGAATGGCCAGATCTCGCGGTTCCGCCTCGTCAGGAAGTGACAAGGCTTCCGGTCGGGACGAGGCGGGCGAGAACGTCGTCGCTCCCTTTTGCAAGCGCGGTGCCACTTACGGCGTCGGTCCCGTCTCGGCGCTTCCGACGCGGATCATGCCGCCCGGATGCCGGCGTCATCTCCCCGGTTCACGGGGTTCGAGACCGAAGGCTACCCACAGCCCGGACAGGGCCATCGCC
>CAYUAO010000018.1:0-23059 GCA_964442775.1 uncultured Halothiobacillus sp. | reverse complement strand
CTCCAGACCGGCACGTCGCTGATGCCGAGCATGGAGAAGCGAAAGCCGTTGATGATGTAGAGCACCGGGTTGTAGAGCGAGGCCTGCTGCCAGAACTCCGGCAGCATGTTGATCGAGTAGAACACCCCGCCCAGATAGGTCAGCGGTGTCAGCACAAACGTAGGCACGATCGAGATGTGGTCGAAGTGCGTGGCGTAGATCGCGTTGATCAGCCCCCCGAGCGAGAACAGGATCGAGGTCATCAGCGCGACACCGAAGAGGTTGAGCACGCTGTGAACCGAGAGCTCGGCGAAGAACAGGGCCACCAGCGTCACCGCCCCGCCGACGGTCAGCCCGCGCGCCACGCCGCCGGCGACGTAGCCGACGATGATCAGCCAGTTGGGCATGGGCGAGACCAGCAGCTCCTCGACGTGCCGGGCGAATTTCGCGCCGAAGAAACTCGACACGGAGTTGGCGTAGCTCTGGGTGATCACCGACATCAGGATCAGCCCAGGCACCAGGTACTCGATGTAGCGCACGCCGTCGATCTCGCCGATGCGCGGGCCGATCAGGTGGCCGAAGACCACGAAGTACAGCGCCGTCATGATCATCGGCGGCAGCACCGTCTGCACCCAGATCCGGCCGAAGCGCAGGATCTCGCGGGTCAACAGCATGACGAAGGCGTTCCAGGCGCCTCGCGGCGTCAATCCCACGGCCTTCTCGCCCGGCCCCTGGTGGTCGAATGCCTCGCTTTGCGAACGGATGCTCATGTGCGCTCCCCGGCCCTTTCATTGGCTGCCGCCTCGTCGTCGTCCTGCACCAGGCGCAGGAACAGCTCCTCGAGGCGGTTGGTCTTGTTCTTCATGCGTTCGATCACGATGCCGTGCCCGCGCAGCACGTCGAACACGCCGGTCAACTCCTGGCCGCGAGTGAGATCCACCTCGATGGTCTCCTCGTCGACCAGTCGCGAACCGACCACCGGCATCTCCGGCAGCGACTCGACCGGCTCGCGGGCGTAGAGGACGAAGGTCTCCTGCGAGAGCTTGGCCAAGAGATTGCGCATCGAGTTGTGTTCGACGATCCGGCCCTCGTTGATGATCGCGATATTTCGACACAGCGCCTCGGCTTCCTCGAGGTAGTGCGTGGTCAGGATGATGGTGGTGCCCTGGCGGTTGATCTGGCTGAGAAAGTCCCACATGCCGCGGCGCAGTTCGATGTCCACCCCGGCGGTGGGCTCGTCGAGGATCAGCATGCGCGGGCCGTGGACCAGCGCGCGGGCAATCATCAGCCGGCGCTTCATGCCGCCGGAGAGCGCCCGGGCCATGCCCTCGCGCTTGTCAAACAGGCCCAGCTGCTTGAGCAGTTCGTGGGCGCGCTTCTTCGCCGCCTTGCGGGTCATGCCGTAGAAGCCGCCCTGGTTGATGACGACCTCCTCGACCGGCTCGAACTGGTTGAAGTTGAACTCCTGCGGGACCACGCCGATCTGGGATTTCACCCAGGCACGGTCGCGGTCGAGGTCGTGGCCAAAGACGCGCACGGTACCCGCGGTCTTGTTCACCAGCGAGCAGAGGATGCCGATGGTGGTCGACTTGCCCGCCCCGTTGGGGCCCAGCAGGGCGAAGAAGTCGCCCTCGGCGATGGACAGCTCGATGCCCTTGAGGGCGCGAGTGCCTCCCTCGTAGGTCTTTTCCAGCTCGTAGATCTCGACGGCGTTGCTCATTGAGGACTCGTGATGGATTAAAACGTGACGCGGACCGGACCGGGCCGCGCCGGCGGTCAACGATCGGCAGACGGCAGGTGCCAGTGATAGCGAATGCCCAGGCCGCGCACGACCAGGGTGACGGTGAAACCGAGGATCACGGCGGCGACCGGCCAATCCAGCCAGTGGGCGAACAGAACATAGACGATTCCGCCGACCAGGGCGGCCGAGGCGTAGATCTCGCGGTGCAGCAACAGGGGCGGCTCGCCGGCGAGCACGTCGCGGATCAGCCCGCCAAACGCGGCGGTCATGATACCCATCATCACGGCGATCATGGGATTGGCGTCCATCGACAGGGCGACCTGCGCCCCGATCACGCAGAAGGCCGCCAATCCGACCGCATCGGCCCAGGGCAACCAGTTGGCCCGCTGGTGAAACGGCTTGCTGACGTAGAAGGTCACGATCGCCGTCGCCGCGGTGATGACCAGGTACTCCCACTGCGTCAGCCAGAACACCGGCCGGTCGAGGAGCAGGTCGCGCAGCGTGCCGCCACCGATGCCGGTGACGGTCGCCAGGATCAGGAACCCCATCAGGTCCATGCGCTTTCGATCCGCCACCAGGGCGCCACTGACGGCGAATACCGCCGTTCCGAAGTAGTCCAGCCCCTGCAGCATCTCGCCGATCATGTCCGCCTCCCCAGTCCGTCCTGACCCGCCCCGACGATCCGGGTGCGAGGGATCGCGGAGGATAGCCAGTCAGTCGTCTCGGGGAAAGACCGCCCGCCGCTGGCGTCGATTTCCCCAGCATTCTACTCGGACGACGACGCCCGGAGGAGACGCTAGACTTCGACGAGCCCTTATCATGCACCAGAAACGAGCGACCGACTGAACGCACATGAGCCAGACCGAGATCCCGTTCGACGCCGACCTGATCCGCCGCTACGACACCAGCGGGCCACGCTACACCTCCTACCCCACCGCGCTGCAGTTCCACGACGACTTCGACGAGGAGGACTACCGGGCGGCCGCGGCACGTTCCAACGCAACCGGCGGGCCGCTGTCGCTGTACGTTCACATCCCGTTCTGCGACACGGTCTGCTACTACTGCGCCTGCAACAAGGTGGTCACCAAGGACCGCGCCCGGGCCCGCCCCTACCTCGAGGACGTCTACCGCGAGATGGCGTTGCAGGCCGGGCTGTTCGACCCCGGCCGCCCGGTCGACCAGCTCCACTGGGGCGGCGGCACGCCCACCTTCCTCTCGCACGACGAGATGCGCGAGCTGATGGCGAAGACCGGCGAACACTTCGAGCTCAAGACGGATGACACCGGCGAGTACTCGATCGAGATCGACCCGCGCGAGGCCGACGCAGCCACCATCCGCCTGCTGCGCGAGATCGGCTTCAACCGCATCAGCCTCGGCGTGCAGGACTTCGACCCGGACGTGCAGAAGGCGGTCAACCGGGTGCAGAGCTTCGAGGAGACCCGCGAGGTGGTCGAGACCGCCCGTGAACAGAACTTCCACGGAGTCAGCATCGATCTGATCTACGGGCTGCCGCACCAGTCACGCGACCGGTTCATGGCCACGCTCGACCGGGTGGTCGAGCTCGACCCCGATCGCCTGTCGATCTTCAACTACGCCCACCTGCCGCAGCGCTTCAAGCCGCAGCGGCGCATCGCCGGCGACGACCTGCCCAGCCCGGCGGAAAAGCTCGACATCCTCGGTTCGACCATCCGCTACCTGCAACAGGCCGGCTACGTGCTGATCGGCATGGACCACTTCGCCAAGCCCGACGATCCGCTGGCGATCGCCCAGCGCGAGGGCACGCTGCAGCGCAACTTCCAGGGCTACTCCACCCACGCCGAGTGCGACATGGTAGCCATGGGCGCCTCGTCAATCAGCCAGGTGGGCGGCGCGTTCAGCCAGAACGTCAAGGACCTGACCGCCTACCACGAATCGTTGATAAACGGTCGCCTGCCGATCGAGAAGGGGGTGGCGATCACCGAGGAGGACGTCCTGCGCCGGCACGTGATCACCGAGCTGATCTGCCATTTCCGGCTGTCGATCCGCGACGTGGAAAAACGTTTCGATATCGACTTCGCAACCCACTTCGCCGATGCCCTCGACGAGCTTGCCGAGATGGTCCGCGACGAGCTCGTCACCATCACCCCCGACTCGATCGAGGTCCGGCCACGCGGGCGGCTGCTGATCCGCAACGTCTGCATGGCCTTCGACGAATACCACGGCAGCCACAATGGTCAACGCTTCTCGCGCGTGATCTGACCCATTGGGCCAAAACGGCTGGGCGGAACCACTCCCGGGAGTGGAGTATCCCTCCCGGCAGAAGGACAGGAACAAGGAAGAAAGACCAAAGGAGAAGTCATGACGGAAAAGGAACTGAGTGGACGGGAACGCGAACTGCTGGAGTCGGAGATCATCTCGACCCGCACCGACCCACGGGGGCTCATCACCTTCATCAATCCCGTGTTCACCCAGGTGACGGGATACACCAAGGACGACGCCTTGGGTAAGCCGCACAACATCATCCGGCATCCCGACGTCCCGCGTGCGGTCTACTACCTGCTGTGGCATCGAATCAAGGAGCAGCGCGAACGCTTTTTCGCCGTGACCAAGAACGTCTGCGTGAACGGTGACCACTACTGGACCATCGGCTATTTCCAGCCCGAGATCGGAAAGGACGGCGAGGTCACCGGGTTCCGTTCCACGCGCCACGGACTGCACGCCCCGAAGCTGAAGAAGGAGTTCGACCAGCTCTACCGCCAGGTGCGTGACGAGGAGCTCAGGGTACCCAGGCCCGAGCAGGTCGAGGCCGGCGTCGAGGCCCTGAACAAGCGACTGAAGAAGAAGGGCTACTCCGACTACGAGTCCTTCGCCCGCCGAACCCTGTAGAGGCTCGTCGGTCTCTCGCCACCCACGGGGTCGACCCACCACGAGTCGGGCGCCGCATGAACCGGGGGTTCCGGCGCTACTCGCCGGCAGGGTTGGCGGGTTTGCCCGGCGGTTCAGGGACTCGTTCGTGCATGACTGGCATTGCCGGAGCGGAATATGCACACTGCCTGCATATTACAAACTCCAGCGGAGACCCGGCGGCAGCCGGGATCGAATGTCATGCAACTCAACCAGCAGACCGACTTCGCCTTTCGTCTCCTGATGTTCCTGGCGGACCACGCCGCGCGGAACACCGCGGCGGAGACCGGGCACGCGGACCATACGGTAACACCGGCCCGACCAACGATCCGTGCGATCGCGGACTACTACGGCATCTCCTACAACCACTTGATGAAGGTGGCCAACGCCCTGGCGAGCCGTGGCTACATCACCGCGCGTCGCGGCAAGGGCGGCGGCCTGTCCCTCGCCCGGGCGGAGGAGGCGATCTCGCTGGGCGCGGTGGCGCGCGACATGGAAGCTCACTGGGACCTGGTGGAATGCTTCGGCCCGTCGGGCGATTGCCGCATCACGGCGAGCTGCCGACTGGCGCCCATCCTCGGCGAGGCCCTGGACGCCTTCTGGACCGTGCTCGACCGATACACCCTGGCCGACATCGCCCACCTGCCGCCCCGGGACGCCCCCCTGAAATTTCACCGCCGGCCGCCTTCCTCCATCCGCTGATCCCGCCAATTCCGACGAGCCCGCCACGCGGAGCGTCGGGCCCTTGCCCCCCCAAGTCCGGCGATTCTCGTCCGCCGAGATCATTCACCCTGCCCGACGCCGGCAACGAATCACGCTCAAACCCGCATGAGAATCACGTTTCATCGAGTTCGTCCCCGCCCCGCCGGCCGGGTCGGCGGTTGAGCTTTCCACCTCATCGCCTATAATGGACGCTCACTTATACGGACCTGATCGCGGCTGGAAACATAACGCGGACAGGCAAAAGAGCATGACGATTCATTTTCGTGAACCGCGCCTCGAGGATGGGGGTCGGATTCACCAACTGATCCAGCGAGCGGGCACGCTCGACCTCAACTCGGCCTACCTCTACTTTCTGCTTGCGGACCACTTCCGCTCGACCTGCGCCATCGCGGAAAACGGCGATGATCTCGTGGGTTTCGTCACCGCCTACCGCCTGCCGGACAACCCCGACTCCCTGTTCGTCTGGCAGATCGGCGTCGACGCCTCGGCACGAGGCCAGGGCGTCGCCTCGCGCCTCCTGAACGAACTTCAGGAACGCGACTGGTTCAGCGACATCAAGCGAATCGAGCTCACCATCGCCCCGGACAATCCGGCCTCCAAGGCCCTGTTCACCCGCTGGGCCGAAAAGCTCGACAGCTCGATCCGCAGCGAACCCTACCTCTCCAGCGAGCTTCTCGGCGATGGCCACCAGCCGGAAGACCTCTACGTCATCGATCTCTGATCAACGACGGCATCGCCCGGTGCGAAACGCGCCGGCGGTGCTATTTTCCTTTCGACCCCGATTCCCTTTCAAAGCTCAAGACGAGGACCTGTGATGAACATCGACCTGTTCGAGAAATACGAGTCCAACGTTCGCGGTTACATCCGCTCGTTCCCGACCATTTTCGTCAAATCCAAGAACGCCACGATGTGGGACCACCACGGCAAGGCCTACATCGACTTCTTCGGCGGCGCCGGCTCACTGAACTACGGTCACAACGACCCGGCGGTCAAGCGCGCCCTGATCGATTTCATCGAGCGTGACGGCGTCACCAACGCGCTCGACAAGGCGACCGACGCCAAGTACCTGTTCATCAAGAAGCTGCAGGAGACCATCCTCCAGCCGCGCGATCTCGACTACAAGGTCCAGTTCGTCGGCCCGACCGGCACCAACGCCGTCGAGACGGCCCTCAAGCTCGCACGCAAGGTCAAGGAACGCTCCAAGATCGTCTCCTTCACCAACGCCTACCACGGTCATACCCTGGGCGCGCTGGCGGTCACCGGCAACGAGTTCTACCACGACGACTACTACGGCGTGCCGCTGAACGTCACCAAGATGCCCTACGACAACTACTTCGACCCGACCGGCGAAGGCCAGATGGACAGCATCGACATGATGCGCCAGTACTACGAGGACGCCAGCTCGGGCTACGAACTGCCGGCCGGCATCGTGGTCGAGACCATCCAGGGCGAAGGCGGCATCAACGTGGCCTCGGTCGAGTGGCTCAAGAAGCTCGACAAGATGTGCAAGGACCTCGACATCCTGCTGATCGTCGACGACATCCAGGTGGGCAACGGCCGCACCGGCAACTTCTTCAGCTTCGAGCGTGCCGGCATCCAGCCGGACATCGTCACCATCTCCAAGTCGATCGGCACCGGTCTGCCGATGGCCATCGTGCTGATGCGCCCGGACATCGACCAGTGGTCGCCGGGCGAGCACACCGGCACCTTCCGCGGCAACTCGCTGGCCTTCGTCGCCGGCGCGACCGCGCTGGAGCGCTGGGAGACCGACGAGTTCTCCAAGGAGATCGTTGCCAAGGGCAAGAAGGTCGAGGAGCGCTACCGGGCGATCGCCGAACGCCACAAGGATCTGATCTCCGACGTGCGCGGCCTGGGGATGATCTGGGGCATCGAGTCGGAGAAGGAGGACTTCTGCAACAAGATCTCGGAAGAGGCCTTCAAGCGCGGCCTGCTGGCCGAGACCGCCGGCGCCGACGATCAGGTGATCAAGTTCCTCGCCCCGCTGACCATCAGCGAGGCCGAGCTGAACCAGGGCTTGGACATCCTCGACGAGTCGGTCGACGCCGCCGCGGCCGCCTACAAGGGCTGAAGGTCCGCCGGCCCGATTGGCAAGGGAAACTCTGCACGAATCGGCCCCGCCCCGGCGCGGGGCCGCGTCTTTACCCCATCACCCGTTACGGAGTCCAACATGCTCGTACGTTATCTTGACCGGGACATCATCGGCACCGACCGCGAAGTCGAAGCGGAGAACGGCAACTGGGTCAGCCGCCGGCTGATCCTCGCCGACGACAAGGTCGGCTTTTCCTACAACGACACCATCATCCGCGCCGGCACGGAAACCTACATCCACTACCAGAACCACATCGAAGCGGTCTACTGCGTGGGTGGAAACGGGGAGATCCACGACATCACCAACGATGTCACCTACCCGATCCGCGACGGCATGATGTATCTGCTCAACGACCCGGCGGCCGACAAGCACTACCTGCGCGGCGGCAGCGAGGACATGCGCCTGATCTGTGTGTTCAACCCGCCACTGACCGGCCGCGAGGTCCACGACGAGAACGGCGTCTACCCGGCCCTTAGCCTGGAAGACTGACCGCCCGGGCCCCGGCTCGTCGAACGAAAGAACCCCGACCTGTTCCGCAGGTCGGGGTTCTCTTTTTGGCGCCCGGTTAAAATCGGTCAGGGGTAGGCCGCTTCCCGGCCGAAGTGGCGATTGGAACGGTCGTACCATTCGAACACCTTGTCGAACGCCGCATCCAGGTCGGAACCGTCGATCAGCCCGGGTTTTCGCCGGGCTCGAACTGACGCTGGCGAGTGATCTGCATGATCACGACCTGCGCCTGACCGGGGTCGTCGGCACGGCGAGCCTCGGTGGTCTTGGTGACCAGCCCCTCGATGATCTGGCGGATGCCGGCCTTCTCATCGGCATGGCGCCGCATGATCACCAGGCGCACCCCGGGCCGGCGCCAGGTCAGTGGCAACTGTTGGCCAGGCTGCGGCACGATCAGCGCCAGACGCTCCCTGGCGAAGAAGTCGAGCGTGACGCCCTCGAGGATGCGGATGCCGCGCTCCTCCGGGTTCAGCGCACGCACCGACTCCGGACGCGTGGTGCGACCGTGGCGATTCTCGACACCCAGATCCTCCGCCCCCACGTCCTTGAGGTATTGCTCGGCGGCACGGATCTGTTCGTCGGAATACAGGTTGATCGATTTCATCAGGGCCGGTCTTACCTCGCGGGCCGCGCATCCCTGCCCACTCCACCGGTCCCTGGCCATGCCCAATTGCTCGTAGTCGCGCCAACGGACGCTCGATCCGACGAGATCCGGTGAGAACACCAACCGCGCCGGGCGACTGTCGTTTCAATAGCCCAATCAGGATAGCAGAAGACATGCCAGTTACGGGGCGCCACCGGCGGGCCGAGCCATCAGGGCGAGAACGTCCCCGTCGGCACGGTCGGGCGCCGCCAGGCGAACGGCCACCGAGCGGAGCGCTGGGCGCCCACCTCGCCGTCGCGCACCGACAGCGCGCCGTGTCGATCGGTTCGCCAGACCGTGACCTCTGCCGCCCTCCACCGATCCACCACCTCGTCGCGCGGATGCCCCCAGTGATTGAGGAACCCCGCCGAGACGAGCGCATGGCGCGCATCGACCGTCTCGACGAACGCGGTTGTCGACGAAGTTGTCGAGCCGTGATGCGGCACCAGCACAACATCGGCATCCAGCCGGGCGTGACGCCGCAGCCAGTGCTCCGCCGCGGCCTCGATATCGCCGGTGAGCAGCACCGCGCCGGATCGTCCCGCCACTCGCAACACGCAGGAACGGTCGTTGCTCGACCCCCGTGGCGCTCGCGACAACTCGAACTCCACCCCGTCGAGGACCCAGCGCTCGCCATGGCGACACTTCCGGGTGTCCGCCGCGCCGACGGAGCGGTGCGCCGAAACCCCGACGACGGTCGCCTGCGGGTACGCGCGGCGAACGGAGCCGAGCCCGCCGGCGTGGTCCATGGCGTCATGGCTGACCACGATCCGGTCGAGGCGCGACACCCCCAGCGTGCGCAGCGCCGGTAGCACGATCGACTCCCCGGTGTCGAACCGACCGCGCCGCGGCCCGGCGTCGTACAGGAGATCGTGGTTTTCCGTGCGCAACAGCACCGCGGCCCCCTGGCCGACATCCAGCACCACGGCCTCGAACTGTCCCGATGCCGGTCTCGCCGGCCCTGTCAATATGGCGGGAAGCAACAGGACGATCGCCACCGCTCGCCCCGGGAAACGTCGCGGCAGCCCCAACCAGATGACTCCCAGCGCCAACAGGCCGAGGGCAAGCGCCCCGGGAGGGGCGTGGTTGGAATCGGGAAACAGCGCCACCAGCCAATCCAGCGTCGCGAACAGTCCGCTGCCCAGCCAGTCGATCAACCGGACGGGCCAGCTGGCGATCGCGGGATCGATAACGGCGAGGAACAGCGTGAGCAACGCCAACGGGGTGATCAGCATCGACACCAGCGGAACGGCCAGCAGGTTCGCCGGCAAGGCGGCGAAGGCGACCCGGTCGAACAGCCCCCAGGTCAACGGCAGCAGGCCGAGGGTGAGCAACCACTGCAGCCGCAGCATCTCCCATGGCCGCCAGAGCGAATCGCGACCGCGGACCATGACGATGATCAGCAACACGGCGGCGAACGACAGCCAAAACCCCATGTCCAGCGGCGCGAACGGATCGAGCGCCAGGACCAGGACGAACGCGAGCAGCCACAGGTCGAGCAACCGCCATCGTCGCTGCATGAGCACGCCCAGCAGCAGCACGCTGAGCATCAGCGCCGCCCGCAGGGTGGGGATCGACATCCCCGCGATCAGGGCGTAGGCCCAGGCGGCAAGCACCGCCCCCAACGCCGCCACCCGCTGGGCGGGCACGGCACGACTGATCGGAAATCGCCCCCAGACCGCCCGCAGCAGCCAGGCGGCGAGCGCCGCGACCATGCCCACATGCAGCCCCGAGATCGCGAGCAGATGGTTGGTACCCGAGGCGAGCAGCAATTCCCACTGCCGTTCGCTCAGCTCGTCACGGTCTCCCAGCGCCAGCCCGTGGAGCAGTGCGCCCCCGGCGGCCGGTGATTCCCCCGTCGTCTCCAGCGCATCGAGGCTGGCCCGCAGGCGCGCACGCGCCGCGTGTCGCCACCGGTCGACCTGGGCGCCCCAGCCGGGCACAGGCCCAAAGTCGGCCGGTTGGCGTTCGCGCAGGTAGCCGGTAGCGACGACGCCGTGGCGGAACAGGTAGCGGCGATAATCGAACCCGCCCGGGTTCGCGTGTCCCCGCAGGGGCTTGAGGCGCGCCTCGAGGACATAACGGTTGCCCGCGACCAACTCGACCCGCTCGTCGGGCGGGGTGTAGTCGCTCAGTTCGAGTCGCCCGTCGGTCGGCAGGCCACCACAGATCTGTCCGGCCAGGGCATCGTCCGACTCGGCCGGGCCCGCGGCGTGTACCAAGAGGCCGAACCGGCGTCGATCGGCGCGATCGTCCACCAGCCCGACGACCACGCCCTCGAGACGACAGTCGACCCGTTCGCCGAATATAGGGGTCCGCTCGACCTGCCCCGCCACCGGCACGAGGGTGTGCAGCGCACCGGCGACAGTGATCGCCAGCACCGCGAAAGCGGGCCGTCGCCGACGCCAACCAGCGACCGCCAGCACCGCCAGGCCGAGGGAAACGGCATGCGCAAGCGGCGTCGACCACGGGCTCGTAGCGACCAACACCGGCCAGGGCACGAACCAGGCGAGCAGGGCCCCGGCGGCCCAGGAAACGAGCAGCCAGCGGGCCGCCGCCGGTCTGTCGGGTCGGCGGGACGGTTCAAGGGACCGTCCCCTGTCGTCGAAACGAAGGTCGTCCATCGGGCCGCGTCCCTGCAGCGAGATTGGTGGGTGCCTACATGCCGCAAAAGGCATTCCTTGCCTTCGGCGGACTGCGTTACCATGCCGTCATGACGACTCTAGCCGCACCGACCATCCATTGCATCCCCGTCCTCTCGGACAACTACGTCTGGCTGATCGAAGGGGCGGACGGCAGGACGGTGATCGTCGATGCCGGCGAGGCCGATCCGGCGATCGAAGCGATCGAGGCGCGCGGGCTGTCACCAGTGGCCACGCTGATCACCCATCACCACGGCGATCACGTGCAGGGCCTGGCCGAACTGGTCCGGCGCTTTCCGATGCCGGTCCACGGGCCGGACAGCTGTCGACGCGCGGGGGTCGACACGGTCGTCGGCGAGGGCGACCGGTTCACGGTGCCCGGCGTGGGCGAATTCGCGGTGCTGGCCACCCCCGGTCACACGCAGGATCACCTGACCTTTGTCCTCGGCGAGGCGATCTTCTGCGGCGACACGCTGTTCACCGCCGGTTGCGGCCGGTTGTTCGAGGGCACCGCGGCGCAGATGCTGCACTCGCTCGACCGGCTTGCCGCGCTAGCCGACTCGATCGGCAACGGCGCCACCATCTACTGCGGCCATGAATACACCACCGACAGCCTGCGCTTCGCCGCGCACGCCGAGCCCGATAACGTCGACATCGCCTCCCGCGTGCGTGAGGTGGACAACAAGCGGGCCCGGGGCGAACCGACGGCCAGCGCCCCGATGGACCTGGAAAAACGCACCAACCCGTTCCTGCGCGTTCGCGAGCCGGTACTGCGCAAGGCGGTGGAACGCTACGTGGGTGAGACGATCGAGGACGACATCGAGGCCTTCGCCCAGTTGCGCCACTGGAAGGACGACTTCGATGGCCTGGCGCGGCTCTGAGATACCGGCACCACCCCGACCAACCGGACAAAAGCAACAAGAACATGCCCGCAGCATCGATTCACTCCATGTCACGACAACACGCCATGAAAGCAACCGGCCTGCTGCGCGGGCTGCTCCTGCCCCTGCTGGTTCTGCTGATTCACGGTTGCGCATCCATGTCCCCGTCGACAGAAAGGCCGGGCGTGGCCGAAAAGGAGCAGGACCGGACCGGCACCGACACCCTGCCGGCGATCAGCCACCGGGAGAAGGACGCCGATCGTACGCCTGACCACGAGCACGACCTCTGGGCCGCGGTCGCCAACCGCTTCACCCTGCCGGTACCCGAGAACGAGCGAATCGATGCCGCGGTCCGCCGCTACGCGCGCCACCCGGACTATCTGCGCGAAGTCAGCGAACGCGCCGAACCCTATCTCTACATGATCGTGGAGAAGCTCGAGGCGGCCGATCTGCCGCTGGAGCTGACGCTGCTGCCGATCGTGGAGAGCGCCTACCTGCCGCAGGCCCTGTCCTCGAGTTCGGCGGCGGGCATCTGGCAGTTCATTCCCTCCACCGGCACCCATTTCGGACTGGATCGCGACACCTTCTACGACGGCCGCCGCGACATCGAGGCCTCGACCGACGCGGCCGTCACCTACTTCAGCCAGCTTCGCGGCATGTTCGACGAGGACTGGCCTACCGCGATCGCCGCTTACAACGGCGGACAGGGGACCCTGCGCAACGCCATCCGGGAAAACGAGGCCCGCGGCCGCCCCACGGACTTCTGGAGCCTCGATCAGATTCGAAAGGAAACCCGTGACTACCCGGCGCGCTTCTTCGCCCTGGTAAGGATATTCTCCGAACCCGAGAAATACGGCTTCACCCCGCACGCGATCGAAAACCGGCCTGCCCTGGCCAAGGTCAAGCTGAAGAACTCCATCAGCCTGGACAAGCTGGCTGACCTGACGGATATCGACGAAAAGGAGCTGTACCGCCTCAACCCGGGCTTCGGTCGTTCGATCACCGGTGAGACGCCCCGGCGCCTGCTGGTCCCCCGGGAGGCCCGGCATCGCTTCAATGCCGAGGCGCTCGAAACCGCCGCCAGCGAAGCCGACGACTGGCGGAGTTACACTTTCTCTCGAGGCGACAGCTTTCACAAGGTGGCAAAACGCTACGGCAGCTCCGTCGACGAACTGCTGGCAATCAATCGCCGCCAGTCGGCCGTCGCGCGGCCCGGGCAGGAAATCCTCGTACCCGCCGGCCGGGTGGAAGAGGCGATCGCCTCGGGCAACGCCCGCACCCACGAAGTCCGGCCCGGTGAGTCACTCTGGGCGATCTCCCGCAAGCACGGTGTCAAGATTGCTGAATTGCGGCGCATGAACGCCTTTGGCGAGAACCCTACCCTGCGTCCCGGCGACGAGGTCATCGTGGGCGTGAAGGAACGGCAGGAAAGCGACGAAACCGCACCCTCGAAATACGTCGTGCAGCCCGGCGACACGCTCTGGCAACTGGCCCAACGGTTCTCCACCACCGTCGACGAACTCAGCTCTCTCAACCGCCTCGGTCGGGACGGCTCCCTCAAGCCCGGCCAGGAACTGCAGGTGGCGAGCAACTGATCCCGGCGACCAGCAAGCAGGTCGGCTGACACCGCCCTGCCCGCTGCCCGGCAAGCCGCCGCCCGGCGGCTCTCAGTCCATATCCAGCCCCAACCACCGCAAAGTGTTCTCGTGGGCACGGGCGGCCATTTCCGGCAGGGTCTCGCCGCGGACGTCCGCCAGCACCTCCGCGACATGACGGACCCGGATGGGGTTGTTGGGCTTGCCGCGGAACGGCACCGGCGAGAGATACGGCGAGTCGGTCTCGACCAGTATCCGGTCGCCGGGCACCTTCTTCGCCACCTCGCGCAACGCGGCGGCCGACTTGAAGGTGACGATGCCGGAAAAGGAAATGTAGAACCCCAGGTCGAGTGCGCGACGGGCCGTCTCCCAGTCTTCGGCGAAGCAGTGCATCACCCCGCCACAATCCTCGGCGTGCTCGCGCTCGAGCACGTCCATGGTGTCGTTGGGGGCGCCGCGCGTGTGGATGATCACCGGCTTGCCCACCGCCTTGGCCGCCTCGATGTGATTGACGAAGCGGTCGTGCTGCCAGCGCTCCCCCTGCTCGCAGTGGAAGTAGTCGAGCCCGGTCTCGCCCACCGCCACGATCGACTCGGCGTGGCGATCCTCCCGGATCGCGCGCACCAGCTCCTCGGCGGGGATCACCGCGCCGACCTCGTCGGTCGGGTGCAGGCCGTAGGAGAGAAACACCTCCGGCCGTTCGGCACGACGTTCGGGGTTGCCGGCCAGGTACGGCGCGACCAGTTCGGTCATCGCCGGCCAGGTCATCGGGCTGATCGACACGCAGAGCATCCGCGTGACCGATTCCAGCCAGGCGGTATGCATGAAGCGGTCGAAGTCGTCGTCGAAGGCGTCGAGTTCCACCCGGTCGAGGTGGCAGTGCGAGTCGAACAGTTGCATGGTGCTCCGCGAGAATCCGCCGGCCGGGAGTGCCCGACCGGTCGAGATCACATGGTGTAGGTGGGTGTTTCCTTTTCCAGCGCTCCGGCGAGGTAGGTCTCGATCTGCTGGCGCGTGCGGCCCTGGTCCATGCGACCGAACTGGACGCCGATGCCGGCGACCTTGCCACCCTGCGCGCCCTGCGGGGTGATCCAGACCACCGTTGAGGCCACGGCCAGTCGCTCCGGGCTGCCCATCAGGGTCAGGGTGAGGAATATCTCCTTGCCCATCGGAATCTGCGTATGCCCCGGAATGAACAGCCCGCCGTTCTTCACGAACGGCATGTAAGACTTGTAGAGCGTGTCCTTGTCCGGGATATTGTGGTGGATCATGCCTCCACCCAGGCCGCCTCCTGCTGCCATTGCACACTACCTCGTCGCAATTGTCGGAACGCGTCCCGACAGGGGGCGGGACGCCCGGGAAAACGCTGCTCGAACCGAATAGCGCTATGCGCGTGTTGATCACGAACGGCTCGCCACGCCAGAGTGGCATGGCTTTCTAGTCTACCGGCTTCGTCGCCCGCTTCGAAGCACACGGCGCCCGGGGCGCCTTCACCCCGTCGGCTCGACGCAGCGCGGCAGGCGAGGATCGACCAGGTCGAGCGCCAGCTGCTCGACGGAAAGCTCGGGATGGAGCGGGTGGCCCGCCTCGCGCGCGAACCGGATCAGCCGACCGTGCACCGCCAGCCACTGCTCGCCGTCGTGGGCCCGCGCCAATCGCTCGACTGCCGGCACGAGCGCGGCCGGCAGATGGTCGTCGACTCCCGCGTGCCGACGCGCGACGGCCGACCAGAGCCGCAATAGCCAGCGTGCCAGCACCGGCCGGGGCGTGGCCAGCCACGGGGCGATGGGGGCGAGCGGGGAGCGAGGCTCCTCGGCCAGGCGCACCCAGGCCTGAGTAACCGCCTGCCAGTCGAAGGTGGGCTCCGTCCCGTCGACCAGGGTGGGATCGTCGATGAAGGCCAGCAGTTCGGCCCGCTCGGGCGAACAATCGCTGACCTGCCGCCACCAAGCGGCCAGCTCGTCGGGCCGCGGCTCGCGCAGGCGGATGCGTTGCAGGCGCGAGCGGATGGTCGGCAGCAGCCGGTCGACCTGCTCGACCGTGCAGAGGAACTGCATCGATTCCGGCGGCTCCTCGAGCAGCTTGAGCAGGGCGTTTCCCGAGGCACGGTTGAGCCGCTCGACCCGCTCGATCAGGACCAGCCGCATGCGTCCGTAGCGGGTGATGAACGCCCCGTCGATCAGGGTGCGGATCGCGTCCACCGTGATGTCGCGGTGCTCGGGATCGTCGGCCAAGCGGTGGAGATCGGGGAAACTGCCCTGCTCGGCCTGGCGACAGGCCGGGCACTCGCCGCAGGGCCAGCCGTCACGCGGGGCATCGCAGATCAGGCGCCGGGCGAGCGTCTCGAGCAGCGCGGTCATCGGCGCCCCGAGGCGACCGTGCAACAGCAGACCGTGCGGCAGCCGGTCGGCGGCGATCATCCGCTCGAGCCGCGACCAGGCGTCGCTCAACCAGACCGCGCTCTCGATGGTGGCCGGATCGCTGACCAGTCGCTGTTCGGACAGTCCCGAGAGCCCGGCTTCCTGCGTATCAGTCGCCATGCGCCGCCTCCAGTTGCGTCTCCACCTGCCGGCGCACCTCGTCCAGCGGACGAGTGGCGTCCACTCGGCGCACGCGCGCCGGCTCACGTTCGGCGAGCGCCTCGAAGCCGCCGCGCACCCGCTCGAAGAACGCCAAGGCCTCCTGCTCGAAGCGGTCGGCCGCCTCCCGGCTGGCCGCGCGCTCCAGGCCGAGCGCCACCGGCACGTCCAGCCACAGGGTCAGCTCCGGATCGCAACCGGCGTGCGCGACCTCGGCCAGCTGGTCGATCGTGCTCATCGACATGCCGCGACCCGCGCCCTGGTAGGCACGGGTCGAATCCGTGAAGCGGTCGCAGATCACCACCTTGCCCGCCGCGAGCGCCGGGCGGATGACCCGCTCGACGTGCTGCGCACGCGCGGCGAACATGAGTAACAGCTCGGTCGAGGCGGCAACCGGTTCCTCGCGCACGGCCTTGAGCACCGCGCGCAGTTCCTCGGCCAGCGGGGTGCCGCCCGGCTCGCGCGTGCAGATCACGGTCTCGCCGCGTGCCTCGAACCACTCGCGGACGAAGGCCATGGCGGTCGACTTGCCCGCGCCTTCCAGCCCCTCGAGGGTGATGAAGCGCGGCGTGGCGCGTGGTTCGGTCATGGGCGTTCTCCCGCCTCTCGCTTGATTGCCCGCCAGCGCGTGACGGCGCGATTGTGCTCCTCCAGGGTACGGGAGAAGGCGTGCCCGCCCGTGCCGTCGGCGACGAAGTACAGCGCGTCGGTATCGGACGGACGGGTCGCGGCCTCGAGCGAGGCGGCCGACGGCAGGGCGATCGGCGTGGGGGGCAAGCCGTCGCGCGTGTAGGTGTTGTACGGCGTGTCCTCGCGCAGGTGCCGGGTGTACAGGCGCCCGTCGTAGTCCTCGCCCATGCCGTAGATCACGGTGGGGTCGGTCTGCAGGCGCATGCCGCGCTGGAGGCGGTTGACGAACACCCCGGCGACCTCGGCGCGTTCCCCCGAAAGCCCTGTTTCCCTCTCGATCACCGAGGCGAGAATCAGGGCCTCGTAGGGTGTCTCGAGTGGCAGGCCGTCCGCCCGCTTCGCCCAGGCGGCGTCCAACGCCTCGCGCATCTGGGTGAAGGCGCGCTTGATCAGGGCGCGGTCGGTGGTGCCGGCGTTATAGCGGTAGGTATCGGGGTAGAGCCATCCCTCGAGATGATCGACGGGCAGGTCGAGCGAGTCAATCACCGCCTCCGGGGTCATCTCGTCGAGCGTGCGACGGATGCGCGGCGCCTTGGCCAGACGGTCGAGAAACGCCTGCGCGGTGACGCCCTCCGGCACGGTCAGGCGGTACTCGATCACGTCGCCGGCGGCCATCCGGTCGAGCAGGGAGGCGAGACGCTCGTCAGGCCGCACCTCGTACTCGCCGGCCTGGATCGTACGCGCCTGGCCACGAAAGCGCGCCGTCCAGTCGATCACGCCGGCGGGAATGCCGGGCTGGATGTCGTGGATGGACTCGGCGATCGTCGGCATGGACTGGCCCGATTCGATCGTCAGCGTCGTCGACGAGTCGGCGATCGGCGTTTGCCAGTAGTGCATCGCCATCCCCACGACCACGAACACGGCCGCGAGCAGCCCCATGCCGGCCGCCCAGACCAGGAACACTCCGATGGCTCGCCCCATCCGCGACTCCTAAGGTTTCTCGTTCGATTGATGCAACGCCGGGGGCGTCGATGCCGGGGAGAACTCGGCCAGCGCGCCCCGCCCCCAGGGGCAACCGGCCATGGCCTCGGACAAGGTGCCGGGCCAGGGATTCGTTTCCGGGTCGGGTGTCTGCCAGCACGCCCCGATCCGCTCCAGTCCGTCGATCGGCGGCCGGTCGACGTCGTCGAGCGTTCGTCCGAGCAACCGGCCGACCGGTCGCCACGCTCCCACGGCGTTGCACAGGAAGGCCGCCTCGGCCAGCGCCAACCGGCCCGTCGCGCAAGGCGTGATCCGCGCGCCCAGCGCTTCGATCCACCATGCCCGGCGCGTGCCGGCAATCGATCCGCCCACCACCGGCGGGGTGTGCCAACCATCGCGCTCGCGCCAGAACAGGTTGCCCATCGTACCGGAAACCACGCGCCCGGTCGGGGCGAGCATCAGTCCCTCGCGCCGATCAGGGGGAAGCGCCTGTTGGGCGAGAACCTGCGGCAGGCGATTGAGGTGCTTGACGCCGCACAGCGCCGAACTGCCGTCGACGGGTACCGGCACCGGGTCGAGCGCCAGCGGCTCGACCGGAAACGACGGCAGCGGGCCGAAACCGGCCACCACGGACAGTTCTGGGCGATCGGGGCGACGATAACCCCGCGGTCCGCTGCCGGCCGTGACGATCAGCTTGCAGACGCCGGTCGCGCCCGGCTCGATCGCCTCGTCGATGGCCGCGAGCACCCGCTCGGCGGGCGGTTCGGGCAAGTCGAGACGCGCCAGTCCGTAACGCAACCGCGTCATGTGGTCGGCCAGTCGCCGAACCCTTCCCTCGTGGACGAACAGGGTCTCGAACAGGCCATCGCCGAAGGCGCAGCCGCGGTCGCCGAGAAGCGGCTCGAGCGGGCTCATCCGACCGGCACCCCGGCGGCCAGCGCCGCCTCGCCGCCGAGCGCGTCGAGCACCCCGCGGGCCTTCTGATAGGTCTCGTCGAGCTCGCGCACCGGGTCGGAGTCGGCCACGATGCCGCCGCCGGTGCGGAACTCGCCCCGCCCGTCGGGGGCGAGAAACAGGCTTCGAATCAGTATGTTGCTGTCCATCCGACCGTGGTTGCTCAAGTAGCCGAGGCTGCCGGTATACGGCCCGCGACCGGTCTGCTCCAGCTCGGCGAGGATCTCCATGCAGCGCACCTTGGGGCAGCCGGTGATCGTCCCGCCGGGAAAGCAGGCGGCCAGGGCGGCGAGAGGCGAGGTGTCCGTCGGCAGGCGCCCGACCACGTTGGAGACCAGGTGGTGCACCTGGGCATAGGACTCGACCACCATCAACTCATCGACCTTCACCGAGCCGGGCACGCAGACGCGGCCGAGATCGTTGCGCTCCAGGTCGATGAGCATGACGTGCTCGGCCCGCTCCTTGGGATGGGCCTGCAACTGCGCGATCAGCTCGCGATCACGCGTCGGGTCCGGGTCGCGTCGGCGCGTGCCGGCGATCGGCCGGGTCTCGGCCCGCCCCTCGGCCACGCGCAGCAGGCGTTCCGGCGAGGAACTGACGATCTCGCCTTCGGGCAGGCGATACCAGGCGGCGAAGGGCGCCGGATTGCGACGACACAAAGCGTCGTACACCGCCGCCGATGACACGCCTTCCGCCAACCGGAAGCGCCAGGCATGCGAGAGGTTCGCCTGGAACACATCGCCGGCGAACAGGTACTCCCGCACGCGCGTGACGCGTGCGCGATGCGGCGCCCCGTCCGGGGGCGTCAATGCGGCCAGTTCGACGCCAGACTCCCCCGCGTCTTCACGGGCGCCCTGGCTCACCCGCTGCCAGGCAGACACGAGCGCGTCGGCCAGCTCGCGCCCACGGTCACTGCCGTCGTGAACCATGATGTCCTCGTCCGTCACGTGATCCCGGACCAGGGCCGCCGGATGATACTCGGCGACGGCACGCGGAAAGCCGCTCTCACCGCCGAGGGCGAAGGCCGGCAGGTCGAGCGTGGGCTCGATCTCGGCGGCCATCTCGTAGGCGAGGAAGAAGCTCCAGCCGCCAAGGAAGGGAAACGCCGCCGGCAGGTCGTGGGAGGCAAGCCAGTCGCTCACGTCGAACCCCGTCGGCAAGGACTGACGACGCGAGACGGCCTGCTGGAAGGCATCGAGAAATGGAGGCTCGTCGCTCGTCACGCCTGCCGGGGCTCGAAGCCGCTCGTTGGCCGCGCCGAACAGGATCGACCAGCGACTCAGGGGGCCGCCGGCGGTAACGCTCTCGAACAGGTGGCTCGCCTGGTCGCCGGCGGCCACCAGCACGCGTGCCAGTGACGGCGCGCCGGCGGCCGGCATGCGTTCCAGCCGATGGATGACGGGCGCGCTCACGGGGCAGTTCAGGTGATAGGCGGGCGCACCGCGCCCGTCACTCGACCGTACGGCCGAAGATCAGCGTGCCGTTGGTGCCGCCGAAGCCGAAGGAGTTGGACATCGCCACCTCGAACCCCTCGACGCGACGTGCCTCGTGCGGCACGAAGTCGAGATCGCAGTCCTCGGAGGGGTTGTCGAGATTGATGGTCGGCGGCAGGACCTGGTCGCGCAGGGCAAGCACGGAGAACACCGCCTCGATGCCGCCGGCGGCACCCAGGAGATGCCCCGTCATCGACTTGGTCGAGCTGACCGGGCAGTCGACCGGCTGGTCGCCGAACAGCGCCTTGATGGCGTGCACCTCGGTGCCGTCGCCGGCCGGCGTCGAGGTACCGTGGGCATTGATGTAGTCGATGTCGGCCGGGGCCAGGTCGGCGTCGTTGAGCGCGGCGTCCATGCAGCGGCGCGCACCGTTGCCGTCGGTGGCCGGCAGGGTCATGTGGTAGGCGTCGGAACTCATGCCGAAACCCTTGAGTTCGCCGTAGATGCGCGCACCCCGGGCCTGGGCATGTTCCAGCGATTCCAGCACCATCACGCCAGCGCCCTCGCCCAGCACGAAGCCGTCGCGATCGCGGTCCCAGGGACGCGAGGCGGCTTGCGGATCGTCGTTGCGGGTCGACAACGCACGCGCCGCGGCGAAACCCGCCACACCCAGCGGCGAAACGGCGCCCTCGGTGCCTCCGGCGATCATCACATCGGCATCGCCGTAGGCGATCAGGCGCGCGGCCTGACCGATACTGTGGGTGCCGGAGGTGCAAGCAGTCACCGTGGCGAGGTTCGGACCACGGAATCCATAGCGGATCGACAGCTGGCCGGAGGCCATGTTGATGATCGCCCCGGGAATGAAGAACGGCGAGACGCGGCGCGGTCCCTGGTTCTCCAGGATGAGCGTATTGCGCTCGATGCCACCGAGCCCGCCGATGCCCGAGCCGATGAACGTGCCCACCCGGTCGAGGTCGAGCGAATCGCTGACCAGGTCGGCGTCCTCGATCGCCTCGATGGACGCGCTCATCGCGTAGTGGATGAACGGCTCCATCTTCTTCACGTCTTTCGCCGGGATGATCGTGGTCGGGTCGAAATCCTTGACCGTCGCGGCGAACTTGACCGCCATCTTGTCGGTGTCGAACCGGTCGATGGGAGCCACACCCGACCGGCCGGCGAGAATGCCGTCCCAGGAATCCTTGACGTTGTTCCCCAGCGGGGTCACCAGCCCGAGGCCGGTAATCACGACGCGACGTTTGCTCATGCTGCTCTTTCCCGTTCGATTGGTGACAAGGCACCAAGTAAAAAACCGCGATCGACCTTCCGTTCGGGAAGGCCGAAACACGGTTTTCAGTTCACAGGCCCGGACACCCGGCCGGGGCCTGCGAAACACACAAGGGCCGGATCAGGCGTCCTTGTGGTTGTTGACGTAGTCGATGGCCTGCTGAACGGTGGTGATCTTCTCGGCCTCTTCGTCCGGAATCTCGCACTCGAACTCTTCTTCCAGGGCCATGACCAACTCGACGGTGTCGAGGGAATCCGCGCCGAGGTCGTCAACGAACGAAGCTTCATTGGTGACTTCTTCTTCCTTGACGCCCAACTGCTCTACAACAATCTTCTTGACGCGTTCTTCAACGGTGCTCATTCGTATCGAACCTCTTCTGGTACAAACACTGTTCAATTAAACATTTTGGCCCGGCAACTCCGGGCCAACACTGCCCGGCATTCTAGTGAAAACCGACCGGCAGGCCAAATAAAAATGCCCATTCGCGGCAACCCGTGCCGTGACGGGCCTCAGCCCATGTACATGCCGCCGTTGACGTGGAGGGTCTGGCCGTTGATGTAACCGGCCTCGGGCGCCGCCAGGAAGCGCACCGCCGAGGCGATCTCCTCGGGCTGACCCAGGCGACCGTTGGGGATGTTGCCCAGCAACGCCTCCTTCTGCTTCTCGGGGAGATCCCGGGTCATGTCGGTCTCGATGAAGCCCGGGGCGACCACGTTGACGGTCACGCCGCGCGGGCCGATCTCGCGTGCCAGCGACTTGGAGAAGCCCATGATGCCGGCCTTGGCGGCCGCGTAGTTGGTCTGACCGGCATTCCCCATCGCCCCGACCACCGAGGCGATCGAGATGATGCGCCCCCAGCGGGCCTTGGCCATCGAGCGCATCACCTTCTGCGACAGGCGGAAGACCGAGGTGAGATTGGTGTCGATGATCGCGTCCCAGTCGTCTTCCTTCATCCGCATCAGCAAGGTATCCCGGGTAATGCCGGCGTTGTTGACCAGCACGGCGACCGGGCCGAAGCGTGACTCGATCTCCTTGATCACCGCATCGACCTGCTCGCCATCGGTGACGTCGAGCGCCATGCCGGCGCCGCGCTCGCCCAGGCGTTCGTCGATCGCCGCCGCGCCCTTCTCCGAGGTGGCGGTGCCGACCACCGTCGCGCCGGCGGCGACGAGCGCATCGGCAATCGCCGCGCCGATACCGCGGGAGGCGCCGGTGACCAGGGCAACACGGCCGTCGAGGTTGGCAAATTGAGTCGCTTGTTCTGACATGGATAGTCCTCGTGATGATTCGTGATCGATCGGCCCGGCTTACTCGCCGCCCAGCGCCTTTTCCAGCGTGGCCTGGTCGAAGACGGCCCTGGCGCCCATCTTGCGGTCGATGCGACGCGCCAGCCCGGTGAGCACCTTGCCCGGGCCGAACTCGACCTGGTCGCCGGCACCCATGGCCTGCATCGCCTGGACACAGGCGACCCACTGGACCGGGCGGAACAGCTG
>CAYUAO010000017.1:0-23289 GCA_964442775.1 uncultured Halothiobacillus sp. | reverse complement strand
GTCAGGAGCCGACTCCATGTTTGCCAAGTCCATGACCATCGCGGGCTACGACCCGGAACTCAATGAAGCGATCACCGCCGAGGAGCGGCGCCAGGAAGACCACGTCGAACTGATCGCCTCGGAGAACTACGCCAGTCCGCGCGTCATGGAGGCCCAGGGGTCGGTGCTGACCAACAAGTACGCCGAAGGCTACCCCGGCAAGCGCTACTACGGCGGTTGCGAGTACGTCGACATCGCCGAGCAGCTGGCGATCGACCGGGTGAAGCAACTGTTCGGCGCCGACTACGCCAACGTCCAGCCGCACTCGGGCTCGCAGGCCAACGCGGCGGTGTTCCAGGCGCTGGTCGAGCCGGGTGACACCGTGCTCGGCATGAGCCTGGATGCGGGCGGTCACCTGACCCACGGCGCCAAGCCCAACTTCTCCGGGCGCATCTACCACGCGGTGCAGTACGGCATCGATGCCGAGGGTTACGTCGATTACGACGAGGTCGAGCGCCTGGCGAAGGAACACAAGCCGAAGATGATCATCGCCGGCTTCTCCGCCTACTCGCGCGTGCTGGACTGGGCACGGTTCCGCGAGATCGCCGACGCGGTGGGCGCCTACCTGATGGTGGACATGGCCCACGTATCCGGGCTGGTCGCCGCCGGCCTCTACCCCAACCCGGTGCCGCACGCCCACGTGGTCACCTCGACCACCCACAAGACCCTGCGCGGCCCGCGCGGCGGCATCATCATCGCCAAGGCCGACCCGGACCTGGAGAAGAAATTCCAGTCGCGCATCTTCCCGGGCACGCAGGGCGGCCCCCTGATGCACGCGATCGCCGGCAAGGCGGTGGCCTTCAAGGAAGCCCTCGAGCCGGACTTCAAGGCCTACCAGCAGCAGGTGATCGACAACGCGCGCACCATGGCGCAGGTGTTCGTCGACCGCGGCATCGACGTGGTCTCCGGCGGCACCGACAACCACCTGTTCCTGGTCAGCTTCGTCAAGCGCGGCCTGACCGGCAAGGCGGTCGACGAGGCGCTGGGTCGCGCCCACATCACGGTCAACAAGAACGCCGTGCCCAACGACCCGCAGTCGCCGTTCGTCACCTCGGGCATCCGGGTGGGCACCGCGGCGATCACCACCCGCGGTTTCGGCGTCGACGAGTCCCGCGATCTTGCCGGCTGGATGTGCGACATCATCGACGACATCCAGAACGAGTCGGTGATCGAGGCGGTGCGCGAGAAGGTCACCGCGCTCTGCCGTCGCCTGCCGGTCTACGAGGCCAACCGGGCCTGATCGGCGCGGTTGGGATCGGGTCATGCGCTGCGCGATCTGCGGCAACGACGACACCCGCGTGATCGACTCGCGGGCGATCGACGCCGGCGAGGGCATCCGCCGTCGCCGGGAATGCCCGGCCTGCGGCCAGCGCTTCACCACCTACGAGCGGGCCGACCGGCAGATGCCGCGGGTGGTCAAGTCGAACGGCGCGCGGCAGAACTTCGACGACCGCAAGCTGCGTGACGGCATGATGCGGGCGCTGGAGAAGCGCCCCGTGCCCACCCGCCGGATCGAGGAGGCGATCGAGCAGATCGAGCGGCAGCTGCGCAGTCGCGGCGAGCGCGAGATCCCCGCCCGCGAGATCGGCGACATGGTCATGGCGCAACTGCGCCGGCTCGACCACGTCGCGTACATCCGCTTCGCCTCGGTGTACCTGAGCTTCGACAGCGTCGAGGCCTTCCGCGAGGCGATCGAATCACTGGCCAATGACGTCATCAGCGACCCGGATCACCAGCTGCCCCTGATCGGCGATGCCAACTGAATCCCCCGCCGACCGGCCCATGCGTCGCGAAGATCAACATTGGATGGCGCATGCGCTGCGGCTTGCCGAGCGCGGCCGCTACACCACCTCGCCGAACCCGCGGGTGGGTTGCGTGCTGGTGCGTGACGGCGAGATCGTCGGCGAGGGATTTCACGCCCGCGCCGGCGAAGCGCATGCCGAGGTGCATGCGCTGCGCGCGGCGGGTGAACGGGCGCGCGGGTCGACCGCCTACGTCACGCTCGAGCCCTGCAGTCACGTGGGCCGTACCCCGGCCTGCGCGCCGCAACTGGTCGAGGCCGGTGTGGCCCGCGTGGTCACCGCGATGAGCGACCCCAATCCGCAGGTGGCCGGCCGCGGGCACGCCATCCTGCGCGAGGCGGGCGTCGAGGTGAGCGAGGCGATCGCCCCGGCTGCGGCCCGCGCGCTCAACCCGGGGTTCGTCTCGCGCATGGAGCGCGGCCGGCCCCGGGTGACGGTCAAGGTGGCCCAGTCGCTCGACGGGCGCAGCGCGTTGGCCAGCGGCGAGAGCCAGTGGATCACGGGGGAGGCGGCGCGCCGCGACGTCCAGTTCCTGCGCGCGCGCCAGTGCGCGGTGCTGAGCGGTATCGACACGGTGCTGACCGACAGCGCCCGCCTGAACGTGAGATTGTCGGCGGATGAGCTAGGCATCCAGGGCGAGGTGCGCCAGCCGGTGCGCGTGGTACTGGACTCGGGCCTGCGCCTGCCGCCGTTCGCCGCGATATTCGATTCCCCCGGCCCGGTGTGGATCTACACCCGGGATGCCAGCGATGGCGTGCATCACGAGGCCCTGCTAAAGCGCGAGGCCACCCTGATCGAGGCGCCGAGCGCTCCCCGTCTGGGTCTCGACCTGGATTTCATCCTGGCCGACCTGGCGCGGCGGGAAATCAACGAGGTGCTGGTCGAGGCCGGCGCCAAGCTGGCCGGGGCGTTCGTCGCCGCCGGGCTGTGCGATGAGCTCGTCGTCTATCAGGCGCCGGTACTGCTGGGCCACCAGGCCCGCCCCGCGCTGGCGTTGCCCGAGCCGTCGGCCCTGGCGGAGGCGATGCGCTGGACGCTGGTCGACGAGACCCGCCTGGGCGATGACCTGCGCCTGACCCTGCAGCCGGCTTCCCCGTCGAACGGACCCCTCGAGACCGCGGAGAGATAATCATGTTCACCGGCATCATCCAGACCGTCGGCACCCTGGTCGCGCAGACGCCCACCGGTGGCGACGCGCGCCTGACCATCGCGGCGCCGGGACTCGACCTGGCGAACACGTCCATCGGCGATAGCATCGCGGTCAACGGCGTCTGCCTGACGGTGACCGATCTCGATGGCGACCGTTTTTCCGTCGACTGCTCGGCCGAGACCCTGCGCCTGACCACGGTCGGGCAACTGGCGCCCGGCTCGCGCGTCAATCTGGAACCGGCGCTCACCCTGGCCACCCCGCTGGGCGGGCACCTGGTGAGCGGGCACGTCGACGGCCTGGCGATCATCGATGCCCGCCGCTCAGAGGCACGGGCGACCGAGTTCTGGCTGCGCGTGCCGCCCGAGCTTGCCCGTTACGTCGCCAAGAAGGGTTCGGTGGCCATCGACGGGATCAGCCTGACGGTCAACGAGGTCAGTGGCACGCGCTGCCGGCTGACCATCATCCCGCACACGCTCGAGGTGACCATCATGGGCGAGTACCGCCCGGGGCGGCAGGTCAACCTCGAGGTCGACCTGATGGCCCGCTACCTCGAGCGCCTGCTGCAGGCCGGGGATGCCCCCGGCGGCGGGCAGAGCCCCTACCAGGACCTGTCCTGAGGTCCTGCCGGTCCGGTTGCCCGGCCGAGCCCCCGACGGTGATACAATCACGGATTGCCCGCGATGGCGGTTCACGTGGTGTTGAGAGAGAGTATGAGCTTCAGTCCGATCGATGAAATCCTCGACGACCTGCGCGCCGGGCGCATGGTCATCATCGTCGACGACGAGGATCGCGAGAACGAGGGCGATCTCGTCATGCTCGCCGAGCAGGCGCGGGCCGAGGACATCAACTTCATGGCGCGCTACGGGCGCGGCCTGATCTGCCTGACGCTGAGCCAGGAACGCTGCGAACGGCTCGAACTGCCGCTGATGGTCAGCCGCACGCGCGAGGCCTTCCAGACGGCGTTCACCCAGTCCATCGAGGCCGCTCGCGGCGTGACCACCGGCATCTCGGCGGCCGACCGGGCCACCACCATCCGTACGGCGGTCGCCCCCGAGGCGAAGCCCAGCGATCTCGTCCAGCCCGGCCACGTCTTCCCGCTGATGGCCCGCCCGGGCGGCGTGCTGGCGCGCGCCGGGCACACCGAGGCGGGCGTGGATCTCGCCCGCCTGGCCGAGGCGCGCGAGCCTTCGGCGGTGATCGTCGAGATCCTCAACGAGGACGGCACCATGGCGCGCCGCCCGGACCTCGAGCGCTTCGCCGAGGAGCACGGCATCAAGATCGGCTCGATCGAGGACCTGATCCGCTACCGCATGCGTCACGAACGCTCGATCGAACGCGAGTTCTCCACCGAGATCGATACCCGTCACGGCCGCTTCACCCTGCACGCCTACCGAGACCACACCAGCGGCCAGCTGCAGTTCGCCGCGGTGCGCGGCACCCCAGACGCGGAAACCCCGACACCGGTGCGCGTCCACGTGCACCACGCGGTCTGCGACCTGTTCGAACCGCATGGCCGTGACTGCGGCTGGCCGTTCTCCGACGTGCTCTCGCGGTTGGCGAAGATGGAGACCGGCGTGGCGGTGGTGCTGCGTTCGACCCCGGACGAGGGCGAACTGCTGCGCCAGCTCAAGCGCTGGGGCAGCGACGAGGCCGACGAGCCGGTCGAAGGCGAGGTCGAGGACCTGCGCAACTACGGCGTCGGGGCACAGATTCTCAAGGACCTGGGTGTGCGCAAGATGCGCGTGATGAGTGCGCCCAAGCGATTCCACGCCCTGGCCGGGTTCGGCCTGGAAGTGGTCGACTACATTCACGACGAGGCGGAATGACCGCCGCATTTGGGAAAGACGAGCATGAATGAGCTTCAGGTGATCGAGGGCGGGCTGACCGCCAAGGCGGGACGCTACGCGATTGTCGCGACGCGCTGGAACGCGCAGGTGGTCGACCGGCTGCGCGACGGGGCGATCGACACGCTGCGCCGCCACGGCGTCGATCCGAAGCAGATTTCCGTGGTCATGGCGCCGGGTTCCTTCGAGTTGCCGCTGGTCGCCCAGCGCGTCGCGGCGAGCGAGAAGTTCGACGCGATCATTTGCCTCGGCGCGGTCATCCGCGGCGCCACCCCGCATTTCGACTACGTGGCGGGGGAGGCGGCCAAGGGCATCGCCGGCGTGGCCACCGATTTCGACATGCCGGTGATCTTCGGCGTGCTGACCACCGACACCGTCGACCAGGCCATGGAACGCGCCGGCAGCAAGGCCGGGAACAAGGGCGCGGAAGCCGCCGCCACCGCCATCGAGATGGTCAACCTCCTCGACCAGATCGACCAGATTGCCTGAGCAGCCAATGATCAAGCGGTTTCCCCAGGACGAGCCCAGCGGCGCCGACCGGTCCCAGGATGCACAGGGCCGCGAGGGCGCTCCCGCAGCGCGCGGCGCGAAGTCCTCCCCGGCGCGCAAGCAGCGACGCTGGGCGCGTGAACGCGCCGCCCAGGGGCTCTACCAGCAGCTGATGAACCCGATTCCGGTCGATCAGCTCGAGGCGCAGTTCATGGAGGATGCCTTCATGCTGCGTATCGACCTCGAGCTGTTCCGGCGGATCCTGCGCGGTGTCGAACAGCACGCCGCCGAGCTGGACGCCGCGGTCGAACCGCACCTCGACCGCCCCATCGAGGAGCTCGACCCGATCGAGCGAGCCATCCTGCGTCTGGGCGCATTCGAACTGACGCACACGCTCGAGACCCCGCGAGCGGTCGTGATCAACGAGGCGGTGGAGCTTGCCAAGCGTTTCGGCGCGACCGACGGCCACCGCTACGTCAACGGCGTGCTCGACCGGCTGGCTGATCGCGTCCGTCCCGACGAGTCCCCGCGCGGGCGCTGAGTCCGTCGCCCGGGCATGGACGAATTCGATCTCATCGCCCGCCACTTCGACTGGCCGGCCCGCCGGCCGGAAGTCGCCCTGGCCGTGGGTGACGACGCCGCCCTGATCGACCTGGCCGTGGGCGGCCGGCTGACCGTGGCCACCGACATGCTCATCGCCGGTCGCCACTTTCCCCTCGACACTTCCCCCGAGGCCATCGCCCACAAGGCATTGGCCGTCAACCTCTCCGATCTGGCCGCCATGGGTGCCGAGCCGCTGGGCTTCACCCTGGCCCTGGGCTTGCCGGAAGGTATCAGCGACGACTGGCTGGCCCGCTTCGCGGCAGGCCTGCGGGCAGGGTCCGAACGCTGGGGCTGCGATCTCGTCGGCGGGGACACCGTGGGCGCGACCACGCTCACGGTCTCCGTGACCGTGTTTGGTCGACTGCCCGCCGGGCAGGCCATCACCCGCGACGGCTCGCGCGCGGGCGACCGTCTGGCGGTCACGGGCGCGATCGGTGACGCGGCCCTGGGGCTGGTCGTGGCCATGGATCCCGACGCGGTGCCGGCGGGCGTGGACGCCGCCGGGCGCGAGGCCCTGCGACGTCGTCTCGATTTTCCCGAACCGCGGCTGGCGGTCGGGCAGGCGTTGCTGGGAGCCGCCAGTGCCGGGCTGGACTGCTCCGACGGCCTGCTGCAGGACATCGGCCACCTCCTGGAGTCCGGCGGACTGGCAGCGGAAATCGATCTTGCCGCCTTGCCACTGTCGCCCGCGGCGCGGGATTGGCTCGCCGAACGTCCCGGGGACATCGATCGCCTGATTACCGGCGGTGACGACTACGAGCTGATCGTGGCCCTGCCGGAGGAAGTGGAGGTCGACCCGGAGCTCGGGCTGACCGTGATCGGGCGGCTGGTCGCCGGGCCGGCCGGGCAGATCCGCGAGCGCCACGGCCGGGCATTGCCCGCGCGCCGCGGATACAGCCATTTCTCCGGCGAGGACTGACTGAAAGGACATGGGCGAGGCGCAATCGAAGCGGAAGGTGACGGCAGGCGAACTGGGACGAAGCCCGACGATGTGGCTGGCGTTCGGTTTCGGCACCGGGCTTTCACCGAAGGCCCCGGGCACCGTCGGCACCATCCCGGGCGTGCTGCTCGGCTGGGCGCTGGTCGCCGGGTTGCTGCCCTGGCTCGGACCGGCGCTCACCGTTGCGATCATCCTCGCGCTCACCGCCGTGCTGTTCGTCCTCGGCATCGGTTTCTGCCAGCACGCCAGCGACCGGCTGGGCGTGCATGATCACGGCGGGATCGTCTTCGACGAGATCGTCGGCGTGCTGCCGGTCTTCGCGCTGCTGCCGACGCAATGGTGGGAACTGGTGATCGTCTTCGCCTGGTTCCGCGCCTTCGACGTGTTCAAGCCCTGGCCGATCAGCTGGCTCGACCGCCGGGTCGGCGGCGGGTTCGGCATCATGGTCGACGATCTGCTCGCCGGTGCCTACGCCCTGCTGGCCACCTGGGTCACGTTGCTGCTGGTCGGTGGCTGATCGTTCAACGCTCGTTGAGGCGGGGCATGAGCTCGACCAGGTTGCAGGGGCGCTTGCGGTAGTCGAGCTGGGACTCGATCAGGTTGTCCCAGGCATCCCGGCAAGCGCCGGTGGAGCCGGGCAGGACGAAGAGGTAGGTGCGGTTGGCCACGCCCGCGGTGGCGCGCGACTGGAGTGTCGAGCTGCCGATGCTCTGGAAGGAGAGCGAGCGGAACATCTCGCCGAAGCCGTCGATGGTCTTGTCGAACAGCACCGAGACCGCTTCGGGGGTGCCGTCGCGGCCGGTCAGCCCGGTACCGCCGGTGGTGATCACCACGTCGCAGTCGGGCGCGGCGATCCATTGCGAGACGGCCGCGCGGATCCGGTAGACGTCGTCGGGCTGAATCTGGCGGTCGAAGAGGTGATGGCCGGCGCCCTCGAGCCGCTCGACCAGCAGGTCGCCGGAGCGGTCCTCCGCTAGGCTGCGGCTGTCGGAAACGGTCAGCACGGCGATGTTGAGCGGCTTGAATTCGCGTTCTTCACTCACGGGTATCCCTCCTTAACCTGTCCTCTCCGGTCGGGGGCGACGGATCGCGTTCGGCCCCGTCGGCGCACTTGCGGCAGGGCAGCGTCGTGCCGAGCATGGCGATGCGACCCAGGCTCTGCTCCACCCAGGGGCGGTTGATCCAGGGTGGATCGTGGCGGGTGTGCTGGTTGTGCCCGCATTCGAGTCGCGCGAACCAGTGATGCTCGGCATCGCGGTGGAACGAACGGATGGCCCGTGGCGGCGCCTCGCTCACCTCCATCAGGGGACGGGGATGCCCCAGAGGTCGTGTTCGTCCGCCTCGACGATTTCCACCTCGACGAAGTCGCCCGGTCGCACGTCGGTGACCTCGGGCAGGTAGACCACGCCGTCGATCTCCGGGGCGTCGGCCATGCTGCGGGCCACCGCGCCGGACTCGTCGACCGCGTCGACCAGCACCGGCATGCGCTGGCCGACCTTCCTTGCCAGCTTGGCCGCGCTGATGGCCGCCTGCTTTTCCATGAAGCGGGCGAGGCGTTCCTGCTTGATCTCTTCCGGCACCGGATCGGGCAGCTCGTTGGCGGTCGCGCCGTCGACCGGCGAATAGGCGAAGGCGCCGACGCGATCGAGCTGTGCCTCGTCGAGGAAGTTCAGCAGTTCCTGGAACTCCTCCTCGGTCTCGCCGGGAAAGCCGACAATGAAGGTCGAGCGGATGGTGATTTCCGGGCAGATCTCGCGCCATTTCGCGATCCGCTTGAGGACGTTCTCGCTCGAGGCCGGGCGCTTCATCAGCTTGAGGATGCGGTGGTTCGCGTGCTGGAACGGGATGTCCAGGTACGGCAGCACCAGCCCCTCGGCCATCAGTTCAACGGCGTCGTCGACATGCGGGTAGGGGTAGACGTAGTGCAGGCGGACCCAGGCGTCGAGCGAGCCCAGCGCGGCGGCGAGTTCGCGGAAGCGGGTCTTGAGCGGACGTCCGCCCCAGAAGTCGAGCCTGTAGCGGGTGTCGACGCCGTAGGCGCTGGTGTCCTGCGAGACGACCAGCAGCTCGCGCACGCCGGCGTTGACCAGGTTCTCCGCCTCGGTCATCACCTCGCCGATCGGGCGGCTGACCAGGTCGCCGCGCAGGCTCGGGATGATGCAGAAGCTGCAACGGTGGTTGCAGCCCTCGGAAATCTTGAGGTAGGCGTAATGACGCGGGGTGAGCTTCACGCCCACGGCGTCTTCCAGCGACGGGGCCTCGTCTTCGGCTTCAACGGCCGAAACCTTCCCCTTCGCCTGGCCGCCCGGCTCGGGCATGACGTCGACGAACGGGTCGAATCGCGGCGGCAGGTGGCGGTGAACCGCGTCCATCACCTCGCGGTAGGCCTGCGGTCCGGTCACGGCCAGCACGTTGGGGTGCGCCTCGCGCACCAGTTCACCCTCGTCGCGGCCGCCCAGGCAGCCGGTGACGATCACCCGGCCGTTCTCGTCGAGCGCCTCGCCGATGGTGTCGAGCGATTCCTGCACCGCCGAGTCGATGAACCCGCAGGTGTTGATGATCACCAGTTCCGCGCCCTCGTAGCTGTCCGACAGGGCATAGCCCTCGGCGCGCAACTGGGTGAGGATGCGCTCGGAGTCGACCAGCGCCTTCGGGCAGCCGAGGCTGACGAAGCCGATCCGCGGCGGGTTGTGGGTCATGAGGCAGGGGCTTCCGGGGACGTGGGGGCGTTGTCGCCGGTGTATTCCTCGAGGTGGCCGTCGGGGTACTGGACGTGCACCTTGAGGTTGTTGCGCTCGATGAACTGCATCACCGCGTCGAACATCTGGCGGTTGGCCGTCTTCAGCCCCGGTTCGATGGCGAGCACCTTCTGCCCGTTGAGCATGACCGGATGCAGCCGCTGCGAGTAGACCAGACGGTGCTGGGCGAACGTCGCATCCCAGCTCGAGATGCGATCGATCCAGTCGCTGGGACGGAATCGGGCGCCGGCCTTGGTCACTGACTCGACGATGTAGCGTTTCGGCTGGTTGTCCATGAAGTCGTGGCTTGCTCGGCCTGCACCGAATGTGGATGGGGGCGTGTCAAGGACGTCAGGTGACGGTCGGCCCGGTGTGACGCGAGAGGCCGTCGCCTCACGCTGCGGCCTGTCGGTGCCCGTGTCCGGTCACGGCCTCGCGTGGGTCGCTCCCGGCGGGCAAAAGCCGGCACACTCGACGCTTCCTTTAGAATTGATCGGCCATTTTACTTCACTTGGCCGGGAAACGCATCCGGCCAGATCAAACCGGCGGGGAAATGATCATGGGAACAGGGGCGCAGACGGTGGCGGGCGAGCCCCGCGGCGCGCAGGAGATCATCCTGTTGGATACCGGGGGCACGTTCAACAAGCGCTATCGGCCCACTGACGGCAGCCTGATCGTCGCGCCGGGTGCGCGGGCCGCCCGGGAGATATTGCATTCGGCCGGGATGAACCTGGCCATCGACTGGCTCGAGCCCGTTTGCAAGGACAGCCTGGAGATGACGGACGCCGATCATGACGCCATCGTCGCCTCGTTGTCCGAGGTGGCGCGGCGGCGACCGGAGGCGCCGATCGTCGTGGTGCACGGCACGGACACCATGGTCCGCACGGGCGAGGTGCTCTCCCGGGCATTTCCCGGGCGTTGCCTGGTACTCACGGGGGCGATGCGTCCCTACGAGATCGACCCAGTCGAACCCGCGTTGAACCTGGGGCTGGCCCTGGGCTTCGTTCAGGGAGGGCCACCTGCCGGGGTCTACCTGGCGATGAGCGGCCTGGTGCGCCCGCTGGGAGAACTGGAAAAGGACCGGGACGCCGGTGTCTTTCGTCCGGTTCCGGCTTGAGCGATCGTAGTCCCCCGCCGTTCATCGGCGTCGTCAACTGATGGTCACGGGCGCGCATTATCCTGTCCCGAATCCCCGTCCGGCTGCAGTCGTCGCGTGGCGGGGGTGAAATCAAGCCGTTGATTTGATAAGGTCCGCGGCCTTCTGTCAGGCCGAATCGCGCGGCGCGAGCGCGCGGGACGGTCTTGCATTGTCCTTCCAGAGCCGATCGATCAAGGGAATGTCGCATCGCGCGCCATGTCGGCCGACGTGGGCGGGTGGCAAAACTCGTGGCCAGCCCCGCCGACCAGGGACGATCACCCAGCAACATCCCAGAGATTCACGATGAACTGGTACCGCATCAAGCAGGAATGGTTTTCCAACATCCGGGGAGACCTGCTCTCCGGGCTGGTGGTGGCCCTGGCACTGATACCGGAGGCGATCGCCTTCTCGATCATCGCCGGCGTCGACCCCAAGGTGGGGCTGTACGCCTCGTTCGCCATCGCCGTGGTGATCGCCTTCACCGGCGGCCGGCCGGGCATGATCTCGGCGGCCACCGCGGCCACGGCCTTGCTGATGATCACCCTGGTCAAGGACCACGGGCTCGAGTACCTGCTCGCCGCCTCGATACTCGCCGGGGTGCTGCAGATCGTCGCCGGCTACATCCGGCTCGATCGGTTGATGCGGTTCATCTCCAACTCGGTGATGACCGGCTTCGTCAATGCGCTGGCCATCCTGATCTTCATGGCCCAGCTGCCCGAGCTGACCAACGTCACCTGGCACGTCTATGCGCTGACCGCCGCGGGTCTCGCGATCATCTACGGCCTGCCCAAGCTCACCACCGCGATCCCCTCGCCGCTGGTCACCATCGTGGTGCTGACCGTCATCGCCTGGTTCATGAACCTCGACGTGCGCACCGTGGGCGACATGGGCGAGATGCCGGACACGCTGCCGGTGTTCTTCCTGCCCGACATCCCGCTCAACCTCGAGACGCTGATGATCATCCTGCCGTACTCGGCGGCGATCGCGGTGGTCGGCCTGCTCGAGTCGCTGATGACGCAGAACCTGCTCGATACGCTCACCGACACCAAGACCAGCAAGGCGCGCGAGTGCAAGGGGCAGGGCATCGCCAACATCGTCTCCGGCTCGATGGGCGGCATGGCCGGCTGCGCGATGGTCGGCCAGTCGGTGATCAACATCAAGTCGGGTGGTCGCGGGCGGCTGTCGACCTTCGTCGCCGGGCTGTTCCTGCTGATCCTGGTCGTGTTCCTCTCGCCGGTGCTCACCCTGATTCCCATGGCCGCCCTGGTGGCGGTGATGATCATGGTCTCGATCGGCACCTTCAGCTGGGGCTCGATCCGCGATCTCAGGAAGCACCCGATGAGTACCAACGTGGTGATGATCATGACCGTCGTCGTCACCGTCTTCACCCACAACCTCGCCTACGGGGTGCTGACCGGCGTGCTGCTGGCGGCGATGTTCTTCGCCAACAAGGTGGGGCAGTACATGCACGTCTCCGCTCGGCGCTCGGAAGAGGCCAACGATCCGCGGCACGCCATCTACGAGGTGGTGGGGCAGGTCTTCTTCGCCTCGACCGAGAAGTTCCTCGAGTCGTTTGATTTCAAGGACGACGTGGATAAGGTGTCGATCGATCTGTCCAAGGCGCACTTCTGGGACATCACGGCCGTGCGCGCGCTGGACAAGGTGGTGGTCGACTTCCGTCGGGAAGGCATCGAGGTGGAGGTGATCGGCATGAACCAGGCCACCGCCACGATCGTCGACAAGCACGGCGTGCACAACGACCCGGACGCCGCCGAGAAGCTGATGGGGCACTGACATGGGAACCGAGAACATGAGCGACAACAAGGACCAGGTACTCGCGTGCATCGATGGCTCGCGTTCCTCCGAGGCGGTTACCGACTACGCCGTCTGGGCCGCGCAGGCACTGGCCGCGCCGCTGACCTTCCTGCACGCGATCAGCAATCCGCACGCCCCGGCCAAGACGGACCTGTCCGGCAACATGACCCTCGGCGGGCGCGAGAAGCTGCTCGAGGAGATGGTCGAGCTGGAGGAAAAGCGCGGCAAGCTCGAGCGCGAGCGCGGCCGGGCGCTGCTGGCCGACGTGCTTTCCCGAGCGCGCGATCGCGGCTTCGACGAGCCGGCCGAACTTCTGAGAAACGGTGATATCACCGAGGTGATCCTCGAGCTCCAGGATGCGATGCAGATGCTGGTGCTCGGCAAGCAGGGCAAGGACGGCGACGCGGTGGCCATGCACGTCGGCAGCCATCTTGCCGGCATCCTGTCGATGATCCACAAACCCACCCTGGTCACGCCGCTGGAATTCAAGCGCCCCGAGAGCTTCCTGATCGCCTACGACGGCAGCCCGACGGCCTACAAGCTCGTCGAGATGGCGGCGAACACCCCGTTGCTGCAGGGCCTGCCAGTGCACATCCTGATGGTCGGCGAGGAAAAGCAGGCCAACTGGGACAAGATCCAGGCGGCCAACACGCGCCTGCAGAAAGCGGGCTTTTCCACCCAGGTGGCGATCCGGCAGGGCAAGGTCGACGAGGCGGTCTCGATGTACCTCGAGGAGAAGCACATCGATCTCCTGGCGATGGGCGCCTACGGCCACAGCCCGATCCGCTACCTGGTGCTGGGGAGTACCACGACCAAGATGATCATGAAGGCCAACGTGCCGTTGCTGGTGGTGCGCTGACGGATCGTTCGGGGCCAATCCCGGCCCCGTCCATATCTTTGGGGCCAGGGAAAATGGCCATGCGGTTTCGCATGGCCCTTTCGCTTTCCGGCCTCCGGGCGGAACGCCGAGGTCAGCGCGGGCGACAGTAGCCGCCCCGCTTACCGGTAGGCGAGAGCACGAACTGCCACAGGTGGGTCTCACGGGCGCGGAAGGAGCCGGCGCAGGATTGCAGGTAGTACTTCCACATGCGGCCGAAGCGTTCGCCGTAGTGCTCGCGCCAGCGGGGCCAGGCGGCCTCGAAGTTGTCGTACCAGGCCATCAGCGTGCGGTCGTAGTCGGCGCCGAAGTTGTGCACGTCCTCGACCACGAAGCGTCCCTCGCAGGCATCGATGATCTGCTGCATCGCGGGCAGCTCGCCGTTGGGGAAGATGTACCTGCTGATCCACGGGTCGGGAGTAGAGCCCTCGAGGCCGGTGCCGATGGTGTGGAGCAGGAACAGCCCGTCGGGCCCGAGGCAGCGCCGGGCGACCGCCATGTACTCGTCGTAGTTGTGCCGGCCGACGTGCTCGAACATCCCGACCGAGACGATGTGGTCGAACGGCTCGTCGATGTCGCGGTAGTCCATCAGGCGGAACTCGACCGGCAGGTCGCCGGCGAGTTGCTCACCCAGCGCGGCCTGCTCCCTGGAGATGGTCAGCCCCACGCATTTGACGCCGTAGTGCTCGGCGGCGTAGATCATGAAGCTGCCCCAGCCGCAGCCGATGTCGAGAATGCGCTGGCCGGGTTGCAGGTCGAGCTTGTGGCAGATCAGTTCGAGCTTGTGCTCCTGGGCCTCGGCCAGGGTCTCGGCCCCGTCGCCCCAGAACCCGCAGGTGTAGGTCATGCGCGGGTCGAGCATGTCGCGGTAGAACTCATTGCCGAGATCGTAGTGCTGTTCGCCGACTTCCCAGGCCTTTTCCTTCGACTGGTGATTGAACAGGCGGGCCATGAGGGCATGCCACCAGATGCGCGGCGACTTGCCGACCTGTTCCTTGATGCCCGCGCGCAACACGCGATCGACGAACTCGTCGACGCGATCGATCTCCACCCAACCGGCCATGAACGACTCGCCCAGGCCCAGATTTCCCCAGCCCAGGCTGCGGTCGATGGCGCGGGGGTCGAGAATGCGCAGGTCCCAGGGGCGGCTGCCGTTGATGCGCACGTCGGCCGGGGCGAGGAACTCCTCGACCGCCGCCCGCTTCGTCCGAGAAAGGGCGGAGGCGCCTGTTTGTTCGATCGACACGCGTTCGGTCACTTCAAGTCTCCTGTCTTGATTGAGCGCGAAGCGGTGGCCAGATAGACGGCACCCGGCACGGAGTGGAACAAGATTAAAGTAGTTGTTGTTTGTGTTTCATGCAAACGCTCCGGCAGATGTTCGACGAGCGTAAGGGGAGGCAAAAGAATCGCGACAACAAAAAAACCCTGCCGCGAGGCAGGGTTTTCGTGGGCAAGTGTCTTCAGGAAGAAGACGGTCGACCGATCAGCACTTGTCGGTGATGCCCGGGTTTCCTTCCACTCCCTTGAGGACCGGTTCGTTGGGCTTGACCGGCTTGATGTGCTTCTGGTCACGCAGCCAAGTCTCGACCTGGTCCCAGATCATCTCTTCGGTGTCGCCCGGGATGTTGCCCGGCTCGGCGACCGAGGCCCAGCCGGCGACCTTGTAGGTCTTCTTCGGGTCGATCGGCTTGCCGTCGAGTTCCATGTCCAGGATGCGCTTGCCCTTCTCGGCCTTCGGCGCACAGGCGTACTTCATGCCACCGACGCGCACCATGTCGCCACCCTGCTGGTAGTAGGGGTCGGTGTTGAAGATGTTGTCGCAGACGTCCTCGAGGATGTCCTTGATCTGCTCGCCGGTGAACTCGTTGACCGTGACGTTCGGATAGGTCAGCGCGACGTGGGTCATCATGTCGTCGTAGGTGATCGGCTCGCCCGGGATCAGGGACGTGCCCCAGCGAACGCCCGGCGAGAACGAGATCTGCGCGTCGTTGACGTCGATCAGCGCGTCGCAGATCAGCTGGTCCCAGGTGCCGGTGAAGTTGCCGCGGCGGTAGAGCAGGGCGTCGTTGGTCGCCAGGGTCTCCCCGGTGCGCTCGCCGACGTTGAACTTCTTGCCCTCGAACTCGATGTCCTGGCTGTACAGCTTGTCGATGTACTCCTGCATCTCCTTGTCCGGCTCGATGAAGTCGGAGAAGACCGGCAGCAGGTGGTACTTGTAGTCCTGAACCTTGCCGTTGCGCACGTCGAAGTCCAATACGCCCAGGTACTTGGCGTTCGAGCCGGCGTTGCAGACCAGGGTCTGGCCGCTGCTGTTCTTGACCACGGTCGGGGTCGGAACGGCGTCGTGGGTGTGACCGCCCATGATGGCGTCGATGCCGGTGACGCGGCTGGCCATCTTGAGGTCGACGTCCATGCCGTTGTGCGACAGGACCACCACCACCTCGGCGCCTTCGCCGCGGGCGGCGTTGACGGCGTCCTGCATCTCGTCGTCACGGATGCCGAAGGTCCAGCCCTCGGTCATCCAGCGCGGGTTGGCGATCGGAGTGTACGGGAAGGCCTGACCGACGACCGCTACCTTGACGCCGTTCTGCTCGCGGATGACGTACGGCTTGAACACGCGCTCCATGAAGTCGGAGTCGCGGATGTTCTGGGCGACGAAGTTGCAGTCGGTCGCGCCCTCGAGATCGGCAATGCCTTCGAGCATGCGGTCCTTGGTATAGGTCGCTTCCCAGTGCGAGGTAAAGAAGTCCGGACGCGCGATCTTCATCGCGTCGATCTGGCTCTGGGCGTCGGTCCACAGGGCCAGGGCGTTGCCCTGCCAGTTGTCGCCGCCGTCGAGCAGGAAGGCGCCCGGGCGCTGCTCGCGCATGTGCTTGATCAGTGTGAGCAGGTGGGCGAAGCCGCCGACCTTGCCGTACTTCTTAGCCGCCTCGGCGAAGTCCAGGCAGGTGAATGCGTGGGCGGCCGGGGTGTTCGGCTCGAGGCCGAAGTGCTTGAGGAACTTCTCGCCGACCAGGTGCGGGGCGTTGCCTTCCATGGAGCCGATGCCGAGGTTGATCGACGGCTCGCGGAAGTAGACCGGCTTGAGCTGGGCGTGCATGTCGGTCATGTGCAGGAACGACACGTTGCCGAACTTGGGTACTTCGTACATGTTGCTCGAGGCGTTGTTCGCCTTGATGGATCCGGCGACACGCTGGGTGCCGGTGCCGGCCTGAGCGGTCTCGAGGTTGATGCCGGCGGCCGAGGCCACGGCGAGCATCTGCAGAAATTCGCGGCGAGAAAGACTCATTGAAAACTCCCCTTCACGTTTTCGGTTTGGGTCAGCTCCCGACCCGGCGTGGAGCCGGGGGCGGGACACTTTGGGATCTTTGGCGCTTTCCGGGCCCGGCCCAGGAGTGGTGGGCGACCCGGGGCAGGGCCAGAAAACGGAACCGGGCCATTTAACCATACTGACCAGCCTGGCCATAGAAAAAATACTTATGCCGGACCAGTAAAACATCGTTCTGGCGGCCTTCGCCGGTAATCCGCGGTTCTATTGGTGTTTCTGCGGGTACAAAAAAAAGCAGGCCGAAGCCTGCTTTTTCGTTACCAGGTAATCCGTTGGATTACTTGCGGATGGCCGGGCCGTTGAGTTCCATTTCGTTGTCGTTGTAGGACATGAAGAACTCCAGGTCGCGGTAGTACTTGGAGTACTGCTCGAACGGCACCGCACCGGTATCGCGGAAGCAGCCGTAGATCCGCTTGTGCAGGGTGAACATGCCGCCCTTGCTGTAACGGAACAGCGGGAAGTGGGTGGTGTTGCCCAGGTTCATGTGCAGGTGCTCGGCGCGGACGTACTTGCCGCCGTGGTACTGGTGACAATCGGCGCAGGAGTTGTCCAGGCGACCGGTACGACGGAACCAGGCTTCCTTGCCGCGGTTATAGGCCTTCTTGGCGCCTTCGCTGTCGATCTCGACCTTGTTGGTCATCCCGTTCGACTCGCTGGCGAGGTAGGCAAGGACGTTGGCCAACTTCTTGTAGTTGTTCTTCGGATCCCAGACTTTTTCCGGGTCCTCGTCGGCGTTCTTCTGGCAGTTGATGATGTCCAGACCCAGGCTGTGCACCTCGCCGTCCTTCTCGTTGAAGTACGGGTACTTGGCGCGCAGGCCCTTGGCCTCGCCCACGCAGGAGGACAGCGGCTTGCCGTTGGGCAGGCGGTACTCTTCCCACAGTTCCTTGCCGGCAGCGACGTACTCGTCGGTCTCCGGGAACTGCATCATGCCTTCCCACTGCGAGCGGGCGTCCTCGTCGAAGGCGTAGACCCCGTTGTTGTATTCCTCGAAGGGTACGTCGGGGTATTGGTCCTTGTAATGCTCGATCATCATCTGGCGGAACTCTTCCGGATCCGACGGGTTGGCCGGCTCGGCCATCGCGCCGCCGGTGGCCAGAACGCTGGCGGCGATCATGCTGGTAAACAGGCGTTTCATTATGGATATCTCCTCGTGATTCGGGTCTTGGTTCTTAACTGATTCCTGGGACCTGTGTTTACAGGGTGTAGAGGAAGTCGACGACGTAGCCGATTTCCTCGTCAGTCAGGAATCCGTTCGCCCCGAGCGGCGGCATGATGGTCTGGTCGCCGAACTTATCGCGCGCATCGTAGATGACCGCCTCGAGATCCTCGCGCTCCGGGTAGCGGGCCTTCATGGCGATCAGGGCCGGGCCGATGTTGCCGGCGAGGTTGCCGCCCTTGATCTGGTGGCACGCCAGGCAGTTGCCTTCACCGCGAGCGAAGGCGATTTCCTTGCCTTTCTTGGCGGAATCGGACAGGCCTTCGTCGCCTTGCGCCATGGCGGCGCCGGAGAAACCCATGCCGACCGCAACCAGTGCGGCGGCGCCTGCCGTGGTGATCACGGATGTGAACTTCTTCATTGTTATCCTCCTCTGCGGTCGCTGTATCAGCGCCGAGATTCCTTGGTGAGTTGTCTCATTCATCGAATCGACGCGTACCACTTTAGTGTCCTGAACACTCGAGACAATAAAAAATAATTTATGGCGACATGACAGAGTGATTATTAGCGTTCTTTGAAATGCCACCCGGCGCCGCGCCCGCCATGAGGCGGTTTGCCGTGTCTTTAATCTTCCCGGAACCGACCATTCGTGCAGACCTTCCTTAACGGTCGTCGGAGTGCCCCGCCCGTCTCTCGATTTCCTGCAGGGTGGACTCGATGCGTGCCTGCGCGCGGGGATTGTCGGCGGTAAAGGTGTAGGCGGTCTCGAGTTCCTGGTGGGCGGCCACGAGGTTGTCCTTGAGCATGAAGTAACGGCCGAGTTGCTCGTGATGTTCGAGGGGGCGTTTCGCGGCGCTGGCCGCCCGGGAGAGGGCCAGTGCGGCCCCGGGGTCGTCCGGTCGCGTTTCGATCGCCCGGCGCGCCGTCTCGTAGGCGGTCTGGGCGTCACCGCGGTCGAGCATCCAGTCGACCTCGACGCGCAGCAGGGTGGTGTCGTCGGGGTAGAGCGAGATCAGGTCGTCGAGGATGCGGTCGGCTTCCCCGGTTCGTCCCTCGTCGTTGAGCGCGCGGGCCAGGGGCAGGGCGTACCAGCGGTTCGCGGGGTCGTCCCGGTACAGGGGGCGCAGCTTCTCGATCGCCTCGTCGTGCCTTCCCTCGCGCTGTTCGACCACCGCCTGGCGATAGGTTTCGTGCGGCTCGCCCAGAGCGAGTCCGGTCCGTCCGGTCAGTGCCGCGAGCCGGGCGCGGGCAAGCCGGAACGTTTCGCTGTCAATGGCGCCGAAGCGGTCGCTCGGCAGTCCGGCGAGCCGGTCGCGTATCGAACCGATGCGTTCGCTGTTCATCGGATGGGTTCGCAGGAACTCGAACTGGCGACCGGGGTCGGCACCGGCGCGTCGCTGCAGCGTCTCGAAGAAGCTGGCCATGCCGCGGGGGTCGATGTCGGCACGCTGCAGCGTCTCGATGGCGATGCGGTCGGCCTCGCGTTCGTGCATCCGCGTGTAATTGATTCCGCTCTGGGCCGCGCCGGCGATGCCGGCCGTCGCCACCGCCGCGCCCAGCTGGGGGTCGACCGCACCCAGCAGGACCCCGGCGATGAATCCGGCCACGGCGGTGAGGTTGTTGCCGGTCTGGGCGGCGACCCGCTGGGCGATGTGGCGCTGGGTGGCGTGCGCGATCTCGTGCGCGATCACGCCGGCCAGTTCGCTCTCGTTCTTGGTGGCCAGCATCAGTCCGGAGAAGACCGCGATGTGGCCGCCGGGCACGGTGAACGCGTTGATCGTCGGGTTGTCGACGATCACGAGGTGTGGGGCGAAGCGCGTCCCCGAGGCCGACGACATCAGGCGAATGCCCAGATCGTTCAGGTAGGCGTCCAGCAGGGGGTCCTCGATCACGCCGCCTCGCTCGCGCAGCCGCTCGAAGACCCTGACCCCGATCTCGCGCTCCTCGGCGGGCGAGAGGACCGTGTCGACCGGGTTGCCGAGTTCCGGCAGTCGGGTGTCGGCGCGGCCCTGGAAGCTGATCAGCAGCAGGGTCGCGAGGAGCGGAACGAGTAGGTGTCGCATCATCGTGGTGGCGTCGTGTGCTCTTTCGAGGGGGGCGGCTCCCCGGCTGGTCGTTTGACCCCGGGGCGTGTCGCGAGTTTCCCCGCGTCGCGCGCCGGGCGCGGCCTGCCTGAATGGACGCGGTGCGCCGCTCGCCGCTAGACTGCCGGGCGAGAATCGCTGGGGCAACGCTGGACAGGCCGGTGCATACCCCGGCCTGTGCTCCACGATCCAATGGCTTACGTCATCGCGCGGCAGGGCATCCGTGCTCTGCACGGGAAGCCCGTCTGCGGCAGGTTTCCGCTCGACCGAACTGGAGAGGATTATGGCAGGCTACGAGAATATCAGTGCCGACGAGTTGAACCAGCGCCTCGGCGAGGTGGCGCTGTTCGACGTGCGCGGCCCGGCCGAGACGGATCGCGGCGTGATCGAGGGGGCGGTCCTGATGCCCCTGCACCTGGTGCCCATGAACGTGGATCGTTTCCGGGCCGATCGCGACGTGGTGGTCTATTGCCTGAGCGGGGCCCGCTCGGCCCAGGCCTGCCAGTTCCTGGTCGGTCACGGTGTCGAACGCCTGTTCAACCTGCAGGGGGGCGTGATGCAGTGGGTCGGTTCGGGGTTGCCCCTGATGCCGCCCGAGGGCTGAAACGACCCCGGCGGCCGATCGCGGCCGTCGACTTGTCACGTTCGCAGCGGAGGAGCCTGTCGATGAACGAGGAGATGCCGATCGAGGTGGATGCCCGCGGGCTGTCCTGCCCCATGCCCCTGCTCAAGGCGCGCAAGGCGCTGGCGACGGCGGCAGTCGGGCAGCGGGTCGTGGTGACCGCCACGGACCGCGGTGCGGAAAGTGATTTCCGCGCCTACTGCGAGCGGGCCGGGCACGAGCTGATCTCGCTCGAGTGGCAGGGTGACGAGCTTCGGGTCGAGCTGATCCGCGGCGAGTGACGAGAGACAGCCGGCCATGGAGCCGGCTTTTTTTCTGGATTTTCACAGGCATGCTCGCGTTGAGCATGTCGGGTGCGCAAGTTCCGTTCGTGGCGTATATTCGGGAATTGTTGATAACGACAATCAAGTAATACGACGACAGAATCGATCTGACGCAAGGGAGTGAGAGTCATGCGCAATGCCCATCCAATGCGCCTGCTGCTGGCAGGTGCCTTCATGCTTGGTCTGCTGTTTTCCGGACTGGTCCGAGCGGATTTCCAGCCATTCATCGAGGGCGAGGCGCTTGCGGGCGACCTCGATACCGCGGCCGAGGCGGCGCGCGAGAAGCTGGCGGTCGAGGGCTTCGAACTGGTGGGGGATTATGCGCCCACCGATGGCGTGCGCGTTCTGGTGGTGACCAGCGAGATCCTGCTCGACACGGCGGCGCGGAGCCCGCGCGGGGGCTACGGCGCCGTGCTCAGCGTGGCGCTGGAGCAGGGCGACTCGGGCACCCGCGTCTCCTACCAGCATCCGCAGTACGTCGCCCACGGTTACCGCCTCGAATCCGACAACGAGCCGGTCTTCCAGTCGATGGCGAGCGCGCTCGGGGCGACCGGCTATTTCGGCGCCGAGCCCATCTCGGAGAGTAACCTGCGCACCTACCAGTACGCGTTCGGGCTCGAGACCTTCGGTGACGCGATCGATCTTGGCGGGTTCGACACCTTCGATGCGGCCGACCGGCAGATCGCGGTGCAGGCCGACGACGAGGCGCTCGGAACGGAACTGGTCTACCGCGTTCGCATTCCGGGTCGCGAGCAGGTGGTCTACGGGATTGGCATGCACACGGACGACTCCAACGCCAACGGGGCGGCCCTGGTGCAGGCGGTGGATCACGACGCGCCTCGCGGCTACGCCTTCCTCCCGCATCCGGTATTGCTCGACGGCCGCGACGCCGAGACCCTGAGCCTGCGTTTTCGCATGGCGCTGTTCTTCCCCGATCTGCCCATGATGGGCGGGGATGCCTCGTTCTTTAAGTTGCGCAAGGCACCCGATGCCATCAATCGGTTGATGATCGAGGTGGTCGACGGTGAGATCGAGAAGGAAGAGCCGAGCTCGGGTGGCAGTTTCGGCACCTTCTGAGTTCGATCGATGGTCGGCGCTCGCTCCGCGTCGCGTGGCAAGGGAATGCGCCCACAGTGGTGAAATTTCTCCGGTAACACGTTATATTAACGAGTCTACGATTTGAGACCGCCGGGCCCCAACGGGCGCATTCGCGGTTGATGGCAGCCTGCCCGGCCGGCGATGATCTCGCCGCTCGGTCGGGCTGCCGTCGTCATGAGCTGCGTTGATCGCGTTGCACTCTTTGCCTTCGGGCAAACTCAATGAAAAGTGGATGACCATCCGGAGCACGCCCCGGATGCGGGGACGGTTACCCCGAAATCGGACGCTCGCTCCGGCGGCTTGCCCGCCTTCGAGTCGATCGTCAAGCCATTTGGTCAGTGAAACGCGCAAGTTTTGAGGTAAGTAATCTCGTGGAATTATCCGGCGGTCAAATCCTGGTCGAGTGCCTCAAGTCGGAAGGGGTCGATACGGTCTTCGGCTACCCCGGTGGGGCGGTCCTTCATATCTACGATGCCCTGTATCAGCAGGAGCAGGTCAATCACGTTCTGGTGCGCCACGAGCAGGGCGCCGTGCACATGGCCGACGGCTACGCCCGCGCCACCGGCAAGCCGGGTGTGGTGCTGGTTACTTCCGGGCCGGGGGCGACCAACGCCGTGACCGGCATTGCCACCGCGCACATGGATTCGATCCCGCTGGTGGTGTTCACCGGCCAGGTGCACAGCGCGCTGATCGGCAACGACGCCTTCCAGGAAGTCGATAACGTCGGCATCACCCGTCCCTGCGTGAAGCACAACTTCATGGTCAAGGACGTGCGCGACATGGCCGAGACCATCAAGAAGGCCTTCTACGTCGCCACCACGGGGCGGCCGGGGCCGGTCGTGGTCGACATCCCCAAGGATGTCACCGATCCCAAGGTCAAGGTGCCCTTCGAGTACCCGGAAAAGGTCGCGATGCGCTCCTATCAGCCGACCGAGAAGGGGCATTCGGGGCAGATTCGCAAGGCGGTCGACATGATCGTCAACGCCGAGCGCCCGATGATCTACACCGGCGGCGGTGTCATCCTCGGCCGGGCGGCCGACGAGCTGACGCACTTCACCAAGACGCTCGGCTACCCGATCACGCAGACGCTGATGGGCCTGGGTGCCTTTCCGGCGAACGACAGGCAGCACCTGGGCATGCTCGGCATGCACGGGACCTACGAGGCGAACATGGGCATGCACCACTGCGATGTCCTGATCGCCATCGGCGCGCGCTTCGACGACCGGGTCACCGGCGACCT
>CAYUAO010000016.1:17054-23562 GCA_964442775.1 uncultured Halothiobacillus sp. | reverse complement strand
CGCTTCAGACGTCATCGAATCGTGCAGAGTTTCCCTGCCGAACCATCACCACCGTGTTCCGCCGGAGGATCGTTCATGAAACCACTCCTGGTCCCCGTCGCCGGGGCGCTGTTCCTCGGCGCCGCTCCCCTGACCCAGGCCGCCGACCTGTCCAAGCCGGACGGCGAGATGCTCTCGCACACCTGCGCGGCCTGCCATGGCACCTACGGCCACTTCGACGACGACTACATGCCGCCACTCGCCGGCATGTCCGAGGAGCGCTTCGTCGAGTCGATGGTCGCGTTTCGCAACGGCAGCCGGCCGGCGACGATCATGGACCGCGTGGCCAAGGCACTCACCGACGAGGAGATCGAGGCCATGGCCGAGTTCTTCGCCGCGCAAGACAAGGAGGAAACGCCGTGAGCCGTCCTATCGACCGTCGTGAATTTCTCCGCTGGACCGGACTGGCCTCGGCCGCCGGGCTGGGACTGTTCTCCGGGCGCACCCTGTTCGCCGCCGCCCAGCCGCACGTCGTCGTGATCGGCGGCGGGACGGGCGGCGCGACCGCGGCAAAATACCTCAAGCTGGCCGACCCGGGCATCCGCGTGACCATCGTCGAGCGCAATCGCACCTACCTGCGCTGCTACGGTTCCAACGAGGTCCTCAACGACGACCTCACCATGTCCGACCTCGAGATCGGCTACGACGCGCTCAAGGATCGCTACGGGATCGAGTTCGTCTTCGGCGAGGTCGACAACGTCGACGTCGACAAGCGGCGCGTGCACGTCAAGGGCGGCGAGACGCTCGACTACGACCGCCTGATCGTCTCGCCGGGCATCGACTTCAAGTACGGCGAGATCGAGAACTTCACCCCCGAGATCGCCGACACCAGCATGCCGCACGCCTGGAAGGCCGGCCCGCAGACCGAGCTCCTGCGTCGGCAACTCCACGACATGCCCGAGGACGGCACCTTCCTGATCGTGCCGCCGGCCAACCCCTACCGCTGCCCGCCCGCGCCCTACGAGCGCGCCTCGCTGATGGCCGAGTGGTTCGAAAAGCACAAGCCCAAGGCCAAGATCCTGATCCTCGACGTCAAGGACGGCTTCACCAAGGACCAACCGTTCATGCTCGCCTGGAGCCGGTTGTACGGCTTTCGCATCCCTGACTCCCACATGGAGGGCATGCCCGAGGACGTCGCCCGCCCCGAGGAGGAGGGGCGCATCGAGTGGGTCTCGGGCAGCAACGGCGGCAAGGTGGTCTCGGTCGATCCGAAGCGCGGGGCGGTGACCAACTTCTTCGGCGACGAGTTCCGCGCCGACGTCACCACTGTGATCCCCAACCAGCAGGCCGGCAAGCTCGCCTTCCGCATGGGCCTGACCAACGACGACGGCTGGTGCGACAACGACCGCTACACCCACGAGTCCACCGAGGCCCCGAACGTGCACGTCATCGGCGACTCGATCGTCGCCGACGACATGCCGAAATCGGGCTTCTCGGCCAACACGCAGGCCAAGGTGGCCGCGGCCCAGGTCGCCCACCTTTTGCGCGGCGAGGAGCCCGAGGAACCCGGCTGGGCCAACACCTGCTTCTCGCGGGCGGGCTCGGAATACGGCGTGTCGATCGCGGCGGTCTACCGCTACGACCACGATACCGGGCGCATTCGCTCCACGCCCGACTCGGGTGGCGTCTCGCCGCTCGACGCCAACGCCATGACCAATCGCCTCGAAGGCCTGTACCAGGAATCCTGGATGCGCGCCTTCGTCCAGGACTGCTTCTACTGATCCGCCGCATCGGCGCAGGGAGGAATGACTCATGAATGAAGATCTGGACAGCCCGCTGAGCGAAGCGGAACAAAAGCGCGTTCTCGAAAGCCCCCCGGTCGGCACCTGGGCCATTCTGGCCGTCTACGTGGTGCTCTTCGCCCTGGGATGGCTGTATTTCTGGTTCGGCATCTTCGTGCCGCGCGGCCTGGTCAACTAGGGGGCACCGGCAATGAAGTTCCATGTCGATCCACTCGAGAAGAAATACATCTGGGCGGTCATGGCGTTCACCATGCTGGCCTTCGCCGTGCAGGTGTACTACGCCGCGGCACACAACGCCCATCCGCCTTCCAACGTCGAGACCGTCGACTCGTCGCGCCTGCACCTCGAGGAGGGCGTCGGCGGCGGCGAGTTCATGGAGAAGAACCTCGGGCTGACGCGCGACGAGAACGGCGAACTGGTACTGACCATGGTCGCCGCCCGCTACGGGTTCTACCCGCAGGAGGTCACCGTGCCCGTCGACGAGCCGGTCCGGCTGCGCATCGCCACCATCGACGTCCTGCATGGCCTGCACGTGCCCTACAGCGACTTCAACACCATGGTGGTGCCGGGCTACATCTCCGACATGACATCCACGTTCAAGCGCACCGGCGAGTTCCCGCTGATCTGCAACGAGTACTGCGGCGTCGGACACGCCTACATGTACTCGCGGTTCAACGTCGTGCCGCAAGACGAGTTCAAGCTTTGAGGAGCGCCTGAATCATGGCCACTACCGCCGACGAAACCCGCCAGTTCGCCGCCGAGCAAAGCGGCACGGACGCGCGCGCCGAGGCGCGCACCAGCCACCGGCTCGCCCTGTGGAACATGTGGATCGGCTTCGGCGCATTCGCGCTCGCCCTGCCGATGGGGCTCTACCAGGTCGCGGTGCGATCCGGGCTGTTCCCCGCCATCCAGTCCGATTCGGTCTATGCCGCGGCGGTGAGCACCCACGGGGTGCTGATGGCCTACGTGCTCAGCACCTTCTTCATCATGGGGTTCGGCTACCACACCGCTTACCACTCGCTGAAGCAGAAACCCTGGTCGCCGGCCTTCGCCTGGACGGGGTTCTGGATCGCCACCATCGGCACCCTGCTTGCCGCCTCGGCCCTGCTGACCGATCGGGCCTCGGTGATGTACACCTTCTACCCGCCGGAAATGGCCGACGCCAGCTTCTACATCGGCGTGGCGCTGTTCGTCATCGGCAGCTGGTTCTGGTGCGTGGACATGATCGTGGAAACGGTGCGCTGGAAGAAGGCCAACCCCGGTCGCGCCGTACCACTGGTCATGTTCGGCACCGCGATCAACGCCATGCTGTGGCTGTGGACCTCGATGGGCGCAACCTTGGAGGTGGTCTTCCAGCTGATCCCGATCTCGCTGGGCTGGATCGACACCATCGACCCGGGGCTGTCGCGCACGCTGTTCTCATGGACACTGCACGCGATCGTCTACTTCTGGCTGATCCCGGCGTACATCGTGATGTACTCCATCCTCCCGCGTGAGGCGGGCGGGAAACTGTTTTCGGACGAGATGGGGCGCATCGCCTTCGTCATGCTGTTCATCTTCTCCGTGCCGATCGGCTTCCACCATCTCTACATGGACCCGCAACAGGCCGCCGGCTGGAAGCTGCTGCACATGTTCGGCACCTTCATGGTCGCCGTGCCGACCTTCATCACGGGCTTTACCATCATCGCCTCGATGGAGCTCTCCGGGCGACTGCGCGGTGGCAAGGGGCTGTTCGGCTGGATCGGCAAGCTCAAGTGGGGCAACCCGGTGGTGCTCGCCGGCATCCTCTCGCTGCTGATGCTCACCTTCGGCGGCTTCGGTGGGGTAATCAACGCCTCCTACGCGATGAACGCGGCGATCCACAACACCGGCTGGGTACCCGCCCACTTCCACCTGATCTACGGCGGCACCTCGGTGATCATGTACTTCGCCGCGGCCTACTGGCTGTGGCCGAAGATCACCAAGCGCAAGCTGTGGTCGACGCCGCTGGCAAACCTGCAGCTGTGGATGTGGTTCGCGGGCATGTGGATCGTCACCGCGCCCTGGCACATCATCGGCCTGATGGGCCAGCCGCGGCGAACCTCGGACCAGCCCTACGACAGTCTGATCGCGACAAGCTGGGTGCCCTACGAAATGGTGATGATCCTCGGCGCGGCGATACTGGTGCTCTCGGGGTTCCTGTTCATCGCCATCCTGGTGATGACGCACATCAACCGCCAGGACGAGCCCAATCCCACGCCGGTCTACGCCACGGCGGTTCACCAGCCGCTGGCTGTCCCGAAGCTGCTCAACAGCCTCGGATTCTGGAGTGTCGCCATGGCCGCCTACATGCTGATCAGCTACGGCTACCCGATCCTGCAGTTCTTCTTCCTCGGCACACCGGGGTCCATGGAATGGGGGTACTGAGAGCGATGATTACCCGAACCCTGATGCTTGGCGCGGCCCTCGCGGTCGCCCCCCTGGCGCTCGCCGAACACGGCGTGATCGAGAAGCCCGACGACGCCCCGTCAACCACGGTGGTCTTCAGCCCCGAGCTCAAGCACGACCTGGCCGACGCCGACCCCGACCGCGGCGCCCAATTGAGCCAGACCCAGATGTGCGCCGCCTGCCACGGGAACAACGGCGTCTCCTGGTCGGGGCAATGGCCCAACCTCGCCGGACAACCGGCGGAATACACCTACAAGATGCTGGTCGATTACGCCGAGGGCGACCGGGCACAGACCAAGCGTGCCTACATGATGCATACCCTGGCCAAGGAGCTTTCGCGGCAGGACATGCTCGACCTGTCGGTGTTCTACGCCGATTTCGACCTCCCGCCGGCGAGCGAGGAAAAGCTGGCCTACTCCGACGCCACCATCGGCCTGGTGCGCGACGGCGACGGCAAGCGCCTGATCGCCCCCTGCGCCTCCTGCCATCGCAACCTCGGCCAGGGGCAGAAGTACGACATCCCGGCCCTGGCCGGTCAGCAGGTCGACTACTTCATCAAGACGATGCAGGACTACGCCGACGGCTCAAGGAGCAACGACGTCTACAGCCGCATGCGGGTGATCGCGGAGGCCCTCACCGAAGAGGAAATCCGCGAACTCGCCAACTACTACGCCACGCTCGATGGCAATCGATAAGGGAGGGTTTCGACATGTGGTGGCCCATCGTCATGTTCATCGGTTTCCTCGTGGCCATGTGGCTGTTCTGGCTCTACTTCCGCCGCGACATGAACCGGACCGAGGAGTGAAACCCCAGGGCATCCTCCCTTCCGTGGTCGACGCGGCGAATCCTGCCTGACCCGTGACCGAGCGATGCTTCCACTGTGACCTCCCCGTACCCGCGGGAGAACGACATCGCGCGACGGTCCTGGACGCCGAGCGGGCCTTCTGCTGCCCGGGTTGCCAGGCGGTGGCGCGCGGCGTCGTCGCCGCCGGGCTGGAGGACTACTACGCCCACCGGGACTCGCCGGCCAACCGTGCGCCCGGCGAGACGGCCGAGGCCCTGATCGATCGCCTGCGGGTTTTCGACAACGAGGCGTTGCAACGGGATTTCCTCACCCGGCACGGCGATCTCGCCGAGGTATCGCTGGTCCTCGAGGAAATCCGCTGCGCCGCCTGCCTGTGGCTCAACGAGCAGCAACTGCGCCGGCTCGACGGGGTTCGCGACGTCGAGATCGACTACAACAGCCAGCAGGCCCGGGTCCGCTACGACCCGGCGACGGTGGCGCTCTCCGAGATCCTCGCCACCATCGAGGCGATCGGCTACCACGCCCATCCCTTCGACCCCACGCGCCGCAACGCCCTGCTCGCCGAACAGCGCCATCGCAACGCCGAGCGGCTGCTGTTCGCCCTGATCCTGTCCATGCCGATCATGGCCTTCTCGGTCGCCGGCTACTGGATGGGCGGCCCCGGCCCCGACGGCACGCTGCCCCTCTGGGAGATCATCGGCCGCTACTCGACCCTGATCGTGACCACCATCGTGCTGGTCTACTCCGGGCGCGACTTTCTCGCCGGCGCCTGGCGGGACCTGCGCCACGCCCGACTGGGCATGGACGTACCCATCGCGCTGGGGCTGACCGTGGCCTGGACCGGCAGCGTGTTCGCCACCCTGCAGCAATCCGGGGAGGTGTACTTCGACTCGATCGCGATGTTCGTCACCTTCGTCCTGATTGCCCGGGTGATCGAGATCCGCGGCCGGCTGCGCGCCGCCGACGCCATGGACCGGCTGATGCGGATCATCCCGCGACGGGCGCGCGCCTGGCGCAACGGTGACTGGACGGAGGTGCCGGTAGTGGAACTCTCCCCCGGCGACCGGCTGCTGCTGCGCCCCGGCGAGGTGGTGCCGACCGACGCGACCCTGCTGGGCGATCGCCCGATCGAGTTCGACGAATCGGTGCTCACCGGGGAGAGCCGCCCGGTACGCCGCGGACCGGGCAACCTGGTGATCGCCGGGGCGACCAACCTCGACCAGCCGGTGGAACTCGAGGTCACGCGGGCCGAGGAGCAATCCATGATGGCCACCATCCACGGCCTGATCCGTCGCGGCAGCGCCGCGCGGCCGAAGGTCGCACGGCTGGCCGACCGCGTCGCCAGCCATTTCGTCGCCGCGGTGCTGGTCATCGCCGCCCTGACCGCGGGGTGGTGGATGGTCCATGACCCCGGGCAGGCACTGGCCAACACCGTGGCCGTGCTGATCGTCACCTGCCCCTGCGCGCTGGCGCTGGCCACGCCGGTCACCCTGGC
>CAYUAO010000016.1:0-16954 GCA_964442775.1 uncultured Halothiobacillus sp. | reverse complement strand
CTCGAGAATCATCCCGGCCGGGGCATCGAGGCATGGATCGACAACGAACGCTGGCGCATCGGCAGCCCGCGATTCGCCGGGGACCACCCGGCGGCCGGCGGCGGGGAGAGCTCGACCGCCAACACCGTGGTGGTCCTGTCCCGGGACGGCCATCCCGTGGCGCGCTACCACCTGGCCGACCAGTTGCGCCCCGGTGTGGCCGAGGCGCTGCGCCGACTCGGCGACGATCCGGGCGTCACGCTGCACATGCTCTCCGGCGACCGCGCCGAGACCGTGGCCCACCTGGCCGGCCAACTGGGCTTCGACACGGCCGAGGGCGAACTCACCCCCGAGCGAAAGCTCGAACGCGTCCGCCAGTGGCAGGCCGAGGGCCGACGCGTGCTGATGATCGGGGACGGGATCAACGACGCCCCCACGCTCAACCAGGCCGACGCCTCGCTCTCCTTCAGCGAGGCGACCGATCTCGCGCGCCAGTCCGCCGATTTCCTGCTCACGCGCACCGACTTCGCGGCGGTGGTCGAGACCCGCGAGATCGCCACGCGCACGCGGCGCACCATCCGGCAGAACCTGACCTGGGCGGCCGGCTACAATGCCCTGGCGGTGCCCTTTGCCGTACTCGGGTTCGTGCCGCCCTGGCTCGCCGCCATCGGCATGTCACTCAGTTCGATCATCGTGGTGGGCAACGCCATGTACCGCTTCCGCCGCCGGCGCCCGGCTCCGACGACACCCGGCGACCGGCCACGACTTGTCGAGGACCCTGCATGAGACACGCCGCCCGCACGCCGACCCGCCCACGCTCGCAGACCGGAGGGGTCGCGCTCGTCGTCGTGATCCTGGTCGCCCTGCTCGCGCTGACCGCGAGCGGCTGGTGGCTGTTCGGCGCCGATCGCGGCCAGCCGGAGATCGACGAGGCGGTACTCAAGCCCATGCCCGCCCCGATCGCGGTGCCCGACGCCGACCTGGTCACCGACGAGGGCGAGCCCTTCGGCCCCGGCGACTTCGAGGGCAAGTGGACCCTGCTCTACTTCGGCTACACCCTCTGCCCGGACATCTGCCCGGTGGAGCTGGGCGCGCTGCGCCGGGTCGGCCAGCTCCTCGAGGAACATTACCCGGACCTCGCCGAGCGCACCCAGCGGGTGTTCATCTCGGTGGACCCCGAACGCGATACCGCGAAACGCATCCGCGATTTCACCGAATACTTCGACCCGGCCATCGTCGGGGCGACGGGCAGCGAAGCCGACCTCGAGGCGTTCGCCGCGCCGCTGGGGGTGGGATGGAGCAAGCGCTCGAACCACTACCGCGACGATTCGGACCGCGAGGAGACCGGCCGCGACTACCTCGTCGACCACACCACCGCCATCCTGCTCGTCGACCCGGATGCGCGCCTGCGCGCCGTGTTTCCCACCCCGCACGGCCCGCAACCGATGGTCGATGCCTTCCACCGTTACCAGCAAGCACACGAGGACACGCCCCGATGATCTCCACCCGCCGCCCGACGTCCGTACTGGCCCTGGCTCTGTCACTGGCGCTGCTCGCCCCGGTCGCTCACGCCGAGATCACCGTCGAGGACCCCTGGATCGCGGAGGCGCCGCCCACCGCCATGGCGCTGGCGAGCTTCATGACGCTCGAGAACGGCGACGATGCCGACCGCAAGCTGGTGCGCGCCGAGGCGCCCGGGTTCGACCGGGTCGAACTGCATCGCTCCGTCGAGGTCGACGGCGTGCACCAGATGAAGCGCCAGGACGCGATCCGCATCCCGGCCAACGGCTCGGCCACGCTGGAACCCGGCGGCTACCACGTCATGCTGATCGGCGTTCAGGAACCGATGAGCGCCGGCGACGAGGTCCCGCTGACCCTGGTGTTCGACGAGGGTGAGGAAATCACCGTCACCGTCCCGGTCAAGAAGCGCGAATTCATGAAGTAGTCCCGGGACGCACTCACGGAAAATTCGGACCGCGCATTCGCATCGCCCCCGCTCCGGCGACACGATTCGCCGCTCGAGGCCGTGTATCCATCGAGGCACCCATCGTGGTACCGATCACCACTATCGTGCTGACCATGGGGCTGACGACCCTGCGCGCGGCGTTCCCTCATCGACTGCACTGCTGCCTGACTGCGCCCATCTCCCGATGCGAGCGCATCGGACAGCGCACCGACCGGGCGACACCCGTCCGACCGGGACGGATCGATACCACCCTCGACGAACATCACCAACCGGATCGCCCCTGATGTCGACAGCTCCCCGCCCGCTCGGCCGTGTCCGGGAAATCCTCGCCGCCTTTTTCGCGCTGGGGCTGACGGCATTCGGCGGGCCGATCGCGCACCTGGCGTACTTTCGTGCCGAGTTCGTCGAACGGCGCCGGTGGCTCTCCGATCGCGATTACGCCGACCTGGTGGCGCTGTGCCAGTTCCTGCCGGGGCCGGCCAGCAGCCAGGTCGGGTTTGCCCTCGGGCTGCTTCGGGGCGGCGCCTGGGGCGGGATCGCGGCCTGGACGGCATTTACCCTGCCCTCGGCCATGGTGCTGCTGGCTGTCGCCCTGAGTGCCGCCAGCCTCGATGGCCCCATAGGCTCAGGCATCTTCCACGGACTGAAGGTCGCTGCCGTGGCGATCGTGGCCCACGCCGTCTGGGGCATGGCCCGCACCCTGTGCCCGGATCGCGAGCGGGCGGGCATCGCCCTGGCCGCCGCCGTGGCCGTGGTGCTGGCCCAGACCCCGGCTGTGCTGGTCGCCGTGATACTGGCCGGTGCCCTGGGCGGGGTGGCGCTGTGCCGAGGGAATGAGCCGAGCGAGCCGAGCACGCTGACCGTGCCGCTGTCGCGAAAGACGGGGGCGGTCGCGGCCGGACTGTTTCTCGCCCTGCTGGTTCTCCTCCCCCTGCTGGCCTGGGCGATCCCGGATGCCCGGCTCGCACTGATCGACGCCGTCTACCGGGCCGGCGCCCTGGTCTTCGGCGGCGGACACGTGGTCCTGCCCCTGCTCGAGGTGGAGTTCGTTCAATCCGGCCGGCTGTCCGCCGACGACTTCCTCGCCGGCTACGGCGCGGCGCAAGCGGTGCCCGGCCCCCTGTTCACCTTCGCCGCGTACCTGGGCGCCATGACATCGAGTTCGGCCCCGACACTCACCGCGGCACTGGCCCTGGTGACGATCTTCGTCCCCGGCCTGCTGCTCGTGATCGCGGCCTTGCCGTACTGGAATCGGCTGCAACGCTGGCACCGGGGACAAGCCATGTTGCGCGGGGCGAACGCCGCCGTGGTGGGCATTCTCGGCGCGACACTCTACGATCCCCTCTGGACGGGCGTGATCGCGGGGCCGGCGGAGTTCGCGCTCGCCCTGACGGGATTCCTGCTCCTGAGCGTCTGGAAGATGCCGGCCTGGGCGGTCGTCGCCCTGATGGCCATCGGCGGGCTGTGGGTAACCCTGCACCCGTTCTGACTCGCGCTCGACCCGACTCAACCCGACGCCAGACACCCGACGAGGCATCACATCCTGGGACTCATCCTGACGATCGTATTCGCCGCCGCGTTTTCGGCCCTGCTCGCCGCGGCCCTGCGCGCGGCGTTCCATCGTCGGCTGCACCGCAGCCTGGCCGCGCCCCGCGAGCCGCTGCGCCATTCCCTGGCGGAACACGGCCTGACCGGCCGGATCGTGCGCATCCCGACGCGGCGGCGACGCCATCTCGGCGGCTGGTGGCTACCCGGGCACCCCGACCGCGGCGTGCTCGTGATCACGCACGGCTGGGGCGCCAACCGCGAGATGATGCTGCCGCTGGCCCGGCCACTGCAGGCCGCCGGCTGGAACGTCCTCCTGATCGACATGCGCAACCACGGCGAGAGCGACGCCGACGACTTCTCCTCGATGCCGCGCTTCGCCGAGGACATCGAGGCGGCCGTCGACTGGCTGCGTACCGACCCGACCCTCGCCACCGCCCCGGTCGGGCTGATCGCCCATTCCGTGGGCGGTGCGGCGGCCCTGCTGGCCGCCTCGCGGCGCGACGACATCGCCGCGGTGGTCAGCCTGTCGACCTTCGCGCACCCGGCCGACATGATGCGCCGCTGGCTGCGCTGGAAGCGGCTGCCGTTCTTCCCGGTCGGCTGGTACGTCCTGCGCTACGTCGAGCGCGTGATCGGCCATCGTTTCGACGACATCGCCCCGGTCCACACCCTGCCGCGCGTCGGCTGCCCCGTGCTGCTGGTCCACGGCGAGCACGACCCGGTCATCCCGATCGCCGACGCCGAACGCCTCCACGACCACCGCGGCGCGACACCGGCGGCGCTGTATCGGCTGCCGGGAGGCCACGACCTCACCGAGCACCTCGACGCCCACCTGCCCGAGCTGTCCGGCTTCCTCGAACACGCCCTGATCACGCCCCACCCGACGGAACCGAAAGCGCGCCGCTGATCCCGCCCGGTCGTCCAGCCGCGGGGTGGCCAACCCGTCACCGCGGCATGCACTTGACGCTGTCGAGCTGCTCGAGCGGCCGGGGGCGGTCGATGTGGTAGCCCTGGACGTAGTCGATGCCGATCGCGGCGAGCCGCTCGACGGTGGCCGCATCCTCGACGAATTCCGCGATGGTCTCGAGCCCCATGGTGCGGGCGATGGAGTGGATGGAACGCACCATGGCCTCGTCGGTGGGGCTGTGGACGAGTTCGCGGATGAAGGCGCCGTCGATCTTGACGAAGTGCACCGGCAGGTTGCGCAGGTAGCCGAACGACGAGAGCCCCGAGCCGAAGTCGTCCAGCGAGAAGCGGCAGCCGGCCGCCGTGAGGCTGTCGATGAAGTGCCGTGCGGCCTCGAAATTGCCGATCGCGCTGGTCTCGGTGATCTCGAAGCAGACCGCCGCGCCGGGCACGCCGTGCGCATCGAGCAGCGTCCCGATCTCGTCAAGAAAGCGCGGGTCGTTGAGACTCGCCCCGGAGAGGTTGATCGCGCAGACGGTGCAACTGTCCGGGTCGGCACGGTACATGTCGCCCAGCCAGGCGAGCGTATTCCTCACCACCCACTGGTCGACCTCCGGCATCAGGCCGTAGCGCTCGGCGGCGGGGATGAAGGCGTTGGGCGCGACGAGGTTGTCCTCGTCGTCGAGCAGCCGCACCAGGATCTCGTGGTGGGCGGCGGCCTCGCGGGTGGCGCCGGTGGGTACGATCGGCTGGAAGTAGAGGCGCAGGCGATCGCGGTCGAGCGCGCTGCGGATACGCGCGGCCCACTGCATCTGTCCCTGGCGTTCGGCCAGCTCGAGATCGTCCGGCTGGAACAGGTGCACCCGGTTGCGGCCCCGATCCTTGGCGGCGTAACAGGCGGTATCGGCCTGACCCAGCACCTCGGCCAGATCGCCGGCGCCCGCCTCCAGCGCGACCAGCCCGATGCTGCTGCCCAGCGCGAAGTGCCGCCCCTTCCAGGGAAAGCGGAAACGGCGCACCTGTTCGCGGATGGTCTCGGCGATGCCCTCGCCGGCCTCGACCGGGCAGTCGCGCAGGATCACGCCGAACTCGTCGCCGCCGAGCCGGGCGAACAGGTCCGACTCGCGCAGGCAGTCGGCGATCACGCGGCTGATCTGGCGCAGCAGCTCGTCGCCGGCCAGGTGCCCGCAGGTGTCGTTGACGATCTTGAACTGGTCGAGGTCGATGTAGCAGAGCACGTGTCGCCGGCCCTGCTCGCGGGTCTCGGTCAGCGCCTCGGCCAGGCGCGTCTCGAACTCGCGGCGGTTGAACAGGCCGGTGAGCGCGTCATGACGCGCCTGATGGGATAGCTGTCGCTCCATGGCGCGCGCCTCGGTCACGTCGTGCAGCACCACGATGCCGCCGAGCAACTCGTCGCCCCGGTCGAGTATCGGCGCGGCGGTGTACTGGACGACACGGGTCTCCCCCTCGGCGTCGACCAGGTTCCAGGTAGTCGCGCCGGTCAGCACGCGCCGCTCGCGCAGCAGGGCGGCGATCACCGCGTCGCAGTCCCGCCGTCCGCCGGGCGACTCGAAGCGGAACAGCTCGCCCAGCGCCCGCCCGCGCGCCTGCCCGATCGGCACGCGCCCCAGGCTCGCCGCGCTGGCGTTGATGAAGCGCACGCAGCCTTCCGCGTCGGTGGCGATCACCGCGTCGACGATCGACTCGAGCGTCACCTGCGCCAGTTCGCGTTCACGGTCGAGCTGGTCCTGCACCTCGCGGCGCTCGGTGACGTCGCGCAGCACCGCGGTGTAGAACGCCTGACCGGCCTCGTCGCTGCGCGAAGCCCGCAATTCGAGGCAACGCCGCTCGGCGTCGATCCGGCCGCTGACCTCCTGGATGCCGCCGTCCTGTAACCGGGCGTGGATGCCGCGCGCCCCCTGCTCGCCCAGCAGCGGGTAGAACAGCTCATCCAGCGATCGGCCGCTCACGCCCTCCTCGGCGACCGCCAGCAGGCGCACCGCCCCCGGGTTGAGGCTGATCACCCGGCCGGACGGATCGAAGGTGACGATGCCCTCGCGCATGTCGCGAAACATGGTGCGGGTGCGATTGACCGCCCGCTCCAGCGCGGCCATCACCTCGTTGTAACGCCGCGCGATCAGCCCGGTCTCCGTGAACGGCTCGACCGGTACCCGCCGCGAGAGATCGGTATCGTGAGCCTGGCGCTCCATCGCCGTGAGCAGATCGACCAGATCGGTGCGCTCGCCGTGCTCGCTGACGTTCAGCCCGACCGTCTCGTCCGCCGCACTCACCCGCAGCGGCCGCCAGCGGTCGATGCCGCGCAGGATCAGCCAGGCGAGCAGGAAGGTGGTCGCGCCGATACTGACGATGCCGAGCAACTGCACGCCGATCTGCTCGATCCGTCCCAGCCCGGTACCCAGCCGGTCGGGATCGCCGAACAGGCCCACGGCCAGCGTGCCCCAGACACCGGCGGCCAGGTGCACCGGGACCGCCCCGATACTGTCGTCCAGCCGGCGGCGGGTCATCCACAGGTCGACCACCAGCATTACCGCCGCCCCGACCGCGCCGATCAGCACCGCGACCTGCGTGGAGACCGCATGCGCCCCGGCGGTGATCGCCACCAGGCCGGCGAGCAGCCCGTTGAGCGGCAGCAGGAGATTGTCGACGTAGCCGCCCTCGATCCGCTGCCCCAGCAGGTAGGCGGTCACCGCCCCGGCGGCCGCGGCCAGCAACGTGTTGCCGATGATCGCCGGCACGCGGTCGGTCAGCGCCAGTTCGCTGCCGCCGTTGAAACCGATCCAGCCGATGAGGAAGAACAGGCCGCCGAGCAGCGCCAGCGGCAGATTGCTCGCCGGAATCCGCTGCGTGCCGTCGTCGGTGAATCGCCCCAGGCGCGGCCCGACGACCAGCACCGCCGCCAGCGCCACCCAGCCGCCGACGCCGTGCACCACCGTCGAGCCGGCGAAGTCGACGAAGCCCATCGCGGCGAGCCAGCCATCGCCGTCGGCGATCACCCCGCCCCAGGCCCAGTGCCCGGCCAGCGGGTAGAGCAGCAGCACGACCACCAGGGTGACCCGGCCGTAACTGACGTACGACATCCGCTCGGAGACCGCCCCGGAGACGATGGTGGCGGCCGTGGCGGCGAACATCGCCTGGAAGACGAAGAACACCGCTTCCTCGACCCCCAGGGCGGCAAGATCGGGGAACCAGCCGCCCGTGCCGATCAGCCCGGCCGCACTCGGGCCGAACATCAGGCCGAAACCCACCGCCCAGAACGCCAGCAGCGTGAGCATCAGGTCGGCGGCGTTCTTCATCGCCACGTTGATCGCGTTCTTGCGCCGGGTCAGGCCAGTCTCCAGCGAGAGAAAGCCGGCCTGCATCAGCAGCACCAGCGTGGCGCTGACCAGTACCCAGGCGACATCGATCGGTGTCAGTTGCATACCAGAAGCCTCGCCCCCGCCTCCCGACCGTGCGGAGCCGAAAGCTCCATGCACCATCCTGGGGAAGACCGCGGGGAAATCCGGGCCCAAGTGCCCGTTTCACGACCTTTACAGCAAGTTCGGCACCAAGTGACCGCCCCTTGGCTGAACGGGAATCGACGCCGCGGTACCGACCGGGAGACGCGACTCGCCGGCGGGCCGGAGTGACTGCCCCGGGCGAACCGAGAGTCAGGGCAGTCACTTGCCGGATGCTTGCGACGGAGAAGCGCGGCCCGTCGTGGCCTCGGACATGACGGCAGCCTCCTTGCGGCTTTTGACCGGATTGATTGGTCTCAAGCGAATCAAGCCTGAGGAACTGCCGTCATCGTTGTGCGGGTTTCACGCCAGGGCGCGAAGAGCCACCCCCTACCGGTTCAGCGGGCGCAACGTCGTCGTCTGCCACAATGGCGGGGTCAAACGAATCGACCTCGAGGTGGCAGGGCAATGACGTACTCGATGTTGCAAAAAGGCGAGGTCCGGCTACTCGACGGCGCGACCGGCACCGAGCTTGAAAGGCGTGGCGCGCCCATGAGCGGCGGCGCGTGGAGCGGCCCGGCCTCCCTCGAGCACAGCGATATCCTGGAGCAGATTCACCGGGACTACATCGAAGCCGGCGCCGGGATCATCACGGCGAACACCTATGCAACCTCGCGCGCCCTGCTACGACTGGACGGCCTGGGCGACCGCTTCGAGGAGACAAACCGGGCCGCGGTCCACGCGGCACGGAGGGCCCGGGAGCGGGGCAACCGTCCCGAGGTGATGATTGCCGGCTCGCTGTCCCACCGGGGGCCGATCAGCGAGGGTTCCGACCGGCCCGACAGCGGCTCCGCCATCGATCTCGACGAGATGGCCGATGCACTTCGCGAGCAGGCCCGGCTGCTGCGAGACGAGGGCTGCGACCTGCTCCTCCTGGAGATGATGTACGACCGGGCCCGCATGCCGCTGGCCTTCGAGGCGGCCGCGGTGACCGGCCTGCCCGTCTGGACCGGGTTCTCCGCCCGGCAGGGCGAGGATGGAGGACTCCTCGGCTTCGGCCCCGGGGAGGACATCCCCTTCGCGCGAATCGTCTCGGTCCTGCACGACTGGAACGTCGACGCGGCGGGCATCATGCACACGCCATCGAACCTGGTCTCCGATGCCCTGGAGACCCTGCGCGCGACCTTCAACGGCCCGCTGATGGCCTACCCGGATTCGGGCTACTTCAAGTCCCCCCACTGGCAGTTCGAGGACGTGATCGAAACTCGCGAGCTTCGCCGCTACGCCGAGGGCTGGATCGAGCAAGGCGCGCAGGTCCTGGGAGGCTGCTGCGGCCTGTCACGCGAACACATCGCGGCCCTCGCGCCACTCAAGCGTGGTCCCGAATCCGGACGGGAGTGAATGCAGGCCGAATGACGGACTCGCGTCAGACGCCATGCCGTCAGCGTCGATCACGACCCGGCCGCGCGCACCAATGTGGCACTCGTCGCCCCGACATTGCACCGCAACAACGCACGCAGCCGAAGACCGAGGTGGCGCGTTCAGGCTGAGAAAAGACTCAAGTCACTGCTTCTGCTTTTGTTTTTTCCTCAATGCCGTGTTGGCACCATGCCTGCATCACCTTGGGTGGCACGCAGGGGTCGCTAACGATTGAACGGCGCCCTTCACCGGCTGAAGAAATGGGCATCTAGGGTTCCGGTCCACACAGTGGATGACTGGTCCGAGAGTTGCCGACCTCTACCGAGGGGTTACACGGCGGGACAAAAGCCCGGGAGATCGATCGTGAACTCCTGCGCCTGACCGTCAAACCCCGAGGAGAGAACGCCATGCCTGTTTTCAAGCGCCCCTTGCGCACCCACATCGTCGCCGCGAGCCTGTCATTGATGACCGCGGCCGGCATCACCGCCACCCCGGCAGCCGCCGAGGAAAAGGATGAGTTCCAGATCGCCTGGAGCATCTACGTGGGCTGGATGCCCTGGGGCTACGGCGAGGCCGAAGGCATCGTCGACAAGTGGGCCGACAAGTACGACATCGACATCGAGATCGTGCAGATCAACGACTACATCGAGTCGATCAACCTCTACACCGCCGGCTCCTACGACGGCGTGACCGTCACCAACATGGACGCGCTCACCATTCCCGCCGCCGGTGGCGTCGATTCCACCGCCCTGGTCATGGGCGACTTCTCCGACGGCAACGACGGTGTCGTGCTCAAGGGCAGCGACGACCTCGAGGACATCAAGGGCCAGTCGGTGCACCTGGTCGAACTGTCCGTTTCCCACTACCTCCTGGCCCGCGCCCTGGAGTCGGTCGGCATGAGCGAGCGTGACATCAAGGTGGTCAACACCTCGGATGCCGACATCGTCGCCGCCTTCTCCTCCCCCGACGTCGAGACCGTGGTCACCTGGAACCCGCAACTCGGCGAACTCAGGAAGCAATCCGACGCCAACGTGGTATTCGACTCCTCGCAAATTCCGGGCGAGATCATGGACCTCCTGGTCGTCGACACCGAGACCCTCGAAGCCAACCCCAAGCTCGGCAAGGCCCTGACCGGCGCCTGGTACGAGATCATGGAGACGATGCAGGGCGAGAGCGAGACCGCCGTCGAGGCACGCACCGCCATGGCCGAGGACGCCGGCACCGATCTGGCCGGCTACGAGGCCCAGCTCGACTCCACCAAGATGTTCTATGACCCGGCCAAGGCCCTGTCCTTCCTCGAGAGCGACACCCCGAAGGAAACCATGGACAACGTCCGCCAGTTCGCCTTCAAGCACGGCTTGCTGGGCGAGCGTGCCGACAGCCCGGACTTCGTCGGCATCGAGTTCGCCGACGGGTCGGTGCTGGGCAGCGAGTCCAACGTCAAGTTCCGTTTCAACGCCGACTACACGCGCATGGCGCGCGACGGCGAGCTCTGATCCGGTTCCGTCGACCCGGGTGAGCCTTGCGCCGCCCGGGACTTCCACCGAGCCAAACGGACTGATTCATGAAGCGTCTGATCAACCAGACACCGGGAGCGCCCTGGCGACTGGCCCTCGGCCTGTTGCCGTTCGTGCTGGTGCTGCTGGTCTACCTCTCGGCCTCCGCCGCACGCCTGGCGGAGAACCCGGACGACCCGCTGCTGCCGTCGATCGCGGCAATGGCCGACACCTTCGTCGAGATCGCCAGCGAACCCCACCGACGCACCGGCGAGTTGACGCTGTGGGAGGACACGTCGGCCAGCCTGATCCGGCTTGGCCTCGGGGTGGGCATCGCCATGGCCATCGGCCTGATCGTGGGGGTGTTCACCGGGTTGATCCCCTACGGCAACCGGATGTTCTCGCCGTTTGTCTCGGTCCTGTCCATGATCCCGCCGCTCGCGGTGCTGCCGATCCTGTTCATCGCCCTGGGCGTTGGCGAGGTCGCCAAGGTGGCACTGATCGTGTTCGGGATCGCCCCCTTCATCATGCGCGACATCCAGCAGCGCGTTGAGGAACTCCCTCGCGAGCTGCTGGTGAAAGCGCAGACCCTGGGCGCGAACACGTGGCAGATCGTCCTGCGACTGGTACTGCCCCAGGTCATGCCGCGCCTGCTCGATGCCACGCGCCTGGCGCTGGGGTCGGCCTGGCTGTTCCTGATCGCCTCGGAAGCCATCGCCGCCACCGAGGGACTGGGCTACCGCATCTTCCTGGTGCGCCGTTACGTCGACATGGAGCTGATCCTGCCCTACGTCGCCTGGATCACCCTGCTGGCATTCCTCTCCGATGCGATCCTGCGCCTGATCGTGCGCATCGTCTTCCCCTGGTACCGGGCACGGAGGTCTTCATGAGTACCGTCACGCTCAGGAACGTCTGGAAGGAATACGGCCGCGACGTGGTGCTGGAGAACGTCGACCTCCACGTCAAACCGGGGGAATTCGTCACCATCGTCGGCGCCTCCGGCTGCGGCAAGAGCACCTTCCTGCGGATGCTCCTCGGCCAGGAAAGCGCCACCCGGGGCGAAATGCTGCTCGATGGCCGGCCGATGCCGGACGAGCCCGGCCCCGACCGTGGCGTGGTGTTCCAGAAGTATTCGGTGTTCCCGCACCTGACCGCGCTGGGCAACGTGCTGGTCGCCGAGGAGCTGGGCACCACCCGGTTCACCGGGCGGCTGTTCGGTCGCCGCCGGCGCGATGCCCGCGAGCGGGCGCGGGAGATGCTCGCCTCCGTCGGGCTGGAACAGGCCGCGAAAAAGTACCCCAGCGAACTCTCCGGCGGCATGCAGCAGCGCCTCGCGATCGCGCAGGCCCTGATGAAGGATCCCAAGATCCTGCTGCTCGACGAGCCCTTCGGCGCGCTCGACCCCGGCATCCGTCAGGACATGCAGAAACTGGTGCGCGAGCTGTGGCAGCGTCAGGGGCTGACCATCTTCATGGTGACCCACGACCTCAAGGAGGCCTTCGAGCTCGGCAGCCGCCTGCTGGTGTTCGACAAGGTCCGCCACGACCCGCAGGCCCCCGGCGCGTACGGCGCCAACATCACCTACGACATCCCGCTTTCCCACGCGACAACGCACCCCTCGGTGTATCGCGCGGTGGGCCAACGCGTGGGCGCTGACGCCGGTATCGACACCCAGACATCCACGGCCGAGGAGGAAGGATGAACGCCACTCCCGAACTCAACACCCCGATCGTGTATCGGGACACCCTGCCCGGCGCGCGCTACTGGTCGATGGTGATCAAGCGCGGCTTCACGTTGCGCCTGGTCGACCGCGATGGCGGTGCCAACGTCTCCACACTGCTCTACCACCCGGGCAATCCGCTGGAGCGCTACAACGCCCCGGACACGCTCAAGGGCCAGCACACCTCCAGCCTCACGCGCGGCAACATGCTCTACTCGGACATGGGCCGGGTGATGATGTCGATCGTCGACGACAGCGTCGGCTGGCACGACACCATCGGCGGCATCAGCGACGCGGCCATGGTGCGCGAGAAGTACGGCGAGCACGACTACCAGGAATACGGCAACGACTTCTACCGCAGCGGCCGCGAGCTGTTCCTGATCGAACTGGAGAAGTGGAATCTCGGCCGGCGCGACCTGGTGCCCAACCTCAACTTCTTCAGCAAGGTGCACGCCGACACCGACGGCACCCTGATCTTCGATGCCGACAACAGCCGGCCCGGCGACCATGTCGACCTGCGCGCGGAGATGGACACCCTGGTGGTGCTCAACACCGCCCCGCACCCGATGGACCCCACCCCCGCCTACGACCCGGGCGACGTGGACCTGGTCATCTACCGCTCCGAACCGGTGGTGCCCGCCTACGACTACTGCGTCAACTTCCGCCCCGAAAACGCGCGCGCCTACGCCAACACCGCGATCCACAACTGTCAGGAGGCCTATTCATGAGCAGCCAGACACTGGTCGAAAGCCCGTTCGACCCGGCCGATGCCGTCTACCGCGAGGTCGTGCCGGCAGGCAAGCCATGGATGCACGAGGTGAGAAAGGGGCAGACCTTCCGCATCCTCGATCTCGAGGGCAACCAGGCCGCAGACACGCTCTTCTACAGCCTCGAGCGCCCCACCGAGGAACACTACAGCGCGGTCGACACCATCCGCGCCCAGGGCAACGCCTACCTGACGACCGGCTCGGTGCTGATGTCGAACGAGGGCAACCCGATGCTGACGATCACCGCGGACACCTGCGGCCGTCACGACACCCTCGGCGGCGCCTGCTCGGCCGAGTCCAACCAGGTGCGCTACGCGCTCGACAAGAAGCCGATGCACAACTGTCGCGACAGCTTCCTGACCGCGATCGCCGAGAGCCACTACGGCCTGACCAAGCGCGACGTGGTGCCCAACATCAACTTCTTCATGAACGTACCCCTGACCCCCGAGGGCGGACTGACCTTCGAGGACGGCATCTCGGATGCGGGCAAGTACGTCGAGATGCGCGCCGAGATGGACGTGATCGTGCTGGTCTCCAACTGCCCGCAGCTCAACAACCCCTGCAATGCCTACAACCCCACCCCGGTCGAGATGCTGGTCTGGGATTGAACCCGGTCATTCCACGACCGCGCCGGGGACGACCCCGGTCGACGACCTTCCCGGCGGGACGGCCCGCCTGATTGCCTCCCGGAATGCCCGACATGTTCGACAAGGTTCTCATCGCCAACCGCGGCGCGATCGCCTGCCGCATCATCCGTACGCTCAAGCGCCTCGGCGTGCGCTCGGTGGCCGTCTACAGCGAACAGGATCGTCACGCCCTGCACGTCCAGCAGGCCGACGAGGCCGTCTGCATCGGTGCGGCCGCCGCCTCCGCTTCCTACCTGAACGCCGAGCGCATCCTCGAGGTCGCCCGGGAGACCGGCGCCCAGGCGGTGCACCCGGGCTACGGCTTCCTGTCCGAGAACGCCGCCTTCGCGGAGGCCTGCGAGGCCGCCGGGATCGCGTTCATCGGGCCGACCCCGCAACAGATGCGCGAGTTCGGCCTCAAGCACACCGCCCGGGCGCTGGCCGAGGCCGCCGACGTGCCCATGCTGCCGGGCACGGGCCTGCTCGACGACCTCGACCAGGCCAGGCGCGAGGCCGAGCGCATCGGCTATCCGCTCATGCTCAAGAGCACCGCCGGGGGCGGCGGCATCGGCATGCGCCTGTGCGAGACGGCGGATGAGCTCGAGGACGCCTTCGAGTCCGTCCGTCGCCTGTCGCAGAGCAACTTTTCCGACGGCGGCCTGTTCCTCGAGAAGTTCGTCCGCCATGCCCGTCACGTCGAGGTGCAGCTGTTCGGTGACGGCAAGGGCCAGGTAATCGCGCTGGGCGAACGCGACTGCTCCCTGCAGCGGCGCAACCAGAAGGTGGTCGAGGAGACCCCGGCACCCAACCTGTCCCCCGAGATCCGCCGGGAACTGCAGCGCGCCGCCGAGGCCCTCGGCCGCGACGTGAACTACCGCTCGGCCGGCACCGTCGAGTACATCCTCGACGACGACACCGGCCGGTTCTACTTCCTCGAGGTCAACACCCGCCTGCAGGTCGAGCACGGCGTGACCGAGGAGGTCGCCGGCGTGGATCTCGTCGAGTGGATGGTGCGCGGCGCGGCCGATGACCTGCCGGATCTGGAGACCCTGCGCCCGAACCGCGTCGACGGCCACTCGATCCAGGTGCGGCTGTACGCCGAGGATCCCGGCAAGAACTTCCAGCCCTCCACCGGCCTGCTCACCGAGGTGCGCTGGCCCGGGAATGCCCGCATCGAGACGTGGGTGGAGAGCGGCACCCAGATTTCGCCGTTCTACGACCCGATGGTGGCCAAGCTGATCGTCCACGCCCCCGACCGGGAGGCAGCGCTCGACCGGCTGCGCGAAGCGCTCGACCAGACGGCGATCCACGGCCTGGAGACCAACCTGACATACCTGCGCCAGGTCGCGACCGACCCCGGTTTCGAGGCCGGCAGGTACACCACGGCGCATCTCGCCGGGATCGAGTACCGCGCGCCGACGGTCGAGGTGGTCAAGCCCGGCACGCAGACGACCATCCAGGACTTTCCCGGCCGGGTCGGCTACTGGGACATCGGCGTGCCGCCGTCGGGCCCCATGGACAGGCTCGCCTTCCGCCAGGCCAACCGCCTGGTCGGCAATGCCGAGAACGCCGCCGGGCTGGAGCTGACGGTCAATGGCCCGACGCTCAAGTTCAACACCGATGCCGTCATCGCCCTGACCGGCGCGACCATGGCGACCACGCTCGACGACGAGCCGGTGGCCTTCTGGCGACCGGTGACGGTCCGCCGGGGCCAGACACTCGAGATCGGCGCGGTCGAGGGAACGGGCGCGCGCGCCTACCTCGCCTTCCGCGGCGGGCTGGACGCCCCGTTGCACATGGGCAGCCGCTCGACCTTCACCCTCGGCCAGATGGGCGGCCACGGCGGGCGCGTGCTCTGGCCGGGCGACGTTATTCACGTTGGCAGCCAGACCGCAGGCAAGCCCGTGGCCATGCCACCGACGTCGATCCCGGGGTATGCAAACGCCTGGGAAATACGCACCGTCTACGGCCCGCACGGCGCGCCGGACTTCTTCACCGCCGACGACATCGAGATGTTCTTCGGCACCGACTGGGAAGTGCACTACAACTCCAGCCGCACCGGTGTGCGCCTGATCGGGCCGAAACCCGAGTGGGCGCGCGAGGACGGCGGCGAGGCGGGCCTGCACCCGTCGAACATCCACGACAACGCCTACGCCGTCGGCACCATCGACTTCACCGGCGACATGCCGGTGATCCTGGGCCCGGACGGCCCCAGTCTGGGCGGTTTCGTCTGCCCGGCGACCGTCGTCACCGCCGACCTGTGGAAGCTGGGCCAGCTCAGGCCCGGCGACACCATTCGCTTCGTGCCCACCACGCTCGCGGAGGCCAACCGCCTCGAACGCGAGCAGGACGAGGGGATCGCCCGTCTCGAACCGGTCGAATGCGAGGCGGCACGCGCGGAGCTGACCACTCCGGTGATCCGTGAGCGCAGCAAGGCGCGTGGCGAGCACCCGGTAGGCGTGACCTATCGCCCGGCCGGCGACAAGTACCTGCTGGTCGAGTACGGGCCGATCGTCCTCGACCTGTCACTGCGCTTTCGCGTCCAGGCCCTGCTCGAATGGCTCAACGAACGGGGCATCGAGGGCATCGTCGAGATGACGCCGGGCGTGCGCAGCCTGCAGCTTCACTACGAACCGCGCCTGCTGCCCACCGAACGGCTGCTGGACATCCTCGAGCAGGCGGAGGCCGAACTCGAGAGCCTCGAGGACGTGGAGCTGCCGTCTCGGATCATTCACCTGCCACTGGCCTGGGACGACAGCCAGACCCAACTGGCCACCGAGAAATACATGCAGTCGGTGCGCAAGGACGCCCCCTGGTGTCCGAGCAACATCGAGTTCATCCGCCGGATCAACGGCCTGGAAAGCGAGGCGGAGGTCAAGCGGATCGTCTATGACGCCTCGTACCTGGTCATGGGGCTGGGCGACGTCTACCTGTCCGCGCCGCTGGCAACGCCGATCGATCCGCGCCACCGGCTGGTGACCACCAAGTACAACCCGGCGCGCACCTGGACGCCGGAGAACGCGGTCGGCATCGGCGGCTCCTACATGTGCATCTACGGCATGGAAGGCCCCG
>CAYUAO010000015.1:0-23819 GCA_964442775.1 uncultured Halothiobacillus sp. | reverse complement strand
AGAAAAGCGAACAAACCCGCGAGCCAGAGATGCCATCGAATCGTGCAGAGTTTCCTTAGCCAGCTATCGGAGTGTAATCGGCCATGGCCGGTACTGCTCAGAGAAATCCCGCGATCAGGGCCAGCATGACGATTGCCCCGAAGACGTTGTTGCGCCGGAAGGCCAGCACGCAGTCGCCCAGCTGCCGCGAACGAGCGGTGCGCAGTATCCAGACGGCCGACACCGCGGCGACGGCCAGGCCGACGAAATAGCCGGCAGCGAGTTCGATCATCCAGCCCACGACCACCAGCCAGGCCAGCGTCCAGAGATAGGACAGGGCCACCGCCGCCAGGTCAAAACGGCCGAACAGGATCGCCGAGGACTTGACCCCGATCTCGAGGTCGTCCGGCCGGTCGGCCATGGCGTACAGGGTGTCGTAGGCGAGCGTCCAGCCGACGTTCGCCAGCAGGAGCAGCCAGGCCACCGGCGCCACCTCTCCGTGGTGGGCGGCGAACGCCATCGGGATCGCCCAGCCGAAGGCCAGGCCGAGATGCACCTGCGGGAGGTGGTGGAAACGCTTGCCGAAGGGATAGGTCGCCGCGAGGACCACCGCCACCACCGAAAGCGCGATGGTGGTGGCGTTGAGCTGGAGGACCAGCAGGAAGGAAACAGCGACGAGCGCGGCGAACACGCCCAGCGCCTCCCGCGGCGTGATCCGGCCCGTGGCCAGCGGACGGTCCCTGGTGCGGGTGACGTGCCCGTCGACGTGGCGGTCGGCGAAGTCGTTGATCGCGCAACCCGCCGAGCGCATCGCGATCACGCCCAGGGTGAAGATCAGGAATATGAACAGGTCCGGCCGCCCCTCGCCGGCGACCCACAGGGCCCAGTACGTCGGCCAGAGCAGCAGGAAAATACCCACCGGACGGTCGAGCCGGGTCAGGGCCAGGTAGGCGCGGGTTTTCTCGGCGAGCAGGGACAAGGCGGTACCTAATTGATCAGGAGTCAGAAATCAGAAATCAGAAATCAGACGCAAGATATCAGAACCGCGCCCAAGCCTCTGCCCCTGACCTCTGACCTCTTCCAGCTTCCAGCTTCCGGCTTCCGGCTTCCGGCTTCCGGCTTCCGGCTTCCGGCTTCCGGCTTCCGATACGCTAGAATGCGCGCCATCAGCTACCGCCCGCCCGACCGAATCCGAGGTTTCCGCATGATCCGCAATTTCCAGGCAAAGCTCCCGACCGTGGCCGAAGACTGCTGGGTCGACCCGACCGCGGTAGTGATCGGCGACGTGGTGCTCGAGGAAGGCGTCTCGGTCTGGCCCAACGCGGTGCTGCGCGGCGATGTCCAGCAGATCCGCGCCGGACGACTGACCAACCTGCAGGACGGCGTCATCGTCCACGTCAACCAGCCCTCGACCGCCCATCCCCAGGGCATGCCCTGCCGCATCGGCGAGGAGGTGACCGTGGGACATCGCGCCATCCTGCACGCCTGCACCATCGGCAATCGGGTGCTGGTGGGCATGGGCGCGATCGTCATGGACGACGTGGTGGTCGAGGACGAGGTGATCATCGCCGCGGGCAGCGTGGTCTCGCCCGGCAAGGTGCTGGAAAGCGGGCACCTTTACGTCGGCGCCCCGGCGCGCAAGGTGCGACCGCTGACCGACGCCGAGCGCGAGCACTTGGCCGAGTCGGCCCGTTTCTACCGGGAGCTGGCGCAGGACCACCGCGCCGGGGCCTGACGCCGCGGGGTCACTCGGCAGGGGCGTCGTTACCGGCCTCCGGCAGCGGCTTGAGCCCCAGGATGATGTCGCTGACGTTCTCGCGGAACAGGCCGATGTACGTCCCGGTCGGCAGGTTGCTCTTGCCCAGCCACAGGCCGATCAGCGGGTCGGCCAGTTCCACGGACTCGGCAATCCCCGAGCCGCGCTTCTCTTCCAGCCATTCCTTGATCTTGCCGTCGCCCACGCCGGCCACCGGGAAGACGTGAGGCGTCTCGTTGCGCTCGATCAGCTCGACCGCCTTTTCGCTCTGCTCCTCGTCGGTGACGTCGAGCATCTCGAAATGGTAGGCCTTGGCGAAATAGGCGAAGACGTCGTTGTCGGTCGCCAGAATGCGCTCCGAGCGCGAGACGTCCTCCATCAGCCCCTCCGTCTCGCGCATCAGCGACTGGAGCTCGATATTGACCCGCAGGCGGTTGCCCTCGATCTCGCCCGCCACCTTCTCGAGACGCTCCTTGAGCCGGATGGTCAGGTGATCCACGGCGTACTGGACCAGGGCGGGATCGTGATAGGTGTGCGGATTGACGCCCCCGTCGGTCTCGATCAGGCGGAACTCGGGGATGCGGTCAGTGAGCACCACCCGGTTCGAGTCGGAGCGTTTTTCGGCCGCCTCGATGAACCCCGGCAACAGCCCCAGGCCCTGGTAGACCAGCAGGTCGGCCGACTCGATCCGTTCCCGGTCGTCCTCGTCGAGCTCGTACCCCAGCGGCGAGCGCTCGCCATCGACGATCGCCTCGACCTCGACGAACGAACCGGCCACGTTCTCGACCAGTTCCGCGGAAAACGACGTGTCGGCAACCACCCGCAGCGGCTCGATCTCCTCGTCGCCGCCGGCGTACTGCAGCACCTCGTCCTGCGCCTGGACGACGGAAGTCAGGGTAATGACGGCCAGCGACAAGGTCGCGGCGCGGGAAAGCCAACGGAAGATTCTCTGCACAATGGGCCTCGTGTCGGTGATTATGGAAACTCTGCACGAATGCCATACCGCTCTGCGGGGCTTGAGCCGGGCAGATGCAAGGCGTTCGTCCGCCGCGGAAGAGTCATTCTCTTTACAAGGACGACAACGCAGCAGACGCCCGAGTCAAGGCGCGCCCCGCGGCGCCTGGCGAGTCGCCCGTGCTCCGCGCTTCGATGTCTTGACGTGGCCACCGGCGCGCCGGCGGTCAAGCGCCTTGATCACGAACGACTCGCAAAGCCAGGGTGGCATGGCATTCGTACAGAGTTTCCTTATAGGGAAGGCAGATGGTAGGAACCCGCACCCGCCGGCGCAAGGACGACGGGTGACGAGCGTGCTAACGTAGCATCCGGAAAGGTCTGCACGGTTCGATGACATCTCCGGCCTGCGGTTTTGTTCGCAATGCCCGTCGAGGGAGGGCAACACCGAGTGCGAACGAACCCGCTTTCCCCGTCCGGGCGGGCCTCCAAGGGCCCGCTTCAGACGTCATCGAACCGTGCAGACCTACCCCGGCAATCGAGAGTGAACCCATGGCGAGCACCGCGTACGAGGATTACCTGAAAGCGATCTTCAAGCTGGCCGAGCAGTCGCCGGAACCGGCGGTTTCCACCTCGGCGATCGCCGACCGCCTGGGCATCGCCCGCGCCTCGGTCACCGCCATGCTCAAGCGCCTGCACGCCGACGGGCTGATCCACTATACCCGGTACCAGGGCGCGGCACTGACCGACGCCGGCTGGACCATCGCGGTCGACATGATCCGCCGCCACCGGGTGATCGAGACCTTCCTCGTCCAGGACCTCGAGCTGCCGCTCGCGGAGGTCGACGCCGAGGCGGAGATCCTCGAGCACGCCTTCTCGAGCCGCCTGATCGACCGGTTGTGGGACCACCTCGGCCGGCCCGAGTTCGACCCGCACGGCGCACCGATCCCGCGACCCGACGAGGCGCCGGTCGAGCGTCGCCAGATGGTCGCGCTCGCCAATCTCGCCATCGACGAGGGCGGCACGGTCGTGCGCCTGGCCGCCGAGAACGCCGCCGACCTGCGTCGCCTGACGCAGCTGGGCATCCTGCCGGGCCAGTTCGTCCGGCGGCGGGCCAGCCGGCCAGGCTCGGCGGACGTCGTCGTCACCATCGGCCGCGACGAACTGCCGCTGGCGGCGACGCTGGCCGAGCGGGTCTGGACCATCCCCGCGGCCACCGAGTAGCGGCGGCACCGGCCGGGAAACTCAGTCGAGAAAGCGCTGACGCGAGGTCAGGAAGGTGTACTCCGAGCCCTCGGTCCAGCCGGCCACGTCGCGGCGGTAGCTGGTCACCGAGTCGTATACCCGCTTGGCGAACTCGTCCTTCTCCGTGATCTCCGCGAGCACCTCCTCGGACTTCTCGAACAGCGCGGCCATGATCTCGTCGGAAAAGTAGCGCAACTCGACGCCGTGCTCCTCGACAAGCTCCTTCAGCGCCCGATTGTTGCGCGCGGTGAACTCGGCGTGCATCTCCAGAGCCGAGGCCTTGATTGCCGCCTCGACGATCTGCTGCAGGTCGGCGGGCAGTTCCTCGAAGGCCTCCTGGTTGATCAGCGCCTCCATGGTCGCCGACGGTTCCTGCCAGCCCGGCGCGTAGTAGTACTTGGCCGCGCGGTGGAAGCCGAAGGCGAGATCGTTGAACGGCCCGACCCACTCGGCGGCATCGATGGTGCCGTCGTTCAGGGCCTGGAACAGTTCGCCGCCCGGCGTGTTGACCACCGAGACGTCCAGCCGGCGCAGCACCTCGCCGCCGATGCCCGGCAGGCGCATCTTCAGCCCCTTGAAGTCCTCCACCGTCTCGATCGGCTTTCGGAACCAGCCGCCCATCTGCGGACCGGTGTTGCCGCCCGGCCGCGGGATCACGCCGTGCGGGGCGTAGAGTTCCTCCCACAGCTCGATGCCCTCGCCGTGGTAGAGCCAGCCGTTCATCTCGCTGGCGACCAGGCCGAAGGGCATGGCGGCGAAGAACGCCGCCGCGGGCATCTTGCCCTGCCAGTAATAGGCCGCGCCGTGCCCCATCTCGGCGGTGCCCGCCTTGACCGCGTCGAACACCTCCAGCGCCGGGACCACCTCGCCGGCCCCGTAGACGTCCACCATCAGCCGCCCGCCGGACATCTCGTTGATGGCCTTGGCGATATTGTTCGCCCCGGTGCCCAGCCCGGGGAAGTTCTTCGGCCAGGTGGTGACCATCTTCCAGCGGATCGGATCGTCCGGGGTGGGGCCGTCGGCGGTGACCGCGCCCGCCTGCTCGCCGGTTTCGCTGTTGCACCCCGTCAGGGCGGTGGCGGCGCCGGCGACACCGGCCCAGGTCAGAAACTCGCGGCGTTTCATGTCAATACTTCTCCTCGACGATCGGTGGATGGACGGCACGGTCGCCCGATGCGGGTGCACGTCATGGCAAGGAACGAGCCGTTACCGTGGTGACTCAATCCTCGTCCAGAGGGGGCGGGCACGCCCAAAAAAGCGGAAGTGTCACCCGAGCTCGTGAGCAGCGCAAGACCAGGGATCCCATCGGCCGGGCCAAGACTGACGTCAAGATCACCATCCGGGACGGGGCAGGCAATCCTGCACGGCAGGATATCCATTGCCCTGTACGGGAAGATCCGTACTCATGCAGGGTTTACCCATGCCGAATGGTCACACCCAGGTCCGCCGGCGGGGCGTGGTAGACCGAGGAGAGCACCAGTCCGTCGATGCCGGTGGCGGCATAGTCACGGATGTTGTCCGGACGCAGGCCGCCGGCGACCAGGAGCGAGGCGCCAGGGTATTCGCCGCGCAAGGATGCAAGCCAGTCGCGCAGGTTTTCGACCGGTGTCTTGTCGAACTGCACCGCATCGGCCCCGGCGGCGAGTGCGTCGCGGGCCTGGTCGAGGTCGTGGCATTCGACCGTCACCGTCTTCTCGCAGGCGGCCTCGCGCAGCTCGGCCAGCCGTTCGGGCAGTGCCTCGCGCCCGCCGATCAGCGAGAGATGATTGTCGAAGATCAGCACGGTCTCCGACAGGCCGGCGCGGTGTATCTCCGCCCCGCCGACGAGGATGGCCTTGAGCAGGATCTTTTTCTGTCCCGGGGCATGCTTGCGGGTGACCAGCAGCGGCGCGCGGGAGACCTCGCGCACGGAGGCGACCATCGCCGCCGTGCGCGTCGCCACCCCGCAACCATGCTCGAGCAGGTTCATCGCCACCTTCCAGCCGCGATGCAGGGCTGCCGCCGGCCCCTCGGCGACCAGAAGCCGGGCTCCCTCCCCCGCGTCGTGACCGCTGGGGAAGGCGCTGGTCACGCTCGCCCCCAGGGTAGTGAAGATGCGCGCGGCCTCCTCGGTCAGCGCCACACGCACCGGGTGACGCGCGCTGACCACCAGCTGCGCCGGCCGGTCGTCGATGCCCAGCCAGTGGCTGGTCAGATCCACCAGTGGGGCATCCTCCTCGATCCAGGACTCGATTTCCTGCTGGGTGAAGAAGATCATGATCTACCCTCCGCCGGGAAGCCCAAGTCGGCCAGTGAAGGCCGCGCCAAGGTCTCCGGCTCGGGCAGCGGCTGGATCATGCGCATGGACAAAGGCTCGACCCAGGCCCAGATGTCGGCTGCCGTGGCCGCCGGCACTGCCTCGGCGGCCATGGCCCGGGCGAAGGCCCGCAGCCAGCGCAGGCGGTCGTCGGCGGTCACGCCGAACGGGCGATGACGCACGCGCAGCATCGGCTTGCCGCGGGCCGGCGTGTAGACCGCCGGCCCGCCGAACATCTCGACGAAATAGTCGGCGGTGTGCGCGATCGCCCGCTCCAGCCCCGCCTCGTCGGGCGCGAACAGCCGTCCGGACGACCCGGCCCACAATTCGCGATGCTGGCGATCGACGATCCGCCGGATGCGCGCCTCGCCCAGCGCCTCGAAGGTCTCCGGGCCGGGCATGGGCGCGTCGGGGAACTCGTGCCGGCGACGTTTCCAGTCACCGTCGATCCGTCCGGGAGACCGTCGGGTGATCGCTCCACTCATGAAACCACCTCCGCGTGCAGCCGAGTCTGTTCACTCCAGGGCAACCGCTCGACGGCATGCATGGTGGTCCGGCGGTTGATCATGCGGATCGAGAGCGGCTCGACCCAGTTCCAGATCTCCTCGCGACAGCCTGCCGGAAAACCGGTTTCCACCATGGCCTCGGCCAGACATTCCAGCCAGGTCAGCCGGTCGGACTCGGTAATGGCGACGGGAAAGTGGCGCTCGCGCAGGTGCGGCTCGCCGTGTACCGGCGTGAAGTACCTGGGCCCGCCCAGCATCTCGCCGAAGAAATCCTCGGTGCGCCGCACGGCCTCGGCGCGACGGGAGGCGTCGGCAGGAAACAGCTCGGCGACCGGGGTGGCGAACATACGTTCGTGGTGGACGAACACCAGCCGGCGGATGGCGGATTCGCCAACCTCGCGGAAGACCCGCGCGCTTGGAAACGGCACGGGCGGGTAGATCACGTCGTGCATGGCCGGCACGCGCGGCGGGTCGTCGCTGCCGAATCGCGGCGAGCGCGCCGGGCAGCGACGCGACACTTCGTCGAAGCTGGTCAGCCGTTCGTGCAGGTCGGTATCAGGCATGCTTGTTCTCCTTGGCAGGCAGGTAGAGGCGGTCACGGAGTTCGGGCCTCGTGAAGGCCACGTCGTAGAAACGGCGGTGGTACGCCGCGGTGATCTCGAGCGCCTCGTCGACGCAGAAACGCGACGGATACAGGCGGGCATCACCGGTACTCATCGGGCGGCACCCGGCCCCGGCGCGACGTGCTCGCCGGCGAGGATGTCACGCACGTCGTCCGCCGTGATCGATTCGCGCAGGAACAGCGAGTAGAAGCGCGGGATCTCGGTTTCGGCCTCCCAGGAATAGCGTTCGGGGTGCAGGACGTGGGCCAGCCAGGGCAGGCCGAGCAGGCGCATGAACGACGGTGGCCGATCGAACCAGGAAAACGGCGTACGCGGAATGAAGTGGACGTGGCCCTCGCGCACCGCGCGCAGCATGCGCCAGCGCGGGTCGTCGCCGATGCGCCGGTAGAAGTCGCGGTCGAACACCAGGATCACGTCCGGGTCGTAGGCGAGCACCTGCTCCATGTCCACCGACTGGCGGCCGAAGCGACTCTGCTGCTCGCACTGGTGGACGTTGCGCCCACCGGCCAGTTCGATCAGTTCCGCGTGGAAGGAGTGGTCGCAGTCGGTCTTCAGCCCATTGGCGCCCTCGGCGTAGTACACGCGCGGGCGCTCGTCGGCGGACAGCGATTCACGCAGCTCGCGCACCGAGTCGATCACCGTCTCGCCGTAAGCCGCCAGCGCCTCGCCGCGTTCGGGCTGGCCGAGCCGCTCGCCCAGCCGGCGGAAGGCGTCCGGCATGGCCTCGGTCTGGCCCAGCTTCAGGTACAGCGCCGGATAGCCGAGCGTGGCCAGGGTGTCGTCGAGCTGACCGCGGAACAGCGGGTTGTCCCAGACCACCACCAGCTCGGGGTCGGCGTCCATCAGGGTCTCGAGATTGGGGATGCGCCCCTGGCCGAACCAGCCGCCGATGCGCGGCAGCTCGGCCATGCGCGGGTCGACCAGCGGGCGTGGCGGGCCGGCCAGCGGGTAGATCGAGCCCACCAGCAGGCCGGGGTCGAAGGCGTAGACCGCCAGCGCGGCCGGCGGCGAGGAGCCCCAGACCCGCTCGGGTGAATCGTCGGCCTGCGCCGGAAGAGCTATCGACAGAGCGATCAGCAGAAAGGCGATTGCGCGCATGATTCGGCCTCCTCAGAACGTCCAGCTGGCCGAGACCAGGAAGGTGCGCGGCGCGCCGGGCAGGAAATCGGTCGCCCCGGTGGCCCCGGCACCGGTCTGCGTCGGCGAGGCGGCATCCGGCGCGTGGATCTCGGCGATGTAGCGCTCGTCGAACAGGTTGGTCACCGCCGCGGCCACGGTCAGCGTCTGTCCATTGGCCCATTTCCAGTCGCGACTGACGGTCAGATCCGCGGTGGTGTGGGCGTCGACGTCGTTGACGTTCTCCACGTCGGCGTAGCGCTTGCCCACGTAGTGCACCGTCGGGGTGACCTCGAAGCCGGCCACCTGCCAGTCGGCAGACAAGCTGGCGATCAGCTCGGGGGTGTTGGGGATCTGGTTGCCGTCCGAGTGGATCACCGTGCCGCCGGTCCCGGAGAGATCCTCGGTGAAGGTGTAGCGGTTCCAGGTGACCGAGCCGCTGACGTCCAGCGAGTCGGTGACCTCGCGGCCGGCGGCCAGCTCCAGCCCCCAGGATCGGGCGGTGGCGCGGTTCTGGTGGTATTCCAGGCCCAGATCCGGGTCATGGAGGTTCGAGCCCTTGTTCTCCACGTGCGAGAAGAACGCGGTGCTCGCCAGCCAGCTGGCCTCCCCTTCCCAGTTCACGCCCAGGTCGACGTTGTCGGAGACTTCCGGCTCCAGATCCGCCCAGAGGCGGCTGAGGGTCGATTCGGGCAGCTTCTTCATCAGGGCGATCACCTGGCCGCCGAAGGAATAGTTCGGGGTGTAGAAGTTCCGCCCGTAGCTGGCGCGCAACTGCCACTCGGGCGTGAGCTGATGGGTCAGGCCGAGGTTGGGCAGCCACAGCTCGTGCGTCTGATCGCCGAGGTACAGGGCCACGTCCGGATCCTGGGCCAGCACCTCCGGATAGCCGGCATCGGACAGCCCGGCGGTGTCGTAGATGGTCAGGTCGGGCGACTGCATGGAGAGGAACTTGAGCCCGCCGGAGACCCGCGTGTCGCCGAACTCGGTCGAAAGCTGAACGAAGGGGCTGTGGAAGACGTGATCGCCGGCCTTCTCCAGCCGCGACCAGCCGAGAAACGACAGGTCATCGGTGGACAGCGCCTTCTGTGCCGTGGGCGGCCCCGGCGGCTCATGCACCCCGTACCAGTAGCCGGCGGCGACATCCACGTCGGCCACGCTCTGCCGCCAGTCGAGCTTGACCCCGTAGGTGTCGTGGTCGATCAGCCAGCGGATCACCTTGTCGCCGTTGCCGAACAGGCGATAGCCATCCTCGGTGGACCAGTAGGGGCGGATGGTCAGCTCGCCCGGGCCGATGGGCACGCCCAGCCGGCCGAACAGGGCATCGCTGTCGAACGACTGGCGGTTGTAGTCGTAGTAGTCGGCATCCTTCAGCGGATCGCCGGTGAGCGCCTCGCGGTAGTCGCGCTTGTCGTAACGCTCCAGGTCCTGGCTCTGCGCGTAGTTCAGGCCGCGGTAATTGTGCTTCGCCGACTCGTTGTGGTAGCCGAAGAGCTCCCAGGTGACCGGCTGGTCGGGCGTGCCGGTCAGGCCGAAGGTCAGGTTGGTATCGCCGTCCGGGGAGCGGCCCGCCCCTTTCCACTTGTCGGCCCGGGTGTACGAGCCGGAGACGAACGCCCGGGCCACGCCACCGAGCTCGCCGGTGTCCAGACGCACGAAGCTGCGCTGGAGGGCATCGCTGCCCAGCACCTGGCGGACCTCTCCGCCGAAATCCTCGGCCGGGCGGCGCAGGCGCAGATCGACCATGCCCACGTCGGTGCCGAAGCCCAGCCCCTGCCCGGCAGGCACCGCGCCCTTGATCACCGAGATCGACTGCATGTTCTCCAGGTCCACGGTGATGCTCTTGCCCGGCCCGATGCCCTTGAGCGGCAGGCCCTCGACGGTCTCGCCGGTCCGGCCATGGTTGGAATGGCTCTTGCCCCGAATACGCATGTTCGACTCGCTGCCGAACGGCTCGGTGGAGGTGACATCCACGCCCGGCACGCGGCGCAGCGCCTTCTCGAAGGACAGCGACTCCAGCCCGGCCTCGCGGCGGATCGCCGGGGCGTCCAGGGAGGCGTCCGTGCCCACGGCGGCGACCGGCGACGACGGGCCGTCGTTGACGACCACGCCGCCGACCACCTCGATCACCGGCAGGCTCATCGCCCCGCCCTCCTCGGCGACGGCGGCCACCGGCAGGTAGGCAAACAGGGCCGCGGTCACCGAACGGGCCAGCGGATGGCGGCGAAACGAAACATGAGTCATCGACGGCATCTCCTTATGTTTTTCGGTATATATCGAGTGACACACGGCCCCGATGCGTTGAGCGACAACGCTCAGGGGGACGTGACGGAATCCTCGGCCAGCACCCGCTCGGGCACGCAGAAGCGGCGTTCGCCCATGCGGGCGACCCAGGCCTCGATGCCGTACAGACGGGCGAGGTGGTCGGGGGTCATGGTGGCCTCGGGCGGGCCGTCGGCCAGTACGCGGCCCTCGTGCATCAGCAGCACGCGCGAGGCGGCGTAGAGGGCGTGATCCGGGTAGTGCGTGGTCTGGATCACGGTCAGCCCCTCGTCGCGCAACTGGCGGATCAGGTCGAGCAGGCGCAGCTGGTTGCCGAAGTCCAAGCCGTTGACCGGCTCGTCCATGACGAACAGCCGCGCCTGCTGGGCCAGCGCCCGGGCGATCAGGGCCAGCTGACGCTGCCCGCCGCTGATCTGCGTGTAGGGCCGCTCGGCGAGCGACTCGATGCCCACCCGGGCGAGCGCCTCGCGGGCGATGCGTCGGTCCTCGGCGGTGTAGCGGGCGAACAGCCCGCGATGGGCCGTGCGCCCGAGCATCACCACCTCGATCACCCGGTGGCCGAAGGCGCCGACGTGCACCTGCGGGATGTAGGCGACGAAGCGCGCCCGCTCGCGCGCCGTCCAGTGGGCCAGCGGCCGACCGTCGAGACGCACCGCGCCCGCTTCGGCCGGATGCAGGCCGAGCAAGGTGCGCAGCAGCGTGGTCTTGCCGCAGCCATTGGGCCCCAGCAGACTGATCGACTCGCCGGCGGCCACCGAAAACGAGACCCCGTGGATCACCGGCGTGCCGCCGTGGCCGGCCGTCAGGTTTCGCACCTCCAGCATCAGGACACCTCGACAAACCGTCGTGAGCCGCCCGAGTGCTGGTCCCCGCGGAGCGAGCGACGAGACATATCAGACCGATAGGCGGGCACAGGCCATCCATGGCCTGTGCTCTTCAAGCGCACTCCGTGCGCCTCGATTCGCTCCGGGCGAATCGATAGGAGCGAGTGACGGAATGGCCGGGACGCCATTCCGGACGCAAGCTTTGCTTGCGCTCGCGAGGGGCAGGGATGCCCCGAGTCCGCACGCGACGCTGCAATCGGGCGGCGCAACAGGTTTGTCGTGGTGTCCATCAGCCCCACCCTTTCTTGACGTTTCTCAGCGCCCAGGCGAAGAACGGGATGCCGATCAGCGCGGTGAGTATCCCGATGGGGATCTCCACGCTGAAGGCCAGCCGCGAGACGTTGTCGACCAGCAGCAGATACAGCCCGCCGAGCATGGCGGCGGTGGGGATCAGCACCCGGTTGTCCGGGCCGACCAGCAGGCGGGCGACGTGCGGGACCACCAGCCCCACCCAGCCGATCATGCCGCCCATGACCACCGTCAGGGCGCTGATCATGCTCGCCGCGAGGATCACGGTCAGGCGCACGCCGCGCACCGGAATGCCCAGGCTCTTCGCCTCGTCCTCGCCCATCGACAGGGCATTGAGCGGCCGGGCCAGCGCCATGATCAGCGCGGTGCCGAGCAGCATGGGCACCGCCAGCATCAGCACCGTGCCGCGGTCGACCGTGGCCAGCGAGCCCATCAGCCAGTAGACGATCGCCGGCAGGTCGTCGTAGGGATCGGCGACGTACTTGACCACCGAGAGCAGCGCGTTGAAGAACGCCCCGCTGATAATCCCGCCGAGAATCAGCAGTATCAGCGCATTGGCCCGCGAGATCCGCCCGATCAGCAGCGCGATGCCCACCGCGGCGACACCAAAGCCGAAGGCGCAGACCTGCACCACGATCCAGTGCCCCGAGGCGACCATGCCCACCGCGGCACCGAAGCCGGCGCCCGAGAGCACGCCCAGCACCCCGGGCGAGACCAGCGGGTTCATGAACATCGACTGGAAGGCCGCCCCGGAGACCGCCAGCGCCATGCCGATCAGCACCGCGGCGAGCACGCGCGGCAGGCGGATCTCCCACACCAGGTTCTGCACCAGTGCCGCCTGCTCGCCGCCGTTTCCGCCGAACAGGCCGACGAACAGCTGCGAGACCTCCAGCGGGTAGCGCCCCAGGGTGAGCGAATAGAGCACCGCGGCGATCAGGATGGGGGCGAGCAGCCAGGGGCGCAGCGCCGGCGACAGGCTCGAGCGGCGACGCCGGCCGGTTTGTGCATCAGCCGTGGTCACGGACATCGGCCAGTCCCTCCGTGAGTTGTTCGATCTGCTCGAGCCTTGCCGCGTCGTCCAGCGTGGCCGGATTGAGCGCGAGATCGGTCACGCCACGGGTGCCCAGGGCACGCATGCGCTCGACGATCCGTTCCAGCGGGCCGAGCAGCATCACCCGGTCGATGGACTCCTCGTTCAGCGCCCCGCCGCCGCGTCGGCGGCCACCGACATGGCCGTGGCGCTCCTTGAAGGCCCGCTTGGACTCGCGCACCTCGCGAATATGCGCCAGCGCCCGCCGCCGGGCGCGGTCGATGTCGTCGTCGATCCAGAACCCGCGCGAACACATCAGGGCCGGCGCCTGCCCCGCCACCTCGCGGTATTGGCGCACCAGGTCGTCGATCGGGTCGTCCCCGCCGGTCTGGCCGGTCATCAGTCCGTCGCCGTGACGGGCAGCCTCGCGGATGGTCGCCGGCGTGCGGGTGGCCAGATACAGCGGCATCCGAGCGGTGTTGTCGGTGTGCGGGTGAAGCGCGGTCTGTTGCCAGTGATGGCCGTCGAGTTCGTCACTGACCGTCTCCCCGTCCAGCCAGCGGTGCAGCAGCGCCAGTGCGCGATGGAAGCGCCGGTCGCGGGCCTCGCCGCCGAGATCGTCCATCCGCCGCAGCGACTCGAACGGACCACCCTTGGCCAGACCGATGCGCAACCGTCCCGGGGCCAGTTCGGCCAGCACCGCGATGGCCTCGGCCACCGCCAGCGGGCTGCGATAGCCGAGCAGCAGCGCCGCCGATCCCAGTTCCAGCCGCCGGGTGCGCGCGGCCAGATGCGCGAGCACCAGCTCCGGACGCGGCGTGGGATTGTGCGGATTGCCGTGATGCTCGGTCAGCCAGATGCTGTCCCAGCCGAGTGCCTCGATGCGCTCGGCCAGCGACAGCCCGGCGCGCATCCGCTCGCCCGGGTCCTGCCCGTGGTGGGCATCCAGGAAGCTCATCAGCCCGATACGCATCCGGGTGCCCATCAGATGGCCTCCTCGGCACGGCGCATCCCCGCCAGCTGCTCGGTGGTGAGCTCGACGCGGAAGAAGGCGGCGAAGAAGCGGCGCAGTTCCGCGTCCAGGTCGAAGCGGCCGTGGCCGGGATGCAGGCGGTCGTACAGCCACAGCGCGCCGGGCAGGCGCATGAACGAGGGCGGACGATCCAGCCAGCGGAACGGCGCCTGCGGGGCGAGCAGCACCCGCCCGCCACGCACCGCCGAGAGCATCGCGAAGGCCGGGGCCTGGTGAAACCGCCGGTAGAGATCGGCCGACTGGGTGAGGATCCAGTCCGGGTCGTAGTCGAGCAGCGTCTCGGTGTGGATGCGCACCATGCCGAAGCGGCTGTCCGCTTCCTCGGGCCCGCAGGTATGCGGATTGAACGCGTGGACCAGCCGGATCGCCTCGGAATGCAGCGAGCCACGGCACTCGGTCGCCAGCCCGTCGTGCTGCTCGGCGTAGAAGATGGTCGGCCCGCCGTGATCGGGCAGCGCCCGGATCAGGCCCAGCAAGCGGTCGGCCGCGTCCGCCGCCCGGCCGCTGCGCTCGGACTCGCCGAGATGCTCGCCCAGTCGACGAATGGCCGCGGGGTAGTCGTCCACCCGGTCGAGGCTCAGGGTCAGCGTGGGCAGGCCCAGCGAGTCCATCGCCTCGATCGAGCGCTCGAGCGAGGCGGAAGTCGCCCCGGAGACCACCGCCAGGTCGGGGTGTTCGGCGAGCAGCGCCTCCTCGTTGGGCATGCGCCCCTGGCCGAAGAACCCGCCGACCACCGGACGGCTCAGGGCCGTCTCGCGGATGAAGCCCTGCGCCTGCGCCGGCGGCGGGAAGTTCCAGCCCACCAGGCGCTCCGGGTAGAGCGCCGAGATGAGGTAGCTCACCACCGGGTTGGCCCCGTAGAGACGATCGAAACGCCCGGTCTGCGCGGTCGCCGCGGCCCGGCCGGCGAGGAGCCCCAGGGGAGCGGCCACCCACCCGGCCAGCAATCGCCGACGGGCGCGATCGGGGCATAAGTCGATCAGAACCGCCATTCGATGTCTCCGTGAAAGACCCGACCCGGCTCGGGGTAGCCCTCGGTGTAGGCGTAGTCGCGGTCGGTGAGATTACGCACCCCGGCGCGCAGGGTGAGCTGGCGCGTGAGCTCGTAGCGGGCATTGAGGTCGACGGTGGCGAAACCGGCGACCGGTTGCGTGCCGTCGGTGCTGCTTTCGGTCTGCGAACGGCCGGCAAGTGCCGCCTCGACCTGCAGGGCCTCGATCGGTGTCCACTCCATCCCCAGCCGGCCGCTGTGGCGCGGAACGAAGCGGGCGTCGAGCTCGTCGTCACCCAGTTCGCTGTACAGGTAGGCATAGTCGACCGAGACGGCGAACTGCTCGCCGAGCGGACGCGAGAGCGAGACCTCCAGCCCGGCGCGGGTGGCATCGCCGACGTTCTGCGCCTGCTTCAGCCCACCGCCGATGGCCACCGCCTCGATGGCATCCTCGACGCGGCTGTAGAACAGGCTCGCCTGGTAGTCGACGTCCGCCCAGCGGCCACGACTGCCGACCTCGGCGTGGTTGGCCGTCTCCGGCCCCAGCCCGGGGTTGGGAATCGCCTGCCCGAGGCGGTAGGAGAACATCTCCTTGATGCTGGGGAAGCGCGTCTTGCGCGAGAGCCCGGCGAACAGGGTCTGCTCGCCGATCTCGTGCGCGAGCACCAGCTGGAGGTTGTGGGCGAACTCCGGGTCGGCCAGGGCCACCGGCGAGCCGTCCGGCGCGGTCTGGTCGGCACGGGTGACCTCGAAGCGGTCGACCCGGTAGCCCAGGGACAGGTCGGTCGCGCCGGTCAGTGCCCAGCGATCCTCGATCCCGGCGCTGAAGATCTCGCTCTCGTACTCGCGCCAGTCGCTGGTCGGCGTGCGGTCCTGTGCCAAATCCTGCTCGCGGTGGGTATCGAACTTGGCCTGCGCCATCGCCCGAAGCCGGTGCGCGCCGATCGCCTGCTCCCACTCGACCCCGCCACCCGCGGTGTGATCGTCATAGCGGGAGTTGAAGGCGTACGGCCGGTCCATGCTGTCGTAGTTCAGGTCATCGTAGGACGACAGGCTGTTCTCGAAGGTGTCGTAGTAGGCCCGTGTGGAGAGCGTGCCCGGCCCGATGTGCGTCTCGCCGAGGTAGTAGACGCCGTTCTTGCGCCAGTACGGCCACTGCCAGAAACGCGCCTTCTGCCCCGGCGCCGCGCCGGTGTACGGCGGCGAGCCCTTGTCGCCGCGGGTGCCGTAGTAGGAGAGGCTGTACTCGTCGTCCCCCGGCGTGAAGCCCAGGCGGAGATTGGTATTGGTGGTCTCCTCATGGCTGTTGAGCCGCTCGCCCTCGGGCTGGGTGGGCACCGCATCGAACGAGTCGGAGAGCGGATAGCCGGACGAGGAGCGATGCGCCACCCCGCCCTGCACATAGAAGAGTTCGTTGGGGCGGCTGCCGACCTGTGCGCCGACATGCCGGCCGAACACCCCGTCGCGCCCGGCCTGCCCGCCGGCATGCACCCGGGCGGAAAGGGCCTCCTCGGGGCGGCTGGTGACCAGATTGATCGAGCCGCCCATGTTGTTCGGCCCGTACATCAGCGAGCTCAGCCCCCGCGAGACCGACACCTGCGCGAGCGTGCCGGAGAGAAAGCGCGACAGGTCGACATTGCCGTCATAGGGCACGTAGACCGGAATGCCGTCGACATTGAGCGTGACCTGGCGGGAGTCGAAACCGCGGATCAGGATCTTGTCCTCGTTGCGCCGCGAGCCGGCCCGCAGGGTGAGCCCCGGCTGGTCGCGCAGCGCCTCGGAAACTGTCTGCCGGTCCGTCTGGCGCAACCGCTCGCCCTCGACCACCCGCGCGGCCGGATCGGAGACGTCGAAGTCGTCCCCCTTGGCGGTGATCTCGATGACGCCCAGCTCGAAGGCCGGTGCGTCGGGTGCCGGCTCGGCCTGCAGAGCGGCACTGCCGAGGGCGGCGAACAGGGATGGCGGGATCAGGGCAAATCGTCGAGACACAAGGCACATGGTTTATCAATCCATCGTTATTTACTTATATACATATCGCCAGCGCAGCAAAAGCCGGCAAAGGAGCCGGCGAACGATGCAAAATATACTCAGGTAAATATCGATGGGCAAGTGCCACCCCCGGTACCGCGATCAGGGGCCTTGATCCAGAGGGAAATCCTGGGGCGGGAAGGGCTCGGTCGTCAGAGAGCGCGGCTTCGCTGCGAGACGACGTGCACCCGCTGGCGGACGATGGCGTCCCGATCGTTGGTCACCAGCCACCTCAACGGCTCATGGCGGTGTCAAAGGCGCCACCCTCCTCCAGCGCCGAGGCGCCGCACAACCGGTTCCGGTTGTTCCCGGTGAAATCGAGCGGCTCGTTCCAGAACCATACCGACGGCGTACGGGTGAAGGGGTAGCAGGGATAAGCGGGACTGTGGTGTTGGGTCCGCCATTGGTCTCGTCCGCCCGGGGCGCCCTGCCCGTTGTCCTCCCGGCGGCACAGGAAACGGCAGTCGAACCCATTGCGTTTGCGCATGGGCGGGTAGCCCCAGACCGGACAGACCACCTACCCGTTGCGGTGCGCTAGGTGGCACTCGAAGAACAGCCGTCTGCGGGAGAATACCGAGTCCACGATCCGGCGTGGCGGCTGCCAGCGGGCCGGGTCCGGCCTGGAACGGCTACGGCGGGGAGGAACAGGATACGAACCGACACGATTCTCCCTGCCCTAGGTTGGCCGTTTCGGTCGGCATCAGGCAAGGAGACAAGTGCCGCGAACCAGGGTATCCGCAGACAGCACACACGCCTGCCAGCGCGTCACCCCGTGGTCGCGGGCCCAATAACCGCGAAGGCGGCATCAGCCGCCGTCCCCGCCTCGGTAAGGCACCGGCTGACCTGCGGGGCGGAAACGTCCCGGCGGCACTCGGCCCGGGGGACAAACAATTAGGCCGACCCGTCCACCCGGGCCGGTCGATCAAGCCGACTGGAGGTTGGCGTAGGAGAGGATCAGCCACTTCGCGCCATGCTCGCCGAAGTTGACCTGCACGCGCGCCGAGGCGCCGGTACCCTCGCAGTCGAGGATGGTGCCCTCGCCGAACTTGGCGTGGCGCACGGTCTGGCCGATCGTGAAGCCGGTCTCGTTCTGCTTGTGGGTGCGCGGGCCCGGCTCGCCCTCGGGGCGTCGGGCGCCGAAGGCGGCCGCCGCGCGTGTGGCGCGGGGGCGGATTTCCTCGACCAGATCCGGCGGCAGCTCGCCGAGAAAGCGCGACGGCATGGGGAAGATCTGCTTGCCGTGCAGGCGGCGCGACTCGGCGCAGGTCATGGTCAGCTGCTGTTCGGCGCGGGTGATGCCGACGTAGCAGAGCCGCCGCTCCTCCTCGAGGCGGCCGGGCTCGTCGATCGACATCTGGTGCGGGAACAGGCCCTCCTCGACCCCGACCAGGAACACCTGCGGGAACTCGAGCCCCTTGGCCGCGTGCAGGGTCATCATCTGCACGCAGTCCTCCCAGGCCGCGCCCTGCGCCTCGCCGGCCTCGAGACTGGCGTGCGCGAGGAAGGCCTCGAGCTCGCTCATCTCCTCGTCGGTGTTGCGCTCCATGACGAAGCCGCGCCCGGCGGAGACCAGCTCGTCGAGGTTCTCGATCTTGGTCTCGCCGCGCTCGCGGTCGCGGTCCTTCTCGAACAGCGCGCGCAGGCCGCTCTTGTCAATGGTCTTCTCGATGCGCTCGCCGAGCTCGTCGTTGATCGTCTGCTGGTCGATCGCCTCGATCAGGGTCATGAACTGGCGCAGCGCACCGGCCGCGCGGGGAGAAAGCTGGTTCTCCGCCAGCAGGATCAGCGCGGCGTCCCACAGCGAGGCGCCCTGCTCGCGCGCGGCCTGGCGGATCTCGTTGAGTGTCTTGTCGCCGATGCCGCGGGTGGGCCGATTGACGATACGGTCGAAGGAGGTGTCGTCGTGGCGATTGGCCACCAGCTTCAGGTAGGCGAGCGCATCGCGGATCTCGGCGCGCTCGAAGAAGCGCAGGCCGCCGTAGATGCGATAGGGCATGCCCTCGCGGATCAGCGCCTCCTCGAGCAGGCGCGACTGGGCGTTCGAGCGATACAGCACCGCGCAGTCGGCGCGGTCGTGGCCCTCGCGCACGGCGGTGGCGATCTGCTCGACCACGAAGTTGGCCTCGTCCTGGTCGTTGAAGGCGCGGTAGAAGCGGATCGGCGCGCCGTGATCGCCCTCGGTCCAGAGGTTCTTGCCCAGCCGCCCGGCGTTTCTCGCGATGACGCTGTTGGCCGCCTCGAGGATGGTGCGCGTCGAGCGGTAGTTCTGCTCCAGGCGCACCAGGTGGGTGTTGGGGAAGTCGCGCGAGAAGTGCTGGATGTGCTCGACCTTCGCCCCGCGCCAGCCGTAGATCGACTGGTCGTCGTCGCCCACGGCGAAGATGCCGTTGTCCTCGCCCACCAGCAGGCGCGCCCAGGCGTACTGCAGGGCGTTGGTGTCCTGGAACTCGTCGATCAGCACCTGGCGGAAGCGCCGCTGGTAGTGCGCGCGCAGGGCATCGTTGCCACGCAGGAGCTCGGTGGCGCGCAGCAGCAACTCGGTGAAGTCGACCAGCCCGCTGCGCTCGCAGACCCGCTCGTAGGCCTTGTAGATGACGATCACCTGGTCGCGGATCGGGTCGTCGCCCGGCACCACGTGACGGGCACGCAGCCCGTCTTCCTTGAAGCCGTTGATCATCGAGGCGACCAGCCGCGGCGGAAAGCGGTTCTCGTCCAGTTCCGCCTCGCGGATCAGGCGCTTGACCAGCCGCAGCTGGTCGTCCGAGTCGATGATCTGGAAGCCCTCGGGCAGCCCGGCCTCCTTGGCATGCTGGCGCAGCAGGCGATGCGACAGGCCGTGGAAGGTGCCCACCCACATGCCGTCGACGCCGCGCGGACCGAGCTCCTGGCCGTCGAGCAGGGAGCCCAGCCGCCCGCGCATCTCGCCGGCGGCCTTGTTGGTGAAGGTCACGGCCAGCAGCGAATAGGGCGAGATGCCCTGCTCGGCGACCAGCCAGGCCATGCGGTGGGTGAGCACGCGCGTCTTGCCCGAGCCGGCACCCGCGAGCACCAGCGTGGCCAAGGATGGGCTGGTGACCGCCTCGCGCTGGGCGGCGTTGAGCGGATCGAGAATCGGATCTTGAGTCATGGGCGGATTGTACCGGAACCGACCCGCAAACCGACCGCCCGCACGGGTCGTTCGCCCAGCCCCCAGCAGCGGCCCTACGGCCCGGTATCGCCGCAGAAGTACCGCTCGGTGCCCAGCCCGTCCATGGCGATGGCGATGCGCTCGATGCCCTGCCGGTAGGCCGCCGAACGCAGGGATTCGTCCTCGCCCACGGCCCGTTCGAAGACCAGTTCGGCCTGCTCGCCGAGGCGGTCGGCCAATCGCCGCTCGATATCCTCCTCGCTCCAGTAGTCGCCCATGCGGTTCTGCACCCACTCCATGTGGCTGACGATCACCCCGCCGCTGTTGGCGAGCACGTCGGGGATGACGGTCACGCCCCGTTCGGCGAGCTCGCGGTCGGCGGCGTTGTTGATCGGGCCGTTGGCGATTTCGAGGACGGTCGGCGCACGGATGGAATCGACGTTCTTCTCGGTGACGGCGTTCTCCAGCGCCGCCAGCACCAGCACGTCGACGTCGAGGGCGAGCAGTTCCTCGTTGCTGAGCTGGTCCACCTCCACTTCCGCGCAGACCGACTGCTCGCAGTAGACCTGCCCCGAGAGCTCGGAAGACTGGTACTTGCGCTCCCAGATGGGCAACGGATCGAGACCCTCGTCGCGGTAGATCGCGCCACGCGAGTCGGCGATGGCGACCACGCGGTAACCGGCATCGTGCGCGAGCCGAGCGAAATGGAAACCGGCGTTGCCGAAGCCCTGCACGGCGATGCGCGGGCGCTGGTCGGCCCGGCCGCGGCGGCGCTCCCAGATATTGAGGACCTGCAGCGCGCCGCGGCCGGTTGCCGCCGTACGTCCCAACGAACCGCCATGGCCCGGCGGCTTGCCGGTGATCACGCCGCGTCGATGCTTGCCGGCGGCCTGACGGTACTCGTCGGCCATCCAGCCCATGATGGTCTCGTTGGTGTTGACGTCCGGCGCGGGGATGTCCCGGTCGGGCCCGATCACGTCGAGCAGCGCGCGGATGTAGCCGCGCGAGAGGCGTTCGAGCTCGAGGCGCGAGAGCTGCTTGGGGTCGACGCAGACCCCACCCTTCGCCCCGCCGAACGGCAGGTCGACCACGGCGCACTTGACCGCCATCCAGAAACTCAGTGCGGCGACCTCGTCGCCGGTGACCTTGGGATGGAAGCGGATGCCGCCCTTGCCCGGCCCACGGGTGTTGTCGTAGAGCGAACGCCAGCCGGTGAAGACCTTGAGCGAACCGTCGTCCATGCGCAGCGGGATCTCCACCTCGACCACCCGGTTGGGTTGCGACAGGCGTTGCCGGGCGTCTTCCGAGATGCGCTCGTCGTCCATCAGCGGCTTGAGATGCGCCAGCGCATCGGCCAGCAGACCACCGTTTCTCGTCATGCTCGCTCCTCCATCGTCACACGACCGCTCCCCGCCGGACGCCACCGACGGACCATCGTACTGAGCGTAGCAGCGTTACCCGGTCAACAGGCGGACGAAGGACGTCGGCGGCAACAGCGGGCTGAAGAGGCAATCACGGCCGCTGTCGCAACCGTTGGCCTCGACGAAGGCCGGCTGCTCCTCGATCCCGACGCCCACGGCGATCGCCGGCAGGCACAGGGCATGACCCAGGGCGGACGGACCGCCCCGGGCCTCAATCCGTTGCACGCCTGAGCGTTCGAGACGGCGGCATCGAGGAGCCGGTCCTTGAAGAAAACAATGATGTACAACAATAGTATAACTTTCCTATACTGCACCTCAAGCGAGCATCCGCTCGCCCTCACCCGGACGGATGAGTGGCGCCAACAGTTCTGCCAAGCCATTCAATCCACCGTGCACACGAAGACAGGAAAGGGCCGACAAGTCCATGAACCAGACGCCTGCCGCCCCCTGCCAAGGACATGACGATGAAAGTCAACCTCCCGGTTACCCAGCAGAATTTCGATTACCCCGCCGATTGGCAGTTGATCTCGACGACGGATCTCAAGGGACGCATCACCTACGTCAACGAGGACTTCATCAAGGTCAGCGGTTTCGAGTGGGACGAGCTGATCGGGAAGAACCACAATGTCATCCGCCATCCCGACATGCCGCCGGCCGCCTTCAAGGACCTGTGGGAGACGGTCAAGAAGGGCAAGGTGTGGAGCCAGATGGTCAAGAACCGTTGCAAGAACGGCGACCACTACTGGGTGCTGGCCTATGTCACCCCGGTCTATGCCGGCGACGAGATCGTCGGCTACCAGTCCATCCGAACCAAGCCGACCGGCGAGCAGATCCAGAAGGCGGAAAGGCTCTACCGCCAGCTCAATGAAAGCAAGGCGACGGAACTGCCGAAAGAACGCCGGCTCGCCAACGTCAGCTTCATGACCTGGTTGCTCCTCGTCATCGGACTACTGGTGTTGCTCAGCGCGCTGAAGATGGGCCAGTCCATCGTGAGTCACGGCAATCTCGAAGGGCTCCTGACCGGGCCGGCGCCGGAGGAAGCGCGGGCGTTGACGGCCGAACAGGCCAGCGAAGTCCTGGTAGCGACGCGCTCGAATTACCAGTCCAGCCTGGTGCTGGCCGCGGTCAATATCGTCGCCTTGCTGGTCATCCTGTTCCTGGTCAGACGGTTCATCTTCAACCCGATGAGACGGACCGCCGAGACCTTGAAACGCATGGCCGGCGGAAAGCTCCGACAAGGCATTGTCGTCTCCGGCGAAAACGAGGTCGGCCAGCTCAATCAGGCCGCAAAGCTCCTGCAGGCCCGCCTGAGCACGGTGTTCGGCCACTTCAACGAGTCGGCCAAGGCCCTGACGACCGCCTCGGAGCAACTTGCCAGCAACGGGAAAAGGGCCTCGAAAGGCATGGAAAGCCAGCTCAGCGAGGTCGAGCAAGTGGCTGCGGCGATGAACGAGATGGCCAGCACCGTCCAGGAAGTGGCCCGCAACGCGGCGGAGACGGCCTCGGCGGTGCAGAACGCGGAGCGGGAAACGGGGACGGGCCGCAGCGAGGTGGCACAGACTCACCGAGCGATCGAATCCCTCGCCGGCCAGTTCGACCAGACGGCCAGGTCGATCGAGGCACTCGAGCAACACGGCAACAGGATCGACACCATCATCCAGGTGATCGGCGGCATCGCGGACCAGACCAATCTGCTCGCGCTGAACGCGGCCATCGAGGCGGCACGGGCGGGCGAGCATGGTCGTGGATTCGCGGTGGTCGCCGAGGAAGTCCGCTCGCTGGCCAAGAAGACCCAGGATTCGACCCAGGAGATCCGCTCGATGATCGAGGCGCTGCGAAAGGGAATCTCGACATCCGTCGAGAGCGTCGAGGCGGGCCGGGGACAGATGGAACTCGTCGAGCACCAGGCCGAGGAGACGAACAATGCCCTGAACCTGATCGCCCAGGCAGTCGACGTGATCAACGACATGAGTTCCCAGATCGCGACGGCAACCGAAGAACAAAGCGCGGTCGCCGACGAGATGAACCGGAACATCTCGTCGATATCCGGTAAAGCGGAAGACACCACCGAGAGTGCTCGTGACGTCTCCCGGCTTGGCGAGCGGCTTACCGGGATGTCCCAGTCACTCCGTGAACTGCTCGCACAATTCGATCGATAATTTGCTAAGGAAGGTCTGCACGAATCGATGACATCTCTGCGGGACCTCCAAGGGCCCAGATGCAAGGCGCAGTCCGCCGTGAAGGGCCGTCGCCCTTTACAAGGGCTGAACCGGATCGGCAGGACGCCGATCCGGCCGGCAT
>CAYUAO010000014.1:25677-27613 GCA_964442775.1 uncultured Halothiobacillus sp. | reverse complement strand
GCTCGACCAGGGCGTCCAGCGATTCGAAGCGCCGCTCGTCGCGGATGTCGGCGAGAAACTCCACCGTCGCCAGGCGCCCATAGAGATCGCCGTCGAAATCCAGCACGAATACCTCCAGGCGTGCCTCGACCCCGTCGACCGTCGGTCGGGTGCCGATATTGGCCACGCCGTAGCGTGGCGCCTCGCCGATGCCGTGCATCCGCACGAGGAATACACCACGCAGCGGCGACAACCGGCGTCGCAGGGCGATGTTGGCGGTGGGAAATCCCAGCTGGCGTCCGCGCTTGTCGCCGTGCATCACCCGCCCGCAGAGAAAGAACGGGTGACCGAGCAGGCGTGCGGCGCCGGTCACGTCGCGGGCCTCGAGTGCCGCGCGCACCCGGGTCGAGGACACCCGCTCGCCGTCGAGGGTGACGGTCACCGCCCGCTCGACGCCGAAACCCAGCTGCGCCCCCATCGATTCGAGCAGGGCGAAATCGCCGGCGCGCCGGGCCCCGAAGCGAAAATCGTCGCCGATCACCACGTGGCGTGCGCCCAGCGCCTCGACCAGCAACGTCTCGACGAACGCCTGTGCCGGCATGCGCGCCAGGGTCGCGTTGAACGGCATCAGCGCCAGCCGGTCGACCACGCCCAGCGCGGCGAAGGCATCGAATCGCTCGCGCAGCCGGGTCAGCCGCGCCACCGGCTCCATCCCGCGCGCCTCGGCAAAGAATTCGCGCGGCAGCGGCTCGAAGATCACCACGGTCAGGGGCAGGCCGAGTGCCTCGGCCCGTTCCGCCGCCTGCCGGATCACCGCCCGATGGCCGCGGTGCACGCCGTCAAAGTTGCCGATCGTGACCACCGCCCCGCCGGCCTGGGCGGTATCGGGCGACGTGGTGCCGGGCGACAGGCGGACGAGTTCCATTCGGGCTTCCTTCATTGCCATTCCGTCATTGCCATTCCGTCATTGATGTTCGGGCGGCACGTGACGATCGAAGGCGACCACCGACACCAGGCGGCGCGGCGTCTGCCCGAGCACGGCGGCGGCCGCGACGAACGTCGCCACGCCCAGCGTGATCAGCCCCAGCACCGCGCCCAGGCGTTCGAACCACGCCCAGCCGGTCCAGACATGCGCCGCCGGGCTGATCCAGAGCAGCAGGCCGGCCATCGTCAGCGCGGCGAGCGTGACCTGACCAATGAAGCGGCGCGTGCCCGCTTCGACCCGCCAGGCGCCGCGCTGGCGCAAGGTCCAGCCCAGCAGCAGGGCGTTGACCCAGGCGGCCATCACCGTGGTCAGCGCCAGCCCCACGTGGGCGAGATTGCCGCCCATCCACACGATCCACGGCAGCACGAGTAGCGCCTTGAAGACCAGGTTGGCGACCACCGAGATCACGGCGATGCGTACCGGGGTGATCGTGTCCTGGCGGGCGAAGAAGCCCGGGGCGAAGATCTTGATCAGGAGAAACGCCGGCAGGCCGAGCGCGTAGGCGACCATCGCCATCGACACCATCTGGGTGTCGTTCGGCGTGAACGCGCCATACTCGAACAGCGTCGCGAGGATCGGCACCGACAGGCCGATCAGCCCCGCCATCGCCGGCACGCCGATCAACAGGGTGAGTTTCAGCGCGCCGTTGACGGTGCGATTGTAATCCTCGTCGCTGCCCCGGGCGAACGCCCGCGACAGCGCCGGCAGGATCACGGTGCCGATCGCCACGCCGAACACCCCCAGCGGCAGCTCCACCAACCGGTCGGAGTAGTACAGCCAGCTCACCGAGCCGGCCACCAGCAGCGAGGCGAGGATGGTGTCGACCAGCAGGTTGATCTGCGTGACCGACGCGCCGAACATCGCCGGCAGCATCAACCGCAGCGTCTTTCTCACCCCCGGGTGGTGCCCGAGGCGCGGGCGCGGCAGCAGCCCCAGCCGGGCGAGAAACGGCAGCAGGAAGAACAACTGCAG